>CALYTP010000135.1:0-4796 GCA_945486915.1 uncultured Clostridia bacterium | reverse complement strand
GGGAGGATGATATCCTCCCCTACATTGGCTGGGTGGTAATTTGCCCCGCCAAATTCCATTTTTTCAATGCAGCACCCTGGGACGGTGGGGCTGAACAATTGGAAAAAGCAGCACGCGGCTGCCCCCGGGGGTGGGGAAGCCGCGTGCTGTCATTTACTTGGTGGAGGTGGAGACCTCCGCGATGTTGATGGAGTGGCCGCCGATCCGGTTCAGGGAGTTCAGCACCTCGCCGAACATGATGCCGGCGTCCACGCTGCATTCGCCCAGCCGCAGGCGGTCCATGTGGTTCTGCTGGGACTGCTTGGTCTTCTTGCGGTTTTCCCGCTCCAGCTTGGCCAGCCGCTTCAGCTCGTCGATGCCGATGTCCTGGGAATAGAACCGGGAGGTGGCTTCGGCATAGAGCTTTTCCACATTGCCGTAGATCTCCTGCAGCTCCGCCAGGGCGGTTTCGGAATACACCAGATTCTTTTCGGCGCTGCGCTCGTTCACATGGAGCAGATGCTCGGCGTAGTCGCCGATCCGCTCCAGGTCGCTGAGGGTCTGGAAGACGCGGTTGACATAGGTGGCGTCCTTCTCGGACAGCTCCTGGATGTTGAACTTCACCAGATAGTCGCTGATGGAATCGGTGAGGAAGTCGATGACGGATTCGTTGTCGGCGATGGTCTTGGCGTGCAGGACCTGGTTTTTGAAGATGCCCTCCATGGCCAGGTGGATATTCTCGGCCACCAGCCGGGTCATCCGGTCAACCTCGGCGCGGATCTGCAGCATGGAGACGCTGGGGTTGCCCACCAGGTTGACGTCGATGTACTCCAGTCGGGCGGCGTCCTCGTGCTTCTGCTTGGGAACCAGCTTGTAGGTCAGCCTGACCACCAGCTGCGTGGCGGGCAGCAGCAGGGCGGCGGCCACAACCTTGAAGATGATGTGGATCACGGAGACCTGGAACGCGGGACTGGGCACCAGGCGCTCAATGAGCTCGGCATAGGGCAGCAGCAGCGTGATGGCGGTCATGACGATGGCGCCCACCACGTTGTAGATCAGGTAGATCATGGCAGCCCGCTTGGCGTTGTTCCGGGCGCTCATGGAGGCCAGAATGGTGGGCATGGCGGAGCCGATGTTGATGCCCGCCACCAGGAACGAGGCAAAGTACAGGGGCATCAGTCCCTGCATGGCCAGCGCCTGGAGAATACCGACGGCGGCGGAGGAGCTCTGGATCACGGCGCACAGCAGCGCACCCACCAGAATGCCCAGAATGGGATTCTTGGCGTTCATGATGAACTCCTGGAACCAGACCACATCCTTCAGCGGCTTCATGGAGCCGGACATGGTGTGCAGGCCCTGGAACAGCAGACCGAAGCCCAGGATGATCTGTCCGATGTGCTTATACTTGGCCTTCTTGGAATAGAGCATCAGGAAGGCGCCGATGAACATGCAGAACGGCGCGATGCCGGAGACATCCAGAGCAATCAGGACGGAGGTGATGGTGGTACCGATGTTGGCGCCGAAGATGACGCCGGTGGCCTGGGCCAGGTCCATAATGCCGGCGTTGATGAAGCCCATGACCATGACGGTGGTGGCGGAGGAGGACTGAATGACCACGGTTACCAGCGTGCCCAGCAGGAAGCCCAGGATGGGGTTGCGGGTCAGCTTTTCCAGCAGGTCCTTCATCTTGGAACCGGCTGCCTGCTCCAGGCCCTCGCCCATGTACTTCATACCGAACAGGAACGCGCCCAGTCCGCCCAGCAAAGAAATGATGTTGGCTATACTCATGAATACTCCTCCCGGATTGTTCTAATTTCCTCGAATTCCCAAATTCTCCCATAATACCTTAGTATACCAGCAGATGGGCCGCTTTGCAATCTTTTTTTCATGTTTGCCGGTGCGTTGAATGGCATCGGGGTGGGATGATATCCTCCCCTGCTGGGGTGTCACACTTAAAAATTGTAATTTTGCGGCGAGTCGCCGCAGACAATGCCGCACCGGGGTGGTCTGTATTCGCCACACTCCTGGGTACAGCCCGGTATCGTTCCCACGCAGTAAAAATGAATGCCCAGCCACTGTAGGGGAGGCTATTAGCCTCCCGCCAGGTTTCGATTTCTGAGTGTTCGGTTGAATGGGAAAATGTTGGACATAGGTACGAATTCGCCCAACGTGATTGCCTTTTGAGAGCTTACACTGCGCGGGAGGATGATATCCTCCCCTACATTGGCTGGGTGGTAATTTGCCCCGCCAAATTGCAATTTTCAGATATTACACCCTACTACAATGCCGGGCAATTGCCGCGGCCCTTGCTTTTTCCTCCGGAAGCCCCTATAATTCAGTATAGAAACAGAAAACAGGAGGCAGCGCAATGAAATACGATTTTACCACCGTCATGGACCGCCGGGGCATGGATGCCATCGCCGTGGATGCGGCTCCCGTTCCCGAGGGCGGCAGAAAAGAGGGCTTTGACGTGATCCCCATGTGGGTGGCGGACATGAATTTTCCCACCGTCCCCACCGTTCCCGAATTCATCACCCGGCGGGTGCAGCACCCTGCCTACGGCTATTTTGCCCCCCGGCAGGAATACTATGATGCCATCATCCGCTGGCAGCGGCAGCGCAACGGCATGGAGGTAACCCCGGAAGACATCGGCTATGCCAACGGCGTTCTGGGCGGCGTGGTCAGCGCGCTGAATGTCCTGTGCTCCCGGGGCGACAAGGTGCTGGTCCACTCCCCCACCTACATCGGCTTCACCCACGCCCTGGGCGACAACGGCTACAAAATAATCCATTCTCCCCTGACCATCGACGATCAGGGCATCTGGCGCATGGATTTTGACGACATGGAAAAGAAAATCGTGGAACACAACATCCACGCCGCCATCCTCTGCTCGCCCCACAACCCCTGCGGCCGGGTCTGGGAGCGCTGGGAGCTGGAGAAGGCCATGGCGCTCTACAAAAAGCACAATGTCTACGTCATCTCCGACGAAATCTGGTCCGATCTGATTCTCACGGGCCATAAGCACATCCCCACCCAGTCCGTCAGCGAGGACGCCAAGCAGCGCACCGTCGCCATGTACGCCCCCAGCAAGACCTTCAACCTGGCGGGCCTGGTGGGCAGCTACAGCATCATCTACAACCCCTGGCTCCGGGATCGGGTGGCGAAGGAGGCATCCCTCAGCCACTACAATTCCCAGAATGTGCTGTCCATGTACGCCCTCATCGGCGCCTATCAGGACGAGGGGCAGGCATGGCTGGAGGAGCTGCGGCAGGTGCTCACCGAAAACGTGGACTTTGCCTGCAATTACATCCGGGAGCATTTTGAGGGTGTGAAGGTCTGCCGCCCCCAGGGCACCTACATGCTGTTTGCCGACTGCACCGAGTGGTGTAAGGAACACGGCAAGACCATCGACGATGTGGAGCAGGCCGCCTGGGCAGTGGGCGTGGCCTTCCAGGACGGCCGCCAGTTCTGCGGCCCCTGCCACGTCCGCATCAACCTGGCCCTGCCCCTGTCCCGGGTCAAAGAAGCCTTCGACCGGCTGGACAAGTACGTTTTCCACGCATAATTATCGTACAGCTCCTGTAGGGGAGGCTACAGATGCCCGCCACCTGATGGATTTTGCGTGTTCCGATGAATGAAACCACGCCGGACGTGTTGTGGAGCCAAGGGCGCTGTTAGCGCGGGAGGATACGATCTGCCCCTACAGTGGACGGGCAAAAGTTGCGTATTTTTGAAAAACAAAAAACGCAACTTTTGCGTGTTTTCGCTTCCGATTTTTACGCAACTTCTGCTTCGACGCAAAAAGAGACCTGCCGGGAAAGTCCACGGCAGGTCTTTTTTATGGCAAAATCAGAAATCGCACTTCTTGGCGATGTAGTCCTTCAGTTCGGCAATGGGGATGCGGACCTGCTCCATGGTGTCGCGGTCGCGGACGGTGACGCAGTCGTCGGCGGGGGTGTTCTCGTCGCCCACGGTCTGGAAGTCCACGGTGATGCACAGAGGGGTGCCGATCTCGTCCTCCCGACGGTAGCGCTTGCCGATGGAGCCGGCGTCGTCGAAGTCCACCATGAAGTCGTGCTTGAGCATCTTGTAGATCTCCTCGGCCTTGGGGGAGAGCTTCTTGCTCAGCGGCAGGACGGCAGCCTTGAAGGGAGCCAGCGCCGGATGCAGGTGCAGCACGGTGCGGATGTCGGGGTTGCCCTTCTTATCCTGGCCCACAACCTCCTCGTCATAGGCCTCGCACAGGAAGGCCAGCGCCACACGGTCGCAGCCCAGGGACGGCTCGATGACATAGGGGATATAGTGCTCGTTCTTCTCCTGATCGAAGTACTCAAGAGACTTGCCGGAGGCCTCCTGATGGCGGCCCAGGTCATAGTTGGTGCGGTCGGCGATGCCCCACAGCTCGCCCCAGCCGGAGCCGAAGGGGAACTGGTACTCGATGTCGGTGGTGGCACGGGAGTAGAAGGCCAGCTCGGCGGGCTCGTGGTCACGCAGCCGCAGGGACTCTTCCTTGATGCCCAGGGAGATCAGCCAGTTCTTGCAGAAGTCCTTCCAGTAGGCGAACCACTCCAGGTCGGTGCCGGGCTGGCAGAAGAACTCGCACTCCATCTGCTCAAATTCCCGGGTGCGGAAGGTGAAGTTGCCCGGGGTGATCTCGTTGCGGAAGGCCTTGCCCACCTGGCAGACGCCGAAGGGGAGCTTCCGGCGGGTGGTGCGCTGGATGTTGGCGAAGTTGACGAAGATGCCCTGGGCGGTCTCGGGACGCAGGTAGACGGTGGAGGAGGAGTCCTCGGTGACGCCGATCTGGGTCTTGAACA
>CALYTP010000134.1:0-4875 GCA_945486915.1 uncultured Clostridia bacterium | reverse complement strand
CCTGCTTTTCCATGTCGAAATGGACATTGGTGCCGTTGATGCAGTAGCTGTACCGGTGCCCGGGCTGGGTTGCCACAAACTGCCGCAGGGTTTCGGCATCCACCCCGTCGATGCGCAGGTCAACCGCCTCACCATATATATGCTGGCTGTTTGCCACGCCGCCTTCGTGGGCATTCCATTTTTCACACCGCAGCCCGGAAATGATGTGTCCGGGTCTTCCGAAATGCTCCCGGGCGGCGTCGGCGATGCGCACCACCGTCTCGCGCATTTCCGCCGGGTAGCCGCTGCAGTACCGCCCGCCGCACTTGCAGCGGAATTCCTCCTGGGTGAACCACCGGATTTCGTCCCAGAAGGTGCCGGTGTCCGGCTTTTCCGGCTTCACAGCCGTCCCGGAAACGGCGGCAATGAGCATTTCCCGGCTTTTCTCCCCGCACAGGCCATCGGGCTCCAGGCCGTAATCCCTCTGGAACGCTTTGCAGGCGGCATTCGACAGCTCGCCCCACCGGCCGTCCATCTGTCCGGTGTAATAGCCCAGGTAGCCCAGCAGGCATTGGGTTTGTTTCACCGTCATAGGGCGCTTCTCCTTTTGTTCCGCATGTCAGCCTCCTATTCCAGCGCCACGCCATATTTTTCCAGCACAGCCAGGACTTCCTCCGTCAGCACCTTTTTCAGCTGACCCGTGGGAAGCTTTTTTATTTCCGACACAAGGATTTCCAGGTCAGCAGCCCTGATCTCCACCGCGTCCATCCATTCCCGCCGCTTTCTGGCCGCGTTCGTCCACTTATTCATCCGGTGTCACCCCCACAATTGTCAGGGCGGCCTGCATGTCCTCCATTTCGGCGCGCATGGCCTCGTACTGCTCCTGATAGGCCTTAAGAATCGCGTAGTCCTTCCACGGGGCGATCATCTTCCCATGGAAAACCGTCCCGTCCTGCCGTGTCCAGGTCTCGCCGTCGGGGACGAACCGGTATCCCTCCAGAAAGGCATCGCACTTTCCGTCAAAAAACTCCGTCTCCAGCGCGGCGAAGGCACCGGTTTCATCGGCGGCATGGCACCGGAAATCAGAATCCACATAGATTGTTCTCATACTCCGTCACTCCAGTCGTATTTTGCTGATGGTGCAGCCGGCGCTTTTTCCGGAACCCCATACATCCACACCGGCAATGATGTAATAGCTTCCGGAAAGGGACGATACATCGATGGCCATTACCCCTGCCCTGATCTCCGCAGAACTTGCCACCCTTTCGGCCACTCTGTTTTCGCCGGAGTTCTGCGTGTCCGCATTGACATACGCGCAGACCTGACCATAGTTTGCGTCGATTGCTCCGCTTGCGGAAAATTCAATGCGCACCGTGTTCACGCCGGAAAGGTCTGTCAGCGTACTGATCATTCCCGCGCCCTGATTGGATACTGCGCTGCCGGTGAAAACGCCGTTCTCAAAGGAACAGGTTCCCAGGCTGTGGGAGCCGTAATAGAAGATCTGATGGGCGCTCCATCCGTCCGTGGGAGGAAAGATCACCTGAGCGGCGCTTCCGCCGGACAGCGCCAGAACCGCCGCCGCCATTTCCGAAACCGTGTAGGTTTCCGTCAGACCGTTCTTTTCGCGAATCGCATCTGCAATGGCCTGGATGCCGGATTCTTCATAAAGCTTCTTCGCCATCAGTAGCTCACCTCGTCTCCCACCGGGATGGCAGCCAGAACATCGTTAATCATGGCCTGCCTTTCCGATGCCGTCCAGTAGTCCGTGCCCTTCACCGGGGTGTAGCCTGCCGCGCCGGTGTCTCCCTTTGCTCCCGTGTCTCCCTTTGCTCCCGTGTCTCCCTTGGCGCCGGTGTCGCCCTTCGGCCCCTTGATGTTCGCCGGGACAACGGCGGGCATGCCGGATTTTGACGGCGTCCAGCTCAGGTTGCCGTCCGGGTCCACGCCGGGGATGTAATAGCCGCCATCCTCCCCGGAGCCGCCGCCGGGGACTGCGGGGTATTCGATTTCGTCCGTTCCCGCGCTGCTGCAGCGGATCACGCCGCAGTCGGCCCAGTTGGTGGGGATCACCGGATCACCGTCATTGTCCCGGCCCTCCATGGCAATGTACAGGTGCTGCCCCGGCACCAGCACCCCGCCGGGCACCACGGCGCTGTCCTCCACCCCCGATACTGCGCTTCTGGAAACCGGCGTCATGAACACGATGGTCCTCAATAGCCCGTCCCAGGTGCTGTCGCAGGTGATCTCCACCGGGATTCCCACAGCCCCGGCGGTGATGGCCCCATCCACCTTCGCCCGGGCGGTGGCCCCCTGGCAGAATAGTCTGATTGTTGTCATTGTTCCTCCTTTATGGATCGTCTGTTATGTTTCTGACAGCACAGGAGCGTGGAGATATGAGATATGAGATATGAGATATTGCATCTGCCCATCTTCACTCTTCACTCTTCACTTTTCACTCTCCACTCTCCCCCGCTACACCGTCACGCCCAGCGCCTGGGCCAAAGCGGAAATTCTCTGATCCACATAGCGTTTCGTGGCCGCGTCCTGACTGTCCGCCGGGTCGGCAAGGTTTTTCAGGGTATGCTCGCACAGATCCGCATCCATGCCGATGCTCAGCACCCCGGCGGTTCTGGCCCGCATCCCCAGTCCCAGCGCCTTTGTCTCCCGGCAGAAATCCGCCAGCACAAAGGCAACGCTCACCGGCACCGTCATGCTCTGCACGCTCTGGAAGCTGTCCGACACCACGATGGCGCAGTCGTACCCGCTGTCCACCCCCGCAGGCAGCACCACACTGCCGCCGGAGACGGTGAACTGCCCCGCGTAACCGTCCAGCGCCGTCTCGGTGACCTGGCTGCCGCCGTGAACCGCCCGGCGCGCCCGGTATCGGGCTTCTCCGTTGGCCACCGCCGTGACCTGGGCGTCAAAAACCAGCTTCAGATAGCCGCCGTCGGGCTGGCTGTTTCCGCCGGAATCGCAGCGGTACGCCTGGGTGATGGCCGCCCGGGGCTTTTCGTAGGGCAGCACCGTGATGGCGCCGCTCCATGCGGCGGTTCTTCCCCGGCTGTCGGTGACGGTGACGCGGATGGGGATCTGGCCGCTGTCCTCCAGGGCGAAAACCGCCTCCGCCCCTTCCGCCGTCAGCGTGCCGCAGGTGACGGCAACGGAAGAAACCGATGCGCCATAGACCCCCGCCGCCTGGGTCTGTACCCTGGCCCGGCTCTGGGTACGGATGTAGCCGCCGTGGGTTTCGGTGTACCCCTTGTCGTCCGTCACCGCCACGGTCAGGGTGGGCACGAGCCCATCCGGGATGGGGCAGAGCACCGTCAGCTCCCGGGTGCCCACCTCCAGCTCCCCATCGAAGCTGGTCACCGACAGGGTCACCGCTGCCGCCGAAGCATCGGGAGCCTGCCATGCCAGATCAACAGGCAGCGTCCAACCCAGGGTGGTTTCCCCGGTCTTTTCCGCAATGGTGCCGGATCCACTTCCGCAGCGCCAGGCCACGGTGTCCCGGAACCGCTCCGCCGCCCGGGACAGCAGGATGGTCATCTCCTGCCCCAGCGTCACCCCGGCGGCGGACAGCTCCGTTACCCGGGGGATATTCGGCAGCGCCGCCGTCACCGAAGCGTTGATTCCAGGCTCCAGGGCGGTGCCGCTGGTGAGGAACATCCGCAGATCCGCGTGGAAGGTCACTTCCCCGCTGCCGTCGCCTCCGTGATCCACCATCACATCCGCACTTGTAAAGCCGCTCCAGCTTCCCTCGCCGCCGCCGTCGTAATCGTCCTGCCGCAGGGTGAAGGGGCAGGACGTGGTGTTGGTCAGCTCCAGCACCGCCGCCTGGCTGCCGTTTACGGTGATGCTGCCCTTCACCCAGCAGCTGCTCAGCGCGGACACATTCCACTGCGACCGGATCGCCACCCCGGTGATGTGCACCGCCGAGCGGTTCATCTGCACATCCTGCTCCAGCCGGTAGTCGATCCGGGCCGCGAACCGGTAGCCTATGATCTCACAGCTTGGCATTTTACCGTCCTCCCTGCCGCCTTACAGCAGCACCACCTTGGGCCCGGAAGCGGTGGACTGGGTCTTGTCCTTATCCTCTTCCTTCTTCTTGGTGGTTGTGGTGTAGGTGGGCTTTACCGTTACCGTGGGATGCTTGTCGGCCCAGTCGCGCTCGTAGCGGCGCAGATCCTCGTCGAATTCCGTCTGCCACTGGCGGTCGGCCACGGAATCCCGATAGGCGCCGTAGTCAAAGTCCAGGCTGTCCCGATAGCTCTGCTGCAGATCATCCGCCTCCTTCTGCCAGGCCTCCAGGGCATCCCGGTAGCGGCTGTAGTCCCGGTTCTCCGCCCCGGCCAGAAGCTCGTAACGGTCATACAGCCCCTGGGTCTGCTGCCGGTACTGCTCCAGCGCCAGCTGGTAAAGCTCGGGAATCCGGTCGCTGAGGTTCTCCATCTGCCGGGCATAGGCCTGCTGCCCTGCGGACTGGGCATAGGAATTGCCATAGCCCCCGGTCATCGCCGCCGCCTGACCCATGGTATCCTCCATGGCAAGGCGTCCATTTGCCCGGGCCTGATCCCGGAGCTGCCGGTACAGGGCGTCGCCGTCGAGGCTGTAGCGGAAATCCTCCCGGCTGAAAATCCGCTCCATCACCTCCGCTAATCTTTCCTCCCAGCCGGACTGATACTCCCCCGGCTTTTTCTTTTTCTGTGCCTCCACCGCCGCAGCCGCCGCCTGAACTGCCTCAGACGGTCTGTAGTTTTCCTTTTCCACCTTGTTTCCTCCTTTCTGATGCTTTCCAATGTGTTTTTCCGTTTTCCTCCGCTGATCGGAAAATTGTAATTTATCGCACTGGCGCGGTAGCGCCCTTGGCTCTCCCTATGGGAGAGCTGTCAGCCGAAC
>CALYTP010000133.1:0-4941 GCA_945486915.1 uncultured Clostridia bacterium | reverse complement strand
CGCGCACACCCTTCCTTCCCGTTTTCCTACATTTCCGGGTTTATCGACAGTCTGAGAGACACAGACTTCAAAAGCCTGTGTCTCTTTTTTCGTTTATGGCTCCGCTGTCCGCCGTTCCGGGAGGTTTACCTCCGGCATCAGTTCCCGGCTGACGATGGTGAGCATTTCCTCCAGCTTGGCGCAGTCCTCCGGGGAGAAGCGTCGGTTGGCCCGGGCCACCACCTCAGTGGTATAGGACGCCGAGATGTTGTAATAGTCGATATACTTCTGGGTAACCTCCAGGTGGTATTCCCGGCGGTCGTCCGGAGATTGGACCTTTCGGATATAGCCCTTTTTTACCAGACTGTTGACCTTGTAGGCGGCGTTTGGCGGGGAGATCCGCATAAAGGTGGCAAACTCGTTCACCGTAGGGCTGCCCAGGGCCATAATGCTCTCCATGCAGAAGGTCTCCACCGTGGTGAGACTGGCCTCCCGGTCCTGGAACCGCCGGAAGATCTCCTGGTAAAAATGCAGCTTGAATTTGGTGTATACCTCGTTAAAAGCCGTTTCCAGCGTAATGACCGCCCCTTTTCTGTCGGTTTTCTGTGAAAAACAGTATAGCAACTTCGGCGGAAAAAGGCAACTGTTATCCCGCCTGGACAGCAAAGATCAGCTCCGCTGTGCAGGCCACCTCGCCGTTCACCAGTGCCTTGCATTCGCCGATGCCCACCAAGCCCCGGCGCTTTGTCAGCACACACTCCATCTCCAGCACGTCGCCGGGGATAACCTGCCGCTTGAACCGGGCGTTTTTCACTCCGCCGAATAGGGCAATCTTTCCCTTGTTCTCCGGCAGGGAGAGAATGGCGATGGCCCCCACCTGGGCCATGGCCTCCAGCATCAGCACACCGGGGAAGATATGCTGCTGGGGAAAATGACCGCAGAATACCGGCTCGCCCACGCTGACGCACTTGATGCCTTTCGCCCATTGGCCCGGCTCATAGTCGGTGATGCGGTCCACCAGGGCGAAGGGGTAGCGGTGGGGCAGAATCTCCGCGATCTGATTGGAATTCAGTTCCATGGTCAGTCCTCCCACTTCTTCAGCAGCAGGCTGCCGTTGTGTCCGCCGAAGCCCAGGGAGTTGCTCATGGCATAGCGGACGTCCGCCTTGCGGCCCTGATTGGGGATCACATCCAGATCACATTCCGGGTCGGGGGTGCGGTAGTTGATGGTGGCGGGAAGGTAACCGTCCCGGAGGCTCAGAGCGGTGAAAATAGCCTCCACGGCTCCGGCAGCGCCCAGCATTTTCATGGCCTCGATGAGGCAGAGGGTGTCGCCCTTTTTCACCCGGTCGCCTGCCTGGACGAAGGGGGGCTTCTCCGGAGCGGGGGCGGCGTAGAAGGTGCCCACCAGCGGCGCCGTCACGGCGCTGCCCTCCGCCGCCGGAGCGGGAGAGGGGGCAGGCGCGTCAGGGACTGCGGGGGCCGCGGCAGCTACGGACGCGGCAGAAGCCGGAGCGGATACACTGCCCCGGCTCAGTTCTATGGTAAATTCCTGGGTGGACAGCTTCATGGTGTGGATGCTGCTGCGCTGAAAGCGGTCCATCAGGTCAAAAATTTCTTGATTGGTCATGGAAATTCCTTTCACGATGGGAAATTGGCCCGCCGGAGGGGGCAGAAACATCCCTCCGGCGGGATGGAAAAGCAGTCAGTCTGTCGATAAACCTGTAAGACTTACGCGGCGGGAAGGAGGATAGTTACGAAAGGAACCCAGGAAGGGTGCCCTGCGCCATTCAAATCAATAGATTTCAGAACTTTTTGAAAGTTCTGAAATCTCAGCTTGTCGAAAAGGTTTTTCGACAAGCTGGTCAGTTCTTGTGAGCGGCCAGATAGGTCAGAATATCACCCACGGTCTTGAGGTTCGCGGCGTCCTCCTCGGCGATAGACAGGCCGGTGGCCTCCTCCAGAGCCATCACCAGCTCCACGGCAGCCAGGGAATCGGCACCCAGGTCGTCGGACAGGGAGGCCTCGGGAGTGACTTCCTCGGCGTCGCAGCCCAGAGTCTCCACGATGATGTCGCGCACTTTCTCGAATTCCATAATCGTTCTCCTTATATGTTGAAATATCAATTATTTTAATTAAAATAATTTAACTAAAATAATTGAACATATTTTATGCGGGCGGGCGCTGTTTGTCAAGCGGAAAATCAGGGAGCAGCAAAAAAATTTTCACCGGATAGGGGAAAGGTATTTCTTTTTCCCATCATTTCCTTTATAATCCCTTTATACAAATGGGGACTTGTCTTTATATCTTATTAAGATAATGCCATATAGAGTGGAGACAGCATCAAACTGTCAGGAGAACGGTCTATGAATATCATTATCGTGGGCGCCGGTAAGGTGGGTCTTGCGCTGACGCAGCAGCTTTCCACCGAGAACCGGGTGACGGTCATTGACGAAAACCAGCAGATCATTGAAAATATCATCAACATCTACGACGTCATGGGCGTCTGCGGCAACGGCGCCAGCTACGAGGTGCAGAAGGAAGCGGAGGTTGGCCGGGCGGACCTGCTGATCGCCACGGTCTCCAGCGACGAACTGAATATTTTGGCGTGCCTGGTGGCGAAGAAGCTGGGCGTGCGGCACACCATCGCCCGTATCCGCAATCCGGAGTATGAGACGCAGCTTCGCTTCATGCGGGAGGAACTGGGCCTCTCCATGGCCATTAACCCGGAAAAGGCCGCCGCCCGGGAGATCGCCCGCGTGCTGCGGTTTCCGGCGGCCATGAAGCTGGAGTCCTTCTCCAAGGGCCGGCTGGAGCTGGTGGAGTACCGCCTGCCCAAGGATTCCGCTCTGAACGGCCTGCGGCTCAGCGACCTGTACCGGAACATCCGGGTCCGGGTGCTGATCTGCGCCGTTTCCCGGAAGGGAGAGACCATCATCCCCTCCGGTGAGTTCGAGCTTCGGAGCGGTGACAAGATCTATCTTACCTCCTCGCCGGATCAGCTTTCCCAGTTCTTCCAGCATCTGGGTGTGTTCCGGGGACGGGCGTCCAGCGTGATGATCGTGGGCGCCAGCAAGATCTGCTACTATCTGGCTTCCGAACTGCTGGAAATGGGCATGAGCGTGAAGATCATCGACCAGAACGAGCAGCGCTGCGTCCAGATGAGCGAGCGGCTGCCCGGCGCCCTGGTCATTGTGGGCGACGGCACCGACAGCGAGCTGCTTCAGGAGGAGGGCATCGAACAGACCGACGCTTTTGTGGCCATCACCGGCATCGACGAGGCCAACATCCTCATGTCCATGTGCGCCGCCAAACAGTCCGGGGATTGTAAGGTGGTGGCGAAGATCAACCGCCGGTCTCTGGTGGACCTGGTGTCCGATGCCAGCATGATCGACAGTATTGTCTCCGCCCGTTCCGTCACCACAGAGCTGATCGTTCAGTACGTCCGGGCGATGCAGAGCGCCTCCGGCGCCAAGATCAAGACCCTCCACCGGCTGGTGGACGGTGCGGTGGAGGCCCTGGAGTTCGGCGTGACGGAGGAGGTGCCCTTTGTGGGGGTGCCCTTGAAGGATCTGAAGCTGAAAAGCGGCATCCTGCTGGCGGGTATCGTGCGGCAGAACGGCCGCATCGTCATTCCCTCCGGAAATGACGTGCTTCATGTCCACGACGATGTGATCGTTGTCACCACGGATACCACCCTCCAGGATATCCGCGACATCATTTCAGAGTAAAGGCGGGGTGAGGCTTGAATTATCGAATGATCTGCTTCGTCATCGGCCGCATCCTGTTGACGGAAGCCGCCCTTCTGATGCTGCCCATGGCGGTGGCCTTGGTTTACGGCGAGGCGGCAATCCCCTTTCTGATACCGGCCCTGCTGACGGCTCTCATCGGCCTGGTACTGGGCCTGCGAGCCCCTAAGCGGTCCAACTTGTACGCCCGGGACGGCTTCGCCGTGGTGGCCCTGGCTTGGGTGCTGATGTCTGTTTTCGGTGCCCTGCCCTTTGTTATCTCCGGGGATATTCCCAATTTTGTGGACGCCTTTTTTGAAACGGTCTCCGGCTTTACCACCACCGGCGCCAGCATCCTGACCGAGATCGAGCCCCTGGGCCGGGGCGTGCTGTTCTGGCGCAGCTTTACCCATTGGGTAGGCGGCATGGGCGTGCTGGTGTTCGTTATGGCCATCCTGCCCATGAGCGCCGGCGACGGCCACGGGATGCACCTGATGCGGGCGGAGGTACCCGGGCCTTCCGTGGGCAAGCTGGTGAGCCGTATGGGCGACACGGCGAAGATTTTATACGGCATCTACCTGGTAATGACCATCATCGAGATTGTCCTCCTGCTCCTGGGCGGGATGCCGCTGTTCGATGCCTGCATCCACGCCTTCGGTACGGCGGGCACCGGCGGCTTCAGCAACCGGAACCTCAGCGTGGGCGCTTATAACAGCCCTTATTTCGACGTGGTCATCGGCGTGTTCATGCTGTTGTTCGGTGTGAACTTCAACCTATATTACTTCCTGCTTATCAAGCGTTTCCGGGATGTGTTCCATTCCGAGGAACTGCGGACTTACCTGCTGATCGTTGCGGCAGCGGTGGCTGCCATCGCGGCGGATATTTTCCGCATCTACGGCTCGGTGGCTCAGAGCCTGCGCTATGCCTTCTTCCAGGTGGCATCCATCATCACCACCACCGGCTTTGCCACGGCGGACTTCAATGTCTGGCCGGAGTTTTCCCGGGCCATTCTGGTGATTTTGATGTTTGTCGGTGCCTGCGCCGGTTCCACCGGCGGCGGCATCAAGGTGGCGCGGGTGGTGATTCTGTGCAAGACCTCCCTCGGTGATATGCGGAAGATGCTCCACCCCAACGCCGTCACCACCGTCCGGTTCGAGGGCAAGCCCTTAACGGACCGGAGCATCCGCAGCGTCCACCTGTTTCTGACCGTGTATATCCTGATTTTCACCGTCTCC
>CALYTP010000132.1:0-5003 GCA_945486915.1 uncultured Clostridia bacterium | reverse complement strand
AGATCGATAAGAGCTTCGGCAAGGGCACCGTCATGCGTCTGGGCGACCGGCCGGAAATGAATGTGGAGGCCATCCCCACCGGCTCTCTGGCGCTGGATGCCGCTCTGGGCATCGGCGGCGTGCCCAAGGGCAGAATCATTGAGATTTACGGACCGGAATCCTCCGGTAAAACCACCCTGGCCCTGCACATTCTCGCCGAGGCCCAGAAGCGCGGCGGCGAAGTCGCCTTCGTGGATGCCGAGCACGCTCTGGACCCCGTCTATGCTGCCGCCCTGGGCGTGGATACCGAGAATCTGCTGGTTTCCCAGCCAGACACCGGTGAGCAGGCTCTGGAGATCACCGACGCCCTGGTGCGCTCCGGCGCGGTGGACGCCGTGGTGGTGGACTCCGTGGCCGCTCTGGTCCCCAAGCAGGAGATCGAGGGCGAGATGGGCGATACCTTCGTGGGCCTGCAGGCCAGACTGATGTCCCAGGCCCTGAGAAAGCTGGCAGGCACCATCTCCAAGACCAACTGCGTGGTGATTTTCATCAACCAGCTGCGTATGAAGATCGGCGTGATGTACGGCAATCCCGAGACCACCACCGGCGGCAATGCCCTGAAGTTCTATGCTTCCGTCCGTCTGGATGTTCGCAGAGTGGAGGCCATCAAGGAAGACGGCAACGTGGTGGGCAACAAGACCAGAGTCAAGGTGGTCAAGAACAAGGTGGCGCCTCCCTTCCGGGAAGCCATTTTTGATATCATGTACGGACAGGGCATCTCCAAATGGGGAGAGCTGGTGGACCTGGCTGTTCAGATGGACATCATCCAGAAGAGCGGCAGCTGGTTCAGCATGGGCGACGACCGCATCGGCCAGGGCAAGGACAGCGTCAAGACCTACCTGCAGGCAAATCCCGAAATTGCCGACAGCGTGGAAGCTCAGGTCCGTGAGAACCTGTGGAAGCTCACCGGCGGCGCACCCAAGGCTCCCGCCAAGGCAGCGGAACGCCCCATTGCCGTGAGCGCCGATGACTTCAACGATGAGGATTGAGGTTTTCAAAACCACCCCGGACCGGGCGGGCAGATACTTTGTCCGGTTCGACAACGGGGAAACCCTGCGGCTCTATCGCCAGACGGTGGAGGACTTCGATCTGTATACCGGCATGGAGCTGACGCAGGAGGAATTTGACCGTCTGCGCCTGGCTGCTTCGGAGATGTCCGCCAAAATGCGGGCGGTGCGGATCATCTCTGCCACCAGCATCTCCAAAAAGGATCTGGAGAGCAGATTGATTCAGAAGGGGGAGAAGCCTTCCCAGGCCAGGCAGGCCATCGGCTGGCTGGAGGAGCTTCACCTGCTGGACGACGCCAGGACGGCGGAGCAGATCGTCCATTCCTGCATTTCCAAGGGCTATGGCCTTTCCAGAGCAAAGCAGGCGCTCTATGAAAAAAGGATTCCCAGGGAGCTGTGGGAGGATGCCCTTTCCGATTATCCCGATCAGAAAGAGCGGATTGTATCCTTTTTGAAAGCCAGACTGCCGGACCCCGGCGACGCGAAGGCGACAAAGAAAGCAATCGATGCCCTTCTGCGCCGCGGTCACAGCTATGGCGAAATTCGCGCGGCTCTTTCGGAGCTGCAGATCGATTCAGAAGATTTCCTGGAGGAGTAATCATGGCAGATATAGGTTTTATTTCCCTTGGCTGTGCCAAGAATCAGGTGGATTGCGAGAGAATGATGTATCGCGTGGAGGAGGCCGGACATACCGTCCGCAGCGACATTGTGGGCTGCGATGTGGTGGTCATCAACACCTGCGGATTCATCGATTCTGCGAAATCCGAGGCAATTGACCACATTCTGATGGCAGGGGCCCTGAAGGCGGAGGGGAAAATCGGAAAAATTCTGGTGACCGGCTGCCTGTCCCAGCGGTATCAGGAGGAGATCCTGAAGGAGATGCCCGAGGTGGACGGCCTTCTCGGCACCGGAAGCTATACGGAAATCGTTCCGGCCATTGAGGCACTTCTTTCGGATAACGCGGTCAGCGAATTCGGTTCCATCGACGCGCCGGAGCAGGAAACCGGCAGAGTGCTGACCACCCCCCGGCATTATGCCTTTATCAAGATCGCCGAGGGCTGCGACAACCACTGCGCCTACTGCGTCATTCCCTCCCTGCGGGGCAAATACCGCAGCCGGCAGATGGACGATGTGCTCTATGAGGCCAGGCTCCTGGCCGCCGACGGCGTGAAGGAGCTCATCGTGGTGGCCCAGGATACCAGCCGCTACGGCACCGATCTGCCCGGCCACAGGCGCCTGCTGCCAGAGCTTCTGCGGGAGCTTTGCAAAATCGACGGGCTCAAGTGGATTCGGGTGCACTATGTCTATCCCGATGAAATTGACGATGAATTCATGGACGTGATGGCCTCCGAGCCGAAAATCGTCAAATATCTGGATATCCCCATTCAGCATTGCAATGACCGCATTCTTCGGCTGATGAACCGGCGCGGTGACGGTGCATTCCTGCGGGAGCTGTTCGGAAAGCTGCGCTCTAAAATTCCCGGCCTGGTTATCCGCACCAGTCTGATCACGGGCCTGCCCGGTGAGGGTGAGGAGGAATTTATGGAGCTGTGCCAGTTCCTGCGGGAAATGCGGCTGGAGCGTGTGGGCGCCTTCCCGTTCTCCCCGGAGGAGGGAACCGCCGCTGCCCGGATGGAGCACGTGGATGCCGACACCGCCATGCAGCGGGCCCAGAGCGTGGAAATGCTCCAGTCCGAAATCATGGATGATTACAATGCCGCCATGATCGGCAGGGAGCTGGACGTACTCATCGACGGCTTCGACGAGGAATATGGCCAGTTCTTCGGCAGAACCTATGCCGATTCCCCGGAGATTGACGGCCGGGTCTGGATCGCATCCCAGGAACCGCTTCACGAGGGCGACTTTGTCCGCATCCATGTGGATGGCTGCCTGGACGGCGACCTCACAGGCTATTGTGTTGAGGAGGTTTGATGATGACCACAGCAAGCAAAATCACCCTCATCCGGGTGGCAATGATCCCTGTTTATATGGTTACCATGTACGTAAGCGGCGGTGTGTCCGGTCTGTGGATGTGGATTTCTCTGGGAATCTTCATCGTTGCCAGTCTGACGGACTTTGTGGACGGCCAGATCGCCAGAAAATGCAACCAGGTCAGTGATTTCGGCAAATTCCTGGACCCCCTGGCCGACAAGCTGCTGACCATCGCGGCCATGACCATGTTCTGCCAGTGGCAGGTCTTTCCCGCCTGGGCGCTGATGATCGTTCTGACCCGGGAATTCGCGGTGACCGGCCTGCGGCTGGTGGCCGTGGGCAAGGGCACCGTCATCGCGGCAGGCTGGAGCGGCAAGGTGAAAACCGCCAGCACCATGATCGGCCTTTGCGCCATGATGGTGTTCCCGCGCAATATGATCCTCGCCTGGATCGTCATCGGCATCATCGTGGTGACCACGGTTTACTCCGGCGTGGAGTATTTTATCCAGAACTGGAAATGCCTTTGGGAATAACGCAGCGCCCCGTTTTTGCGGGGCGTTTCCATTTGCCGCCGTAGGGTACGGCTCCATCCGTTCCGCATTCCTAAGCGATGAACAGCGTGGAGTCGATTTGGGCATAGAAAACTACTGGATTTTTCCTGCTGGTTATGCTATAATCAGCAGGCAATTTTATCGTCGAGGTAATGAACATGACTGAAAAAGAAATCGGAGAGATCCGCCGTCATTTGAGACGGGACAGAAGCAATATGACGGCCATCTACGGCTGCTTTGTCAATGACAACAAGGAGATCATCTCGGAGTACCGGGCCAGCACCGGCATCATGCCGGAAAATGAGGCCGATAAGTATTTTGCCATCCTGCGCAAGGCCCTGTCCGGCTCCGTGGGACGAAACCTCATCGACATCAGCTTCAAAACCGCCCAGGTTGCGGGTTCTGCGGAGCATGGCCTGCTGATGGACCTGCGAAAGACAAAGCTGGAGGACGAGGAGCTGCGCCAATCCCTCTATCAGAAGATCATCGAATCGGTGGTCTGGGAGGGGAATTACCTGATCCTGCTGGGCTGCGATACTTATGATGTGCCCTTTAAAAGCAAGGACGATTTCACCCAGAACGATTCCTCCGAGGAAAGCTACACCTATCTCATCTGCGCCATCTGCCCCGTGAAGGAGACGAAGGCCAATCTGCATTATGTGCCCGAGGACAAGGCCTTCCACGACGGCGCCATGAACCAGCCCGTTGCCGCGCCGGAGCTCGGCTTCCTGTTTCCGGCCTTTGACAACCGCTCCACCAACATCTACAACGCGCTCTACTATACCCGCAACGTCAAAGAGCATCAGCAGGCTTTGGTGGAGGCGCTGTTCAACGCGCCCATTCCCAAGCCCGCAGCGGAGCAGAAAAAGTGCTTTGAAGCCCTGCTGACCACCGCTCTGGGAGACGAATGCAGCATGGATGTGGTTCAGACGGTTCATGAGCAGCTCTGTGAGAGGATCGAGCTGCACAAGGAAAGCAAGGTGCCGGAACCGCTGCTCATTGACAAGGAAGTTGTCAGGGATGTGCTCACCGGCTGCGGCATTTCCCAGGAAGGGCTGGCAAAGTTCAGCGTCCAGTATGACGAGGCCTTTGGTTTTGAAGCGGAGCTGCACCCCAAAAACATCATCGACAGCAAGCACTTTGAGGTGCACACCCCGGACGTGGCCATTAAGGTGGACCCCACCAGAACCGATCTGGTGGAGACAAGAGTCATCGGTGGCGTGAAATACATCCTGATCCAGGCGGATGAAGATGTGGAAGTCAACGGCGTCAGCATCCACTTTGCCCAGGAGAAGGAAACCGCGGACGTAAAATAAGCATTATGCATGTCGGCTTGGTTCAGTTGCTTGTATAATTACAATTTGGCGGGGAGCACCAAAGGCTCCCTCTGCGAGGGAGCTGGCCGCGAAGCGGACTGAGGGAGAGAGCGTTGGTCGATCACCAGCGCTTCATACGATACCGCATCAAAAAATCC
>CALYTP010000131.1:0-5040 GCA_945486915.1 uncultured Clostridia bacterium | reverse complement strand
CTGACAGCTCTCCCAAAGGGAGAGCCAAGGGCGCTGTAAGCGCCAGTGCGATAAACTACAATTTGCTGAGTCAAACCGATAAGCACATTACATTTTCTCAATGCGTTCCAGCAGGGCGGGGAGCAGCTCGTCATAGGGAAGGCGTGCCACCTGTTCGCCCTTTTCAAAGAGCATACCCCATCCATCGCCGCCGGCAATGCCGATATCGGCTTCCCTGGCCTCGCCGGGGCCGTTGACGATGCAGCCCATGACCGCCACGGTGATGGGCTTTTGGCAGTCCTTCAGGGCTTCATCCACCCGGTTCACCAGGCCGATGAGGTCGATGCGGGTTCTGCCGCAGGTGGGGCAGGAAATGATATCCACCCCGTCCTTGCGCAGTCCGGCCGCCTTCAGGATATCCTTGGCGGCGTAGACCTCCTCCACGGGATCGTCCGTCAGGCTGACCCGGAGGGTATCGCCGATGCCGTCCAGCAGCAGCGCGCCGATGCCCATGGCGGATTTGATGAGACCCTGCCGCACGGGGCCGGTCTCGGTGACGCCGATGTGCAGGGGGTAGTCGCATTTGCTGCGGAACAGCCGGGCCGCCGCCACCATATTGGGCACGGTGGAGGACTTCATGGACACGCAGGTATCATAGAACCCCTGCTTTTCCAGCAGCTCCAGATGCTGGAAGGCGCTTTCCACCAAGGCTTCCGGGGTGGGATGGCCGTACTTTTCCAGCAGCTTCCTGTCCAGGCTGCCGCCGTTGACGCCGATGCGGATGGGGATTTTCTTATCCTTACACACATCCACCACGGCCTTGACCCGGTCCTCCCCGCCGATGTTGCCGGGGTTGATGCGGATCTTTGCCGCGCCGCCCTCCGCGGCGGCAATGGCCAGCTTGTAGTCAAAATGGATATCCGCCACCAAAGGCAGGGGGCTTTCCCTGCAGATTTCCGCAAAGGATCGGGCAGCTTCCATATTGGGAACCGCCAGCCGGGCGATCTGGCATCCGGCAGAGGCCAGCTTTTTGATCTGCTCCAGAGAGCCTTCCACATCCGTGGTTTTCGTATTCAGCATGGACTGGATCACCACCGGGGCTCCGCCGCCGATGGGAACGCCGCCCACAAGGATCTGTCTTGTCATGACCATTATCCTTTCACGATCACAAAAATGTCCTTGAACAGAATGAGTCCCATCAGCGCCAGCAGCAGGATCATGCCCGCGCCGTGGATATAGCCCTCATACTTGGGATTCAGCTTCTTCCGGGTGACTGCTTCCACCGCAGTGGTCAGCAGCACGCCGACGATTCGACCGCCGTCCAGAGCCGGGATGGGCAGCAGATTCATCACCGCCAGATTCACGGCAATGAGTCCGCCGATGTTCAGCATATTCATCAGCGCGTAGTAGGCGTTGCTGGATTGCGCCGCAGTCTCGGACATGATCTGCACAATCCCCACGGGGCCGGAGATATCCTTCAGCCCCGCCCTGCCCGTCAGCAGCATCTTCAGGCTCAGCCGCGCCAGCTGGACATTGGACATGGCATTATTCCACACATGCCTCATCAGCTCCGGCAGCGTATTCTTCACGGAACCGAAGGTAATGCCGTAGCGCAGCTCGGAAGAACCATCCTCCCTTGGGAAGCTGCTCTTCTGCATGGGGAAATCCTCCAGCACCACCCTCTGGCCATCCCGGAGCAGCACGATGTCGTGGAGATTGTCGGGGTTCTTTTCCGTATCGGTGTTCAGCTGCAGCACCGTGGAGAAATCGACATAGGTGTAGATCTTCTCACCGTCCACCTCCAGCACCCGGTCGCCTGCTCTGAAGCCAACCTCGCTTTCAAAGGCGCCGATCAGGCTGCCGGGCTCCACATCCTCCAGCACCGGAACAATGAAGTTCTCAACGGGGGCATAGACACAGGCAAACAGCGCCAGGCCGGCAACGAAGTTCACCGCCGCGCCTGCCACAAGGATGATGATCCGCTTCCACCAGGCTGCGGAGGTGAAGGAACGGGGGCTGTCGCTGTCACCGTCCTCGCCCTCCATGGCGCAGAAGCCGCCGATGGGGATGAGCCGGATGGAATAGAGGGTCTCGCCCTTCTGCTTCTTCCAGAGAACGGGGCCCATAAACAGGGAAAACTCATTGACCTGGACGCCGAATGCCTTGGCGGCAAGAAAATGGCCCAGCTCATGGACAAAAATCAGAAAACTGAATAAAAGAATCGCAAAAAGAATACTCATAAAACAAAATGCCTCGCTTACGCTTTGTTCTCCCGCACTGCCAGCCGTGCCAGCCGGTCGGCCTCCAGGATCTCCTCCAGCGTGGGATTCTGAATAAAGGGGACCTGCTCCACCGCCTGGGAAACCAGTCGGTAGATGTCGTAAAAACCAATTTCATCCGCCAGGAACATGGCCACCGCCTCTTCATTGGCACCGTTCATGGCCGGGCAGGCAGTGCCGCCCTTTTTCGCGCACTCCCGGGCCAGGGCCAGACAGGGGAAGTTCTCCATATCCGGCTTCTGGAAGGTCAGCGCGCCGCAGGCGGTGAGATCCAGCGCATCCACCGGGCAGCCTGTCCGCTGGGGATAGGTCAGCGCCAGCTGGATGGGCAGGCGCATATCCGGCGTACCCATCTGGGCCATCACCGCGCCGTCGGTGAATTCCACCAGACTGTGGACAATGCTCTGGCGGTGGATCAGCACATCCACCTGCTCCAAAGGCAGCCGGTACAGCCGCATAGCTTCGATGACCTCCAGTCCCTTGTTCATCAGGGTGGCGCAGTCCACGGTGATCTTGGGGCCCATTTTCCAGTTGGGATGCTTCAGGGCATCGGCCTTGGTCACATGCTGAAGCTGCTGCCGCTCCATGCCGAAGAAGGGGCCGCCGGAGCAGGTCAGCAGGATGCGCTTTACCTCCCGCCGGTCGCCGCAGCCCATGAGGCACTGAAAAATCGCGGAATGCTCGGAGTCCACGGGGATGATCTCCGCGCCGTACTTCTCCGCCTCGGCCATCACCAGCTCTCCGGCGCAGACCAGAGTTTCCTTGTTGGCAAGACCGATGCGCTTCTTTGCCCGGATGGCAGCCAGCGTGGGCTTCAGGCCCACCATGCCCACCACGGCGGTGATGACGCAGTCCACGCTCTCCAGCGTTGCCGCGCGGATCAGGCCCTCCTCCCCCCAGGCAATGGCAATGGATGGATCATTCAGCTCCGTTTCCAGCTGCATGGCGGCTTCCCGCGTTGCCATGACGGCCAGCTCCGGGTGAAACCGGCGGCACTGCTGCACCATCCGCTCCACACCGCTGCCTGCGGTCAGGGCTGCCACCCGGATATCGGGCAGATGGGAAATCACATCCAGGCTCTGCCGCCCGATGGAGCCGGTGGAACCGAGAATACTGACACATTTCACCATATCACATCACCACAGGGAACAGCAGGATCAGCGCCTCGATCAGAGGCGCCACCGTTACCACGGAATCAAAGCGGTCAAAGAAGCCGCCATGGCCGGGGAGCAGATTGCCAAAGTCCTTCAGGCCAGACTGACGCTTGATGATGGAGAAGCAAAGATCACCGATGACGCCGATGCCGGAGCCCAGCAGGCCATAGAGGATCGCAGCGCCATAGTGGATGCGCAGCTTGAAGCCCAGCTGCATGATGAGCGCATAGATCAGCATACCCAAAACGGCGCTGACCAAACCGCCCACAACGCCCTCCACGGTTTTGTTGGGGCTGACCACCGGGGCCAGCTTATGCTTGCCGAACAGGGTCCCGGCATAATAGGCACCGGCGTCGGACATGAACGCCACCACAAAGGGAATGAGGATCAGATATCTGCCGGAGCTCATGACGTGAATGCGGATGATGGCGGACAGGAGGTAGGGCACCACCGCGCCGGCGAAAATACATGCCATGACCATCTCCACACTGATCTTCACATGATTTGCCATCAGCTCGGAGAACAGAAGGGTCCAGAAAACCAGGAAAATCAGCATCCCCACGGCATGATTGGAATCATAATAGCTCCAGAGGGACATTGCAAAGGCCATCAGCGCGGAGTAAAGCACCAGCCTCGGATGGCGCACCAGCCCGGTGCAGTACAGCAGCTCATACACGCCCACCATCAGCAGAAGGCCCCACACCACAGCGGCCACAATCTTGGGCGCTGCCAGGGTAATCAGGAACAGCACCGGAACCAGAACCAGCGCAGTAACAACACGTTGCTTCATCTTTTTTATACTCCTCCAAACCGGCGGCTGCGCCGATGATATTCTGCAATTGCCCTGTCCAGATCCTCCGGGGAGAAATCCGGCCACAGCACATCCATAAACACATATTCCGAATAAGCCGACTGCCACAGCAGGAAATTGCTGATGCGCTGCTCCCCGGAGGGACGGATAATCAGCTCGGGATCCGGTACCCCGGCGGAATAGAGGTAACCGGAGAACATTTCCTCCGTCAGATCCTCGGGGTTCACCTTTCCTTCTGCGGCATCGGCCATGAAGGCTTTCACCGCATGGACAATTTCATCCCTGCCGCCGTAATTCAGACAGAAATTCACCTGAACGTCGTATTCCTCCGACCGGTTCTCGGCATCGCGGCAGAGCTTTCGCAAATCCGGGCTCAGCTTGGACAGGTCGCCAAAGAAGCGGAAACGGACGCGGTTTTTCTCCATGTCGGCCAGGGCTTCCTCCAGATACCGGCGCAGCAGCTTCATGATGCCTGCGATCTCGTCAGCGGAGCGCTTCCAGTTCTCCGTGGAAAAGGCGTAAACCGTTAAGTACTCCACGCCGAGGCTGCGGCAGTAGTTGGCGATCCTGCGGAACGCCTCCGCGCCGGCGGCATGACCTGCGGTTCTGGGCAGACCCCGTTTTTTTGCCCAGCGTCCGTTGCCGTCCATGATGATGGCAATATGCCGGGGTGGAGCAGGTGTTTCGGGATTCAACAGTGCCAATGCGCGCACCTCTTTCTGATAAATATATAATAGAATGTGCCTGTCAGGTTAACTCAGCAAATTGCAATTTTACAGTTAGATTGGAGAGTGAAGAGTGGAGAGTGGAGATAACT
>CALYTP010000130.1:0-5087 GCA_945486915.1 uncultured Clostridia bacterium | reverse complement strand
TGGTGCACGCTGTTCGTTACCCGGTTCCATGCAACGCACAGACAAATTACAATTTTTAAGTGCGACAGCCTACCACAATGGCTGGGTGATCATCGCAGCTCACGGGTTTCCGATCTGGCGCTTCATATGGCGGATGCGGGCCTGAAGCCGGGAGCGTCTCAGGCGGCGCCGGCGGATTTTGCGGATTCGCACCATGGCAAGAAGCAGCAGGACAACGCAGACGGGCACCGCCAGCAGCAGGGCGGACCGGTCGGCAGTCTCCTTTTCCTGCGCAGGTTCCATCTGCTCCTCCTGCCCGGGGTCCGACGACAGCTCCGGAATCACATCCCTTGCCAGCAGCGGCTTTTCCAGCACCAGCTGCCACCGGGTCAGCACCAAATCCCCGATGGATGCCTGTACGGTCACAACTCTGCGCCTGTTCTCCAGCAGTTGGGTTTCCCCGCCCAGCGAGAAGGTAAGCTCTGCCGGATCTGCTTCTGCCGGAAGCTGCCAGGCAAATTCCTGCCCTTCCACGGCTTCATATTTCCCCAGGGAGAAATGCTCTGCCAGTTCTTCGCCGGTGAAGAACACCTTGGCGTACCGGCTGAAGCCGTAATTCATCAGCGTCCAGGTGTCCCGGTATTTGTCCTCCAGCAGCGGCGATTTCAGGGCGATGACGATGAGGGTGGTGTCCCCCCGCCTGACCACGGCGGCAAAGGTGCCCTGGGCGCTGGAGGTCCAGCCGGTTTTTGCCATCAGCACGCCCTCATAGTAGTACTGCCCGCCGGGGAGCAGCCGATCCTTGTTGGCAAAAACCCTGGCATCGGAGAGATTGGTCGGGCTGAGCAGATACTCCGTGGTACGAAAATACTCCGCAAGCCCAGGCACCTTCAGGGCGGCGGCGGTGATCAGGGCCATATCGTAGGCGGTGGTATAATGAGAGCTGTCCGGCAGGCCGTTGGCATTGGTGAAATTGGTATCCATGGCGCCCAGGCTTCTGGCCGTATCGGTCATATGGACGGCAAAATCCGACAGGCTGCCGCTCACCGCCTCGGCCAGCACATTGGCGGCGTCGTTGGCGGACATGGTGGCAATGGCGTACAGCGCCTGCTCCACCGTCAGCTGCTCCCCGGCCTTCAGGGAAATGTGGGAGGAGGTCACAGGCACCGCCCCCACCGCCGACGGCGAAACCGTCAGCACCTGATCCGGCTCCAGCTCCTGCAGCGCCAGCATTGCCGTCATGATTTTGGTGATGCTGGCGGGATAGAGCTGAAGATGGGCGTTCTTCTCATACAGGACCTGCCCGGTGTCCGCATCCATCAGGATCGCCGCCTGGGATGCCAGAGCCAGCTCCTCCTCCGCCTGCGCCGGAACCGCCGAAAGCAGCCAGAAAACCGCCAAAAGCAGCGCGGTAAGTATTCGTTTTCCAATGGTTTTTCCCATACGCGTAATATGCTCCCATTTTGGTTTAATCCATAATTTATATAGTATAGCACATTTTGATGGAAAAGCATAGCCCGAATCTTTGGGAAAACGGCTTCCTTGGATTCCCGGTTTAAGGCAACACCGCATAATGGGGCAAGGAGATTCGGCGCGAGATTTTGACCCAGGCGAAAGTTTGAAAAATGCGGGAATACTGGATGTATTTCCCATTTTTCATACTGCACGATTGGGGCAAAAGATCCGTCGAAGCCCGCAGCTCCCACCTAAGCGGTGTTGCCTTAAGAAAATTACGGAAACTTTTTTGCGGGGTATTGCGTTTGGGAATGGAATGCTGTAAAATATGGTTGTGAAATGATAAATAAACGAAAGGACGTGTTCCATTCATGATTAAGGTTGACATTTCCAATGTCTGGGGAAGCGTTGAATTCGCTGACCTCATGGCAATGGAAAAGGAAGTTGCCGCTGCACACAAAACCCTGACCGAGGGCAGTGGTGAAGGCAATGATTTCCTGGGCTGGCTGAACCTGCCCGTCCGCGAGGCCACCGAGGAGATCACCCGGATGCAGGCCGCCGCCAAGAAGATCCGCGCCAACTCCGATGTTTTTGTCGTCATCGGCATCGGCGGCTCCTATCTCGGCCCCCGCGCCGCCATCGAGCTGCTCCAGGGCCCCAACCACAACATCGGTAAGGGCAAGGGCAATCCCCAGATCTTCTTTGCCGGCAACGGTCTGAGCACCCGCCACTGGAACGAGCTGTGCCGTCTGCTGGAGGGCAAGGATTTCTCCATCGCCATCATCTCCAAGTCCGGCACCACCACCGAGCCCGCCGTGGCCACCCGGGCCCTGCGCTGGATGCTGGAGCGTAAGTACGGCACCGACGGCGCCAGGGAGCGCATCTTCGCCATCACCGATCCCTGCAAGGGCGCCCTGCGTCAGATGGCCACCGAGGAGGGCTGGGAGACCTTCGTCATTCCCCCCAATGTGGGCGGCCGCTTCTCCGTGCTGACCCCCGTGGGTCTGCTGCCCCTGGCCGTTGCCGGCATCGACATCATGGAAATGATGAACGGCGCCATGGACGCCAAGGAAGCCTACGACCTGCGTTCCTTCGAGAACCCGGTGTGGCTGTATGCCGCTGTCCGCAACCTGCTGTACCGCCATGGCAAGGCCATGGAGCTGTTTGAGAGCTATGAGCCCGGCTTCAAGATGTTCGGCGGCTGGTGGCAGCAGCTCTTCGGCGAGTCCGAGGGCAAGGACGGCAAGGGCATCTTCCCCGTCACCGCCGAGTTCACCGCCGACCTGCACTCCCTGGGCCAGATGATCCAGCAGGGCCAGCGCAACATCTTCGAGACCATGGTTCGCTTCGACGCTCCCGAGGCCAAGTACACCATCGGCTCCGACTGGAAGAACCTGGACGGCCTGAACTATCTGGAGGGCAAAACCCTGGACTTCGTGGACGAGAAGGCGTTCCTCGGCACCCTGGCTGCCCATGTGGACGGCGGCGTGCCCGTCATCACCATGGACTGCGGCGAGCTGAACGACCGCAAGGTGGGCGAAATGTTCTACTTCCTGGAGCTGAGCTGCGGCGTCTCCGCGTACATCCTGGGCGTCAACCCCTTCAACCAGCCCGGTGTGGAGCTGTACAAGCGCAATATGTTCCACCTGCTGGGTAAGCCCGGTTACGAAAAGAACTAATTTGCAATTTCGCACAAATTGTTGTTGCAAATTTCCCCGAATCCTGATAGAATATTACCACCCAGTTTTCCATCTGGTACAGTGAAGGAGGAAATTCCGATGATTCATGTTATTATGGGCCTGAAGGGCTCCGGCAAGACCAAGAAGCTGATCGACGGCATCAATGCTGCAGTGGCTCAGGCCAGCGGCGATGTTGTCTGCATCGAATACGGCAAGAAGCTGACCTATGACGTTACCTACAAGGTTCGCCTCGTTGACTCCCAGGAGTACGGCATTCGCTCCGTCGAAATGCTGAAGGGCTTCGTGAGCGGCATGCATGCAGGTAATTTTGATATCACCCATGTGTTTATCGACAACCTGTACAAGACCATCGGCGCCGATCTGGCTTCCGCTGAGGAGTTCATCGCCTGGGCCGCCAAGTTCGCTGCCGACAACAGCATGGAGATCACCGTCGCTCTGTCCGAGGATCCCGCCAACGCTTCCGAGGCCATGAAGCAGTACCTGTAAAACCTTACATCAAAACACCGCTGCAAAAGCAGCGGTGTTTTTCGGTTTCCCCGGATGGTAAATACTCAATGAGTTTGCCTAAAAGAAATCCCGGAAAATAACTGGATTTTGACATAATTTACACTTTACAAGCGTATGGGCTTATAGTATAATAAATCCGTGCGGAAATATCGAAACCCGCACGCTTTACCCGTGAAACACTGTGAAAAACAGTAATTTTGAAATGGAGGAAATTCCAATGTCTGTTAAAGTTGCAATCAATGGTTTTGGTCGTATCGGCCGTCTGGCTTTCCGTCAGATGTTCGGTGCCGAGGGCTTTGAAGTCGTGGCTATCAACGACCTGACCTCCCCCAAGATGCTGGCTCACCTGCTGAAGTACGATTCCACCCAGGGCAACTACGCTGCTCAGGGCCATGTCGTTGAGGCTGGCGAGGACAACATCGTTGTCGACGGCAAGAAGATCACCATCTACGCCAAGGCCAACGCTGCCGAGCTGCCCTGGGGCGAGCTGGGTGTTGACGTTGTCCTGGAGTGCACCGGCTTCTACACCTCCAAGGCCAAGGCTCAGGCTCACATCGACGCCGGCGCCAAGAAGGTCGTTATCTCCGCTCCTGCCGGCAATGACCTGCCCACCATCGTTTACAACGTTAACCACAACACCCTGACCAAGGAAGACAACATCATCTCCGCCGCTTCCTGCACCACCAACTGCCTGGCTCCCATGGCCAAGGCTCTGAATGACCTGGCCTCCATCGAGACCGGCATTATGTGCACCATCCACGCTTACACCGGCGACCAGATGATCCTGGACGGCCCCCAGCGTAAGGGCGACCTGCGTCGTTCCCGCGCCGGCGCTGTGAACATCGTTCCCAACTCCACCGGTGCTGCTAAGGCCATCGGCCTGGTCATCCCCGAGCTGAACGGCAAGCTGATCGGCGCCGCACAGCGCGTTCCCACCCCCACCGGCTCCACCACCATCCTGAACGCTGTCTGCTCCAAGGCTGTCACCAAGGACGAGATCAACGCCGCCATGAAGGCTGCTGCCACCGAGTCCTTCGGCTACAATGAGGACGAGATCGTCTCCTCCGATGTCATCGGCATGCGCTTCGGCTCCCTGTTCGATGCCACCCAGACCATGGTCTGCAACCTGCCCGACGGCAAGGTTCAGGTTCAGGTTGTTTCCTGGTACGACAACGAGAACTCCTACGTTTCTCAGATGTGCCGCACCATCAAGCACTTCGCTACCCTGCTGTAATTTCCAATTACACAAAATTACGAGGACCGCTCCGGCGGTCCTCGTTTTTTCTTGGTGGATAAAATGTAATGTGCATATCGGTCTGACTCAGCATTGCAGCAAATTGTAATTTTGCGGGGTAGGTGAATGGTACTGTGTAACGAAATTGCCCAGCCACTGTAGGGGAGGATATCATCCTCCCGCCAGGTTTCGATTTCTGAGTGTTCGGTTGA
>CALYTP010000129.1:0-5106 GCA_945486915.1 uncultured Clostridia bacterium | reverse complement strand
AGAAAGAAAAAGCGCGCCACATTTTTAGCCTTGCTGCCATATGTACGGCTGTTATACCATGAAAGAATCCAGTGATGACGGTATTACTGTCCGTATCGCATATGAGCCGCGCCTTGCCCGTGTTATCCTTTCGGATGAACAGGCAAAAGAAATCCAGAAATATTATGACCGCTGCGCTGAACAAGGCTCTACGCAGGAGCAAATCGAGGAAAGCCAGCGGGCAATGGCACAGATGAGAGCAATCCTTGGTCACCCGGATCGGCTCAAAAAACTGGCGGCAGACATTGTGCTCCACTATGAAGCACTATGCGCCGAAAAGCCAGAAATCGTACAGAAAGCTATGATTGTGTGTTCCGACCGCGCCGTTGCATTCCGCTTGCTTCAGGAAATCCTCGCTGTGCGCCCGGAATGGGGTGAAAAGCATCGTGCAGAGGATGAGTCTGCACTTACCAAGGAGCAGTTAGACAAGCTGATGCCTCTACCGAAAATCAACCTTGTAGCCACACAGGGTGCCAATGACAAAAAAGACCTGTTCGATGCTTGCGGCACGAAAGAATACCGCAAGATGCTCGACAGGCAGTTTAAGGACAATAACTCCAATTTCAAAATTGCCGTTGTTGTGGATATGTGGATCACTGGCTTTGACGTGCCGTCTCTTGCAGTCATGTACATTGACAAGCCTTTGCAAAAGCATACCCTCATCCAGACCATCTCACGTGTAAATCGTGTGTTCGATGGCAAAGATAAGGGCCTTGTGGTTGACTACATCGGTATCAAAAACGATATGTTGGAGGCGGTCAAAAAATACGGCAGTCCCCAGGAAAGTCCGGTTGATGAACTAAATATCACGCTGGGAATTTTCCGTAACCATCTTGCTTTGATAGATGAATTGCTCGTTGGCTTCAATTCCACAAAATTCTATGTTGGCGAGCCCCTGGAACGGTTGAACTGCCTCAATATGGCGGCAGAATATGTGCAGAGCAATAAAGAGATGGAAACTCGCTTCATGGGCCTTTCCCGTAGACTGAAAAGTGCTTATACGATTTGTTTCCCATCTGGTGAATTGACTGACATTGAGACCGCCAAGGCACAATTCTATTTGGCTATTCGCTCCATCATTTATAAGCAAACCAAGGGCGATGCCCCGGATGCAGAGATTATGAATCGTGTTGTTGAGGAGATGGTGCGGAATGCTATTGCTTGCACCGGTATCGAAAACATCGTAAATGAAAACAAATCCGTGGATCTGTTTAGTGATGAATTTATTGCTGAACTGGATGCCGTGAAAATGCCTATCACCAAATTCAATGCCCTGCTCAAATTACTCCGCAAGGCTATCAGTAGTTATGGGCGCACCAACAAGGTAAAGGCGCAGGAATTTGACGAGCGTTTACGCAGCGTGGTTGAGGCATACAACAGCCGTGATAAGTTGGTATTTACCAGTGAGGTCGTTGCAGATTTCGTTAATGACCTATCAGATCAGTTGTTGCAGATTCTGAAGGATTTGCAAGATGACAAGACCTCTTTTGAAAAACTGGGTATCAGTTTTGAGGAAAAGGCATTCTTTGATATCTTGGTGAAAGTGCGCGACGATCACGGGTTCCCTTACGCTGACGAAAAGTGTTTGGTGCTGGCCAAAAAAATCAAAGAACTCGTTGACGATAAGGCTCAGTTTGCGGACTGGTCCACCCGTGATGATATCAAAAATCAGCTTAATATGGAACTCACAGTTCTTTTGTACCAGAACGGCTATCCGCCGGAATGGGACGAAGAAGTATTTGAAAAGGTCATGGAGCAAGCTGAAAACTTCAAAAAATATTCTGATAAATGATACCCTAACGAAAAAGACCACACAGCAGACATTGCAGCCTGTTGTGTGGTCTTTCTGTTGGCCCCGCTTGAAGGGTGTCAGTCAAAAATATCCTTGTTTTAGGGTATCCCTAAGCTGAACTCTCATTGGGCAGGCGTTTTTCTTGCAATCGGGGCTGCGATGTGGTATAATCCAGAATCGAAATCGAGGAAAGGAGGCGCCGCATGAATCTGCCGCCCAGGAAAAAGCTGTGGCTGTTTGCCTCTTTGTACGCAATCGGGATGCTGTATCTGCTGTTTTTTCGCAGGAATCCCTTTTCCGCCGTTCCCCTGCCCCACCCCGATGTGAATCTCATCCCCTTTCGCACCATGCGGCGCTATCTGTACTGCCTGACGCCGCCCTGGCGGGCGCACAATGTGCGCTGGGCCGTCATCAATTTCTTCGGCAATGTCATCCTGTTCCTGCCCCTGGGCTTCCTGCCGCCGCTAATGTGGAAATGGGCAAGGAAGCTGCCCTGGACGCTGCTGCTTTCCATTGCCGTGATGACCGCGGTGGAAGTACTGCAGATGCTCCTCCGGGTGGGCGTGTGCGATGTGGACGATCTGATCCTCAACGTCACCGGCGCCGCCATCGGCTACGGCTGCTTCGCAATTTACAGGCATAATAAAGAACACCTGTGACAAAATCGCAGGTGTTTTTCATATTTTTCTCCAGCTTTCCGCACATCCATTGTAGCGGAGGATAGCATCCTCCCGCGCGGGTACAAAGGCTCCCTCTGGGAGGGAGCTGTCAGCCGTAGGCTGACTGAAGGAGAGAGCCCCGGATTTTTTGATGCGGTAACGTATGAAGCGCTGGTGATCGACCAACGCTCTCTCCCTCAGTCCGCTTCGCGGCCAGTTTCATTATGGAATGATTGCCACCGGCAATCATAGGTATTCTGATTCGCTGCGCGGAGCACCACCCTCGCAGAGGGAGCCTTTGTGGGTGCAGCGCGTATCTCAGTGCCATTCATCGCGCAAACCGTTATTTCACCAGCTGCTTTGTATACCCCAGCTTGACAAGGCAGTCAAATGCCTCCATAGCCTCCTTCGGAATCTCCTGAGGAATCTGATAGCCCCGCTGCGCATAGACCATGAGCCGCTGAAAATCCCCCACGATCATGTGGATGGTATCTTCCTGCGTCCTGCCCCAACGGGAAACACCCGCAATATACTCCTCATAGCTCTGCTGCCAGCTGGTCACCGTCACCTGTGCCTCCGGCCAGTAGACGGGAAACGCCGCATAGAGCCTGCGCTCCATATAGGGCTTCTGCACGCCGATGATCTGCCTGCAGGGCAGTTCCCGCTCCATCAGCAGCCGCCGGGAGAAGATCAGATTCTCCCCGGAATTGGTGGAGCGGTCCTCAATGAGAATGTCCCTTTGCGGGACGCCCTCTCCCACGGCAATCCGGGAAAACCGTATGGCCTCGCTCTGGGTCCACATGGCGGCGGTGTTTCGTCCCAGCCCGCCTGTGAACAGAATCCTCGGCGCATACCCCTGCAAATAGAGCTGGGCGCACCGCCGGGCCACATCCTCGTTGTAGCACCCGAAGCCGATGATGCAGTCCGCCTGTCGGGGCACCTGCTTCAGCTGCATATAATCCCAGAGAATCCCAATGGCCTGCTGCTTATCCATGGTCCTTCCCCCTTCCTTTTTCCCCATTTTACCACAGCCCCGTCTCCCGGTCAACGCAGCAGCACCATATTGACAGGAAAAACAAAAGTATCTATAATAAGGAAAAAACGTGAAAGGATGATTATTATGTGGAATCGCATTACCCTCAAGGAACGCGGCAAGGCCGCCTTTCGGCGCAACTACTGGAAATGCGTGGTGGTGGCGCTGATCGCAGTGGTCATTGTGGGCGCCTCCCTGACAGTAAGGGGCGGCACCGGCGAAACCCACACCTATGACCACGGCTTCTCCCTCCGGTATTACTCCACCATGACCGGCACCGCCGTCCTCTGCTTCACCGTGCTGCACATCTTCGTGTTCAATGTGCTCTCCATTGGCTGCAGCAAATTCTTCCTCCGCAACGCCCGGGAAAGCGCCACCCTGGATCAGGTGCTGGACGGCTTCCGCGGCAGCTACGGCAGAAATGCGCTCACCATGTTCCTGATGAAGCTGTATGTTGCCCTGTGGTCGCTGCTGCTGGTGATCCCCGGCATCGTCAAGGCCTATTCCTATATGCTGGTGCCCTACATTCTGGCGGACAACCCGGATATCCCCCGGGGCGAGGCCCTGAGGCTCAGCGAGAAGCTGATGGTCGGCAACAAGATGGGGGCCTTCCTGCTGGATCTGTCCTTCATCGGCTGGCACATCCTCAGCGCCCTGACCTGCGGCATTCTGGGCGTCCTGTACGTCAACCCCTACATCGAAGCCACCAAGGCTGAGCTGTACCACGCGCTGGTCGCCAGACCCGACTGTGAGCTGTAATTTTCCGTGCCCACCAAAGCCCGATGCGTCAGTTCTCCTGGCGCATCGTTTTCTTTTTTGTCATCTGGCCTTATTTTATAATCGTTTTTTGGTGCTGTTTTTGTGGCCAGATTTGCGTAAAATGGGAGCATATTCCATTGGGAGGCGATCCTATGAACAACAAGTCCACCATTACCACCAGAAAAATCGTCATCACCGCCCTGATGGCTGCCCTGACCGTGGCAGGCTCCGCCATCCGGGTGACCATGCCCATCGACATTGCGGGCACCACTTCCTTCCACCTGGGCAACATCATGTGCGCCCTGTCCGGTCTTCTGCTGGGACCCTGGTTCGGCGGACTGGCTGCCGGTCTCGGCTCCGCCATCTATGACATCATGAACCCCCTGTACATCAGCGAGTGCTGGATCACCTTCCTGACCAAGGGAGCCTATGGTCTGGTTGCCGGTCTCATCGCCTATGCCGGCGTCAAAAACTGGGGCTATGTCAAAGCAGTTCTGGCATCCCTGGGCGGCGCCGTCACCTATGCGGCTCTGTACCTGGCAAAGAGCTATTTCTACAGCGGCCTGCTTATCAAGGGCCTGACCCCCGATGCCGCCCTGCTGACCATCTATGCCAAGCTGCCTGCCACCATCTTCAACGCCGCCGTCGCCGTGATCTTTGCCCCTGTCCTGGCCATCGCCATCCGCAAGGCCCTGGAAGCCAACCACATCGAGATCTGAAAAAGCCGCCGCATCCGTTTCCGGGTGCGGCGCTTCTTTCTGATAAAGAGAAATTGTAATTTGTCTGTGCGTTGCATGGAACCGGGTAACGAACAGCGTGCACCA
>CALYTP010000128.1:0-5110 GCA_945486915.1 uncultured Clostridia bacterium | reverse complement strand
CGGAGATGAAGGAGGCCGACTGCTTCTACATCGACCGGCTGGTGAAGTTCATCCTGTGGATGAAGGGCGGCTTCCGGATCTATGTCAGCGGCGACGAGATGATCTACAACTACCTGTGCAGCATCTACTGCGCCGGGGGTAAGCAGGATTTCGACTGGGACTATATGGCAAACGTCTTCGAGCACCCCTTCGAGGTGCTGCTGGTGGACCAGGTGCCCGAGAGCAAGGACGCCCCCCAGAAGATCGGCGGTCACTTTGAAGGCTGCCGCATCGGCTTTGACGCCGGCGGCTCCGACCGGAAGGTGTCCGCAGTCATCGACGGCGAGACCGTCTACTCTGAGGAAGTGGTCTGGTTCCCCAAGATCAATTCCGACCCGGATTACCACTACGACGGCATCGTCTCCGCCCTGAAGTCCGCGGCCTCCCATATGCCCCGGGTGGATGCGGTGGGCGTGTCCTCCGCCGGTGTATTCATCAACAACCGCACCATGAACGCCTCCCTGTTCCTGAAGGTGCCCAAGGATCTCTACGACAAGAAGGTCAAGGATATCTACATCCGGGCCATCACCGATACCTTCGGCAATGTGCCCTACAGCGTGGTCAACGACGGCGATGTCTCCGCCCTGGCCGGCGCCGTCTGCCTGGGCAGAAACAATATGCTGGGCATTGCCATGGGCACCAGCGAGGCCGTGGGCTTCGTGGATGAAAACGGCTGCATCACCGGCTGGCTCAACGAGCTGGCCTTCTGTCCGGTGGATGCATCCCCCAATGCCATGCAGGACGAGTGGTCCGGTGACTATGGCGTTGGCTGCAAGTACTTCAGCCAGGATGCCGTCATCAAGCTGGCCCCCGCCGCAGGAATCCAGCTGGGGGAGAGCCTGTCTCCCGCCGAAAAGCTGAAGAAGGTTCAGGGCCTCATGGAGCAGGACGATCCCAGAGCCGCCGCCATCTACCGCAGCATCGGTACGTATCTGGCCCACAGCTTCGCCCTGTACTATGATTTCTACGGCTTCGAGTCCGTGCTGATGCTGGGCCGGGTCATGTCCGGCAAGGGCGGCGACCTGCTGCTGGAGACCTACAACCAGGTCATGGCCGACGAATACCCCGAGCTGGCGCAGAAGATCCATGTGGCGCTGCCCGATGAGAAGTTCCGCCGGGTGGGCCAGTCCGCCATCGCCGCCTCCCTGCCCGAGGTAAAATAATGCTCCGCACCCATGTAGTAGGTTGTAACACCGAAAATTGGAATTTATCGCACTGGCGCGGCAGCGCCCTTGGCTCTCCCTTTGGGAGAGCTGTCAGCCGAACAGGCTGACTGAGAGGGTACTCCGCTGGATGGTTGGGCAGTGCCTATTGGAACGTGGGACCCTCTCAGGCCGCCCCCACAGGGGGCAGCCAGCTCTCCCAAAGGGAGAGCCAAGGTCGCTTCGCTTTCGTACCATGTCCAACAAAATATCATTCATCGGAACACGCAGGCGAAAAACGTGGCGGGAGGATAGCCTCCCCTACAAGGGCTGACCTGTCAAATTTCAATTTGCGGATATACCTGACGAAAGATAGTCGTAAATCCTGACAGAAAGAAGTCTGCTATGAAAAAACACATTGTCTGTTTCGGCGATTCCAATACCCATGGCTATTGCGCCGACCCCGCCGATACCGTCACAGGCGGCGGCCGGTTTGATGAAACCGAGCGCTGGACCTGCCTGCTGCAGCAAAAGCTGGGGGAAGAATACCTGATTCTGGAGGAGGGCCTGTCCGGGCGCACCACCGTCTTCCCCGATGCCCTCCACGAGAGCATGGACGGCCTGGGTGTGATTTACTCCACCCTGATGAGCCATGAGCCGGTGGACCTGCTGGTCATCATGCTGGGCACCAACGACACCAAGGAGCGCTTCGGCGTCAATGCCGCCTGCATCGCCGCCGGTATGGAACGGCTGGTGTGCAAGGCCATGAGCGTCATGTGCTGGAAGGACGGAAAGCCCAATGTGCTCATCGTCTGCCCGCCCCATATCCTGCCGGAGCTGTACAGCCATCCCGGCGGGGCGGCCATGGGCGCAGGCTGTGTGGAAAAGTCCCGGGAGCTGGCAGGTTACCTGAAGAATACCGCCGGGCTGGTGGGCGCAGCCTTCCTGGATGCCCAGGGCGTTGCCGAGTTCAACCGGGTGGATGGCATGCACCTGACCGCCAAAGGCCACCGGCAGCTGGCAGAAAGACTGGCGGAAGTGATTCCGGGGTTGGTGTAAATGTTTCGTTCTCTTTTTCGTCCCTATGGCCCGGTGTGGAATTTCCTGAACCATGTGACGGATGTGCTGGGGCTGAGCCTGCTCTGGTGCCTGTGCTGCCTGCCCCTTGTCACCATCGGCCCTGCCACCACGGCGCTGTATGACTCCGTGGTCCACGGCATCCGCTATGGCGAGGAGGGGGTCTACGGCAGATTCTTCCGTACCTTCCGCGCTGAGCTTCGCACCGGTATCTGCGCCACGCTGCTCTGGGGCATCATTCTGCTCTTCGGAGCCTGGGTGCTGGCGCTGCTGCAGGAGGCCGGTCAGGAGGATTCCGCCGCATCGCTGATGGCGGGAGCCTACCATGCCGTGCTGGCGATTCCCTTGGCGGCTGCCTGCTGGTCGGTGATGATCCAGTCCAGGTTCACCTGCACCTTCCGGGAACTGACGGGGCTTGCCATAAGGTATCTGCCTGCCCACTTGCTTTCTTCTGTGCTGCTGGCCGCCTTTACCTGGGTGGTTTTCTGGTACTGCTGCCGGTACCCCATCGGCCTGACCTTCGCGCCTGCGGTCTGCGTGCTGTGCTGGTCCTTTGTGGCCGAACGCGTCTTCGCCAAATACGGCGCCGCCCTGCAAAACGCCAATACCGAAGATACCGATCCACAATAAAGAAACACGCTGCAAGCTTGAACTGCAGCGTGTTTTTCCTATATTATTGGGCACCTCTAAAAACTACCCTTTTGCGGTTTGGACGGATCTTTTGTCCTAACAATTCGTTTTGAAAACACCGCAATACACAAAGTATTTCGGTATTTTCAAAACTTTTGTTAGAACAAAATCTCTCGCCCAAACCATCAAAAAGTAGTTTTTAGAGGTCGCCTATTGACAATTTCGCTATGATTTATATAATAGGATTATCCCGTTTTGTCAAATTGTGTCATCGCCGCACCCAGATTAACGAACGGGCGTTTGGCGATTGGAACACCCTCAAACACGGATATCTTCACCGGAGATATCCAGAAGAATTGGCGGTCCGCCATGGACGGCTTCCATTCGATGTTGGCTTTGTAGCCACATGACATTTGAACGAGGAGGCAACGCTATGTCGCAGGAAAAAGAAAAAAGCTATCACAGCAAGATGAGCCCCCAGCGATTCCTGGACCATATTGCAGAAGGGTATTTTGAAGCGCAGGAACGATTCTGCTTCATCCTGGGTGCCGGAGCTTCCAGGAACTCCGGCATTCGAACCGGAACCGAGTTAATGAAAGAATGGCGTGAGTATTTGCTGGGAACAGGGCGTGGGTTCTCTTATATCCGGGAATGTGCGAAAGAAATCGGAATGGATAATCCAAGAGCCTACGAATGCATTTTTGCGCCAGAGTATGTTTTCGACAGCAATGATTATTTCACTTTATTTGAATTGCGCTTCGCAGGACGTAAAAGCGTTGCATATCACTTCCTGGAAAAGGAAATGACCGGCGCTGACAAATTCCCAAGTTTTGGATTTTTCTCTTTGGGCTCGCTCCTTTCCGATACAGAAAACCGGCTTGTCATTACCACAAATTTTGATTCCATGGTGGAGGATGCGCTGTTTTTCTGCCGTGGTCTGCATCCGCTTGTCATTGGACATGAAAAACTGGCAGATTTTATCCGTGGCGATCAGAATAAGCCCGTGATTGCCAAGGTACACCGTGACCTGCTGTATCAGCCCATGAATACCGCAGCTGAAATGCGGCAGCTTCAAGCAGAGTGGAAAAGCCCCCTAAGCGATGCTCTGGCAATATACACGCCTATTGTCATTGGTTATGCGGGGGCAGATCATACTCTGATGAGCCTGCTTGAAGAACTGCCGCTAAAGGGTATTTACTGGTGCGGAATAGAACCAGAACCGCCTGAACGAATTGCGAACCTTTTGGAAAAGAACCATGGCTATTGGATCAAAATCGACGGCTTTGACGAAATCATGTATCGGCTTGAGGCTCGCTTTTTACAGGAGGAAACGTTTCAGAATAAATATACGCGGCCGGACGACTATATGAACAAGCACTTGGAAGAACAGCTGGAACGCTATCGCCAACAGAAGGACAAACTGAAGCAAGATACAGCGGAATTGTTAAGAAAACAAATGGAGGAAAATCAAAAAGACTCTGCTGAAACATCGGCCAGCCAGGGCGCAGAAACTGCGGAAGAACAAAAGGCCAAAGCAGCCATTGTGGAAGCATTGACCGCAGACGGAGAGAACACGGAAAATGCTTCTGATCGATTGAATAAAATCTACGTTGCGTTTTCCAGAGGGCAATACGATGATGCCTGGCAGCTTTGCAATCAGGGTATAGCGTTGGAGCCTGATAATGCGGAATTCTACATCAGCCGTGGCATGATACTGCATAGGATCGGCCGATATGACGAGGCGCTTGCGGATAAGAATAAAGCCATAGAGTTGGATCCTGGCAATGCGAGATACTTTGACAGCCGTAGCACGACATTGCATGAGATGAGGCAATATCGTGAGGCGCTTGCGGATAGTGAAAAGGCCATAGAGCTGGATCCTGACAATGCGAGATACTATAACAGCCGAGGCGTGACACTCCATGAGATGGGCCGATATGAAGAGGCGCTCGCGGATAAGACAAAGGCCTTAGAGCTGGATCCTGGCAATGCGGAATACTATTTCAGCCGAGGCGTGACACTGAACACGATGGGCCGATATGAAGAGGCACTCGCGGATAAGACTAAAGCCATTGAGCTGGATCCTGACAATGAAAGATACTATAACAGCCGAGGCGTGACACTGCATAAGATGGGCCGATATGACGAGGCATTGCCGGATAAGACAAAGGCCATAGAGCTGGATCCCGGCAATGCGAGATACCACAACAGCCGTGGCGTGA
>CALYTP010000127.1:0-5120 GCA_945486915.1 uncultured Clostridia bacterium | reverse complement strand
AGCTCTCCCAAAGGGAGAGCCAAGGGCGCTGCCGCGCCAGTGCGATAAATTACAAGTTTTTGCATTGACCAGCTATTACGATGGCAGGCAAAAATCTTACGGTCACTGCCTGTTTCTTTTCTCCCTGACTTCCCGGATGGCTTCTTTCAGGGTCTTCAGGAAATACAGGACGAACAGGCCCATCAGCGCCAGCGCCGCGGCGAAAATGGCGCAGGCGGCGGGGTCGGAAAGGTCGGGCTTGTGGAGGGCGTTGCATACCAGCACGGGAATGATCCCGGGACCGTCTGCGGTGGTGTAGGGGATGCCCAGGGCATCCAGCAGCTCCAGCCCATAGTCGATATAGACGGAGCAGAAATGGTCGGTGCTCACATCCGCTTCAAAGCCGTAGGTGTTCTGGCCCACCACCACGCCCCGTTCATCCACCAGCGGACCGCCGGAGAAGCCGTGGACAATACCGGCGGTGTGGATCAGCGCCCGGGAGAAGCTGGCCCTGGCAAGGCGCAGGTGATCGCTCACCGTGCCCTGGGACAGCATCAGCCCCTTGCCGCCGGAGGTCAGGCCGGGATAGCCCAGGGCATAGACCGTGGTGCCGTCCTTGACCCGGGCAGACGACAGCACCGGCAGGGCGGGGTGGCCGGAGACCGGCTCCAGCGTCCGGATCACGGCCACATCGGGGTAGCCGTCGGAGGCCATGAGAATTTCACAGGCCACGGCGGTGCCGGGGAGCGGCTCCTTGTTCTCCCCGAATTCCGGGTTTTCCGACAGCAGCCAGAGCTTCACGGTATCCTCCGTGAATTCCCCGCTGCCCAGGGCCACATGGCGGTTGGTGAGGAAGACGCTGGAGTCCTCCCCCGCCGGGCCCACGGCAAAGGCCGTGCCCGTCCACCGCGACAGCAGTCTGCCGTCGCCGTCATAGCCCATGGCGTAGAGCTGCACCACGCTCCTGCGGGCCTGCTCCACGGCCTCCGGCTCCGCAAATGCGCGTCCCGGCAGCAGCAAGAGCAGCAGCGCCAGCGCGGCCAGTCGGATGATCTGCTTCAACTCGGTTCTCTCCTTATGGCAGGCCAAATCCGCATAATCCAGCCATCATAAGGAAGATTATACCACAACCCCCAAGGGGAATCAAGCATTTGTGTAAACTCGCCGCAGGAAAAAAAGGAAACTCTTTCATCAGAATCGTTGACATAATTCCGGGAGCTTATACACCGGAAAAAGCAAGCCGCCATGGGAGTTATTCACATTCTCCACAGGTTTTTCCACAGCCCGCCCTGTGGAAAAAAGCCAGAAATCCGGGGAATTGCCCGGGCGCGTGGGGATCGGCGTCCGGAAACGAAAGGAACCAGCCAATGTAGGGGAGGCTATCAGCCTCCCGCCAGGTTTCGGTTTCCGAGTGTTTGGTTGAACGGAAAAATGTTGGACATAGGTACGAATTCGCCCAACGTGATTGCCTTTTGAGAGCTTACACTGCGCGGGAGGATAATATCCTCCCCTACATTGGCTTGGCAGAAATATGACCGCACCCCAAAAAACGGACAGCCCACTGTAGGGGAGGCTACAGATGCCCGCCAGGTTACGATTATTGAGTGCTCGGTTGAATGGGAAAATGTTGGACATGGATACGAATTCGCCCAACGTGATTGCCTTTTGAGGGCTTACACTGCGCGGGAGGATAATATCCTCCCCTACATTGGCTGGGTGGTAATTTGTCCAAATGCTGAGTCATACTAGTTTTTCATAAAACGGTTAAATACCGTTTTATGAGACCGCAGTCTTGCGGTCAGCGGCATCGCCGCTAAAAAACGTAGTCCATACATTTCTCACCGCCACTGGCGGTCTGCGCGATAAGCGCAGGATAAAATGGTATTAACCATTTTATCGAGAAATAGTATCAAACCGATACGCACGATGCGCCTCGCGGCTGGGAAATTCAATTTCTGCGAAAAAAGACCTGACTGCCACATGGACAGTCAGGTCTTTTGGGTCAGAGCTTAGGGCAACACCGCATAATGGGAGCTGCGGGCTTCGGCGGATCTTTTGCCCCAATCGTGCAGTATGAAAAATGGGAAATACACAAAGTATTCCCACATTTTCCATACTTTCGCTTGGGTCAAAATATCTCGCCGAATCTCCTTGTCCCATTATGCGTTGTTGCCCTTATCAAAATAGAGCTTGGCGGAGAAGATCCGGTGATTTTCGCCGTCCCGGGTGCGGGTGGCGTCCACCTGGGCGGTGGCGTCGTCGGCGAACTCCAGATTCAGCCGCAGCTCGTCGCCCTCCCGGGCCTCCGCCAGATAGCAGACGGTGAGCTCCCGCAGGGCGTGGGTGCGGTGGAACTCGCTGGGCAGAAGGTCCGCGATCCAGTCCATGCAGCGTGTGTTGTTCATGTGGCCGTTGCGGTCCAGGTCGGAATAGGCCACGGTTCGCTGCTGCACGCTGCCCACGGGCCGGAGGATCAGACCCGCCGGGGCGGGCAGCTCGTTGCCCCGCAGGGTGCCCACCACCATGATGCCGCTCTTGCCGGGCAGGATCATCCGCCTTGTGTCCAGATCCATCAGCACCCACAGCGTGATGACCCGGAAGCATTCGCTGCCGTTTTCGTCGTAGCCGATGACGCTGCGGGGGTAGGCCGCCCGGGTGGCAGGCAGGGGCCAGGTCTCCACCCGGATGGTTTCGCCCCGGGTGGGCATCCTGTCGATCTGCACGCCGTGCCGGGACACCGCCCAGAACAGCCGCCGGCTGGCCAGGGTGTCGTAGTCCAAAGACATCAGCGCGCTGTGCTGCCCGCCCATCTCCTGGGCCAGGTAGAGCAGCATGGATGGCTTCATCCTGCCGTAGCGATCCACCCAGGAATCGTCCACGGTGAAGTTTTTTACATAAATGGGTTCCATAGTATGCCTTCTTTTCTTGGAGATGTTGCAAATAGAAATTCCAATTTGGCGGTGTCGTTTCTGCGGAGCGAAGCGACCTTGGCTCTCCCTATGGGAGAGCTGGCTGCCCCGTAAGGGGCAGACTGAGAGGGTCCCACGTTCCAATAGGCGCTGCCCAACCATCCAACGGAGTACCCTCTCAGTCAGCCTGTTCGGCTGACAGCTCTCCCATAGGGAGAGCCAAGGTCGCTGCCGCGCCAGTGCGATAAATTACCATTTTTGCAAGGGTAGGACGGTTTTATCCCACGTTGCCGGCTTCCTCCAGGGTCAGGCTGGCCTGCATGGTATAACCGCCGCGGTAGATGATGATGGTGACGGTATCCCCGGCGGCGTAGCCGTAGAGCAGGGTGTCCAGGTCGGACTGGTCATAGACCTTGGTGCCGTCCACGCTGATGAGGATGTCGCCCTCCTGCAGGCCCACCTGCTCTGCGTTGCTGCCGGGGGTGATGTCGGTGATGTACATGCCCGAGGGCAGCCGGTAAAAGCGCTGGTAGAACAGGGAAATGCCCTCGCCGGAGAAGCCGATGCTGGGTCTGCCGGAGACGTAGCCCATTTCGATGATCTGGTTGACGATGTCCGTCACCGTGGCGCTGGGGATGGCAAAGCCGATGCCCTCCACGCCTGCCTTGTCGGTGAAGGCGCCGATCTTCACGGTGTTGATGCCGATGACCTGACCATGGGAGTTGATCAGCGGGCCGCCGGAGTTGCCGGAGTTCAGGGCGGCGTTGGTCTGGATCAGGTTCATGAGCCTTCCGTCGATGCTCATATTCCGGTTGATGGCGGAGATGATGCCGTTGGTCATGGTGCCCCGGTACTCGATGCCCAGGGGGTCGCCGATGGCCGCCACGCTGTCGCCCACCTGCAGGACATCGCTGTCGCCGAAGGTGGCACCGGTGAGGTCGTCTGCCTCGATTTTCAGCACCGCCAGGTCGGTGGCGGGATCGCTGCCCACGATCCAGGCGGAAAATTCCCGGTCATCATGGAGCAGCACCGTGATCCGGGTGCCGTTCTCGATGACGTGGTAATTGGTGACGATGTAGCCGTCCTCCGACAGGATCACCCCGGTGCCGGTGGAGGTGCTGCTTCCGGAGGAGGAGGTGATGGACACCACGGACACGATGCACTGCCGGTAGATCTCCTGCAGGGACAGGCCCTCCGCCTCGGGGACGTTGGGCGGAGAGGTGGGGGACTCCTCCAGTTCGATGGGCGTCAGCAGATCCCCGGCGTCCTCCGTCTCGTCCTGGTCGAAGGAGATGGCGGGGGCCGTCTCCTCCTGGGCGGCGGTGAGCTGCCGGAACATCCTGATATTCATCAGTCCCATGACGGTCACAAGACCGGTGAGGAAGATCATGCAGATCAGCAGCACCGCGATGAGTCCGCCCCGGCTTTTGGGCGGCCGGGTATGCCCGGTTTCATAAACCCCGTCGTCCCACGGGGTATTGTCATAGTTAGCCATATTCTTTTCCTCAAATCAAAACGCTGGTGACCCGGCGGAGCCGGATCAATTGACCAGCGGCATGGTGAATGTAAATTCCGTCTTCCCGTCGCGGCTGGTGACGCTGATATTTTCGCCGTGCTTGCATACGATGGTTTTGACGATGTACAGGCCCAGACCCCAGCCGTCCCGGTTCTGGGAGCGGGATTTGTCCAGCTTGTGGAACCGGTCGAAGACCAGGGGCAGCTCCTCCGGGGGGATGGTGTCGCCGTCGTTGGATACGGAAACATAGACCTTTTTGCCGCCCTCGCGGATGGTCAGCCCCAGATTGCCCCCCTCGGGGCAGAACTTGATGGCATTGTCCAGCAGGTTATAGATGACCTGGGTGATGGAATCCGGGTTGGCGAAGGTGTACACCGGGTGCTCCGGCATATCCACGGACACATCCAGATGCTTGTCGTTGATTTTCTTCTCGAAGGTCAGCAGCACCTGACCGGCGCACTCGCCCATGTCGAAGTTCATCTTCTTCTCGTCGGGGATGCCCTCCTCGCTCTGCAGCTGGGAGATATCCAGCATACTGCGCACCAGCCGGGCCAGCCGCTTTGTCTCGTCGGAGACGATGCGCAGGTAGTGGTCCCGTTTGGCTTCGGGGATGGTGCCGTCCAGGATGCCGTCCACATAGCCGGAGATGGTGGTCATGGGAGTCTTCAGCTCATGGGAGACGTTGGCCACGAACTCCTGGCGCCGGTACTCGCTCT
>CALYTP010000126.1:0-5146 GCA_945486915.1 uncultured Clostridia bacterium | reverse complement strand
CGTAGAGCAGCACGTTAAAGTAGCTGTCCTGGGCCGGGGCCTCCGCCCGGTACACATCCACCACATAGGTCAGCAGCTGGAAGGTGTAGAACGAGATGCCGATGGGCAGGGCGATGTTCCGGACGGCCTCCGGCACAGGCCCGAACAGGCCGCAGATCATGGAGGCGTACTTGAAGTAGGCGATCAGGGAGATGTCCACGATCACCGTCAGCGTCAGATAGAGGGTCTGGATGTTGGGATTCCGGGTCTGCTCAATTTTCAGGGCGAAGAACCAGCTGACCAGGGCCATGAACATCAGCAGCAGAACGTATTTCGGCTCTCCCCAGGCGTAGAAAATCAGCGAGGAGACCAGCAGCACCGCATTCTGCGACCGCTTGCCTTTGCACAGGAAGTAAGCCAGCAGCGACAGCGGGAAAAACGCATACAGAAAAATCAGACTGGAAAAAACCATAAACCATCACCAATCCGCGAAAATATCAAAATGCCCATAAAAAGGGATTCTATCGGAATATCATACCAGAATTCAAGGGTTTTGTCAATTTCTCAGAAAGAAACTGCCGCGATAAGGTTGAAAACAGGGGTGGAGTCTGGTATAATTTTTTGTGCATATCGGTTTGACTCAGCATTGTGGCAAATTGTAATTTGCGGGGCAAAACTTTCTTGCGCCGCAGCGCATATCGAGTGCTATGCGCATATCGAGTGCTATGCACATATCGATTGCGAAGCAAATATCGTTTTGATATATCGATATCTTTCCCACGGGAAAGTCGATATTGCCTTCGGCATCGATATTGATCGGTCGATCAAATGAGATACTTCGTATGTGCCCCGCAAATTACAATTTGCTGAGTTAACCCGATAAGCACAAAATGTAATTTAACGCACTGGCGCGGCAAAAATACACGAAATCAGGTGTCAAAATATGGAAAACTTAACGGGAAAAACGGTTCTTCTGGGCATCACCGGGGGAATTGCAGCTTATAAAATGGCAAATGTGGCATCCGCTCTGCGCAAGGCCGGGGCGGAGGTACACGTCATCATGACCGAGAACGCCACGCAGTTCATCACCCCTCTGACCTTCGAGACCCTGACCAACCACCGCTGCATCGTGGACACCTTCGACCGGAATTTCCAGTACGATGTGGCCCATGTGTCCCTGGCCAAGGCCGCGGATGTGATCCTCATCGCCCCGGCCACCGCCAACGTCATCGCCAAGCTGGCCTACGGTCTGGCCGACGATATGCTCACCACCACGGTGCTGGCCTCCCGCGCCCCCAAGCTGGTGGCCCCCGCCATGAACACCGCCATGCTGGAAAATCCGGTTACCCAGGATAACATAAAACTGCTGGAGCACTACGGCTTTACCGTCATCCAGCCCGCCGTGGGGATGCTGGCCTGCAGGGATGTGGGCAGCGGCAAGCTGCCGGAGCCGGAGGCGCTGGTGGATGCCATCTGCATGGAGATCGCCCGGGAGAAGGACATGCAGGGTCTGCACGTCACCGTCACCGCCGGCCCCACCCGGGAAAAACTGGACCCGGTGCGGTATCTGACCAACCATTCCACCGGCAAAATGGGCTACGCCATCGCAAGGGAGGCAAGGCTCCGGGGCGCGGAGGTGACCCTGATCTCCGGCCAGGTGGCGCTGAACCCGGTGCCCGGGGTGACCATGCAGTATGTGACCAGCGCCCAGGATATGCTGGAGGCGGTGCAGCAGGCGCTGCCGGGCACCGACATTCTCATCAAGGCCGCCGCCGTTGCCGACTACCGCCCGGCAAACGTTGCCGATGAGAAGATGAAGAAGGGCGACGGGGAGCTGTCCATCCCCTTGGAGCGTACCGCCGACATCCTGGGCTGGGTCAGCGAAAACCGCCATCCGGGGCTGTTCGTCTGCGGCTTTTCCATGGAGACGGAAAACATGCTGGAAAACAGCCGGAAGAAGCTCCAAAAGAAGCACCTGGACATGATCGCCGCCAACAACCTGAAGACCCCCGGCGCGGGCTTCGGGGTGGAGACCAATGTGGTCACCATCCTCACGCCGGACGGGGTGAAGGAGCTGCCCCTGATGGAAAAATCCCAGGTCGCCCAAGTGCTCCTGGACGAAATTCTGCGGCGACTCGCCGCAGCCAATGAGCAAAATTAAGTGCTTATCGGGCTCAGCAAATTGCAATTTGGCAGGATGTTTTCGTAGGGCGGGGTCATGACCCCGCCGATCAGGTAACAAAACCTGCCAGGTTGGAAAAATGGGATTAGATGCCGATTTCCTTGGCATTTTCTCGTTGTTTTTTTGAAAGTATTTCCATTCAACGTATCGATCAAAAATCGGAACCGGGTCGGCGGGGTCATGACCCCGCCCTACGAAACGGTGCGCCATATTCCAATTTTTCAGGGAGTGCGCCCACGATTTCCAACGGAAAGGACCAATATTTCATGGCATTTGATGCTTTTTTTCTCACCTCGGTATTGGACGAGGTGCGCGCCCGGTGTCTGGGCGCCCGGGTGGAGAAGATCCACCAGCCCAGCAGGGATACGCTGATTCTGCTGCTGCGCTGCCAGGAGGGGCGGGAAAAGCTGCTCTTCGTGGCCAACCCCACCGCGCCCCGGCTGCACCTGACCACCGCCTCCCCGGAAAATCCCCCGGAGCCGCCCATGTTCTGTATGCTCCTGCGCAAGCACCTGTCCGGCGCCCGGCTGGTTTCCGTCACCCAGCCCCCCATGGAGCGGGCGGCCGCCTTCACCTTCGACTGCACCGACGAAATGGGCTTCCCGGTACAAAAGCGGCTGGTGGCGGAGCTGATGGGCCGCACCTGCAACCTGTATCTTCTCGGCCCCGACGGGCGGATTCTGGACTGCCTGCGGCGCATCGGCCTGGACGAGAGCGCCAAACGGGCGGCGCTGCCGGGTCTATTGTACGTGGAGCCGGAGAAGGTTTCCAAGCAGAACCCCATGGAGCTGACTGCGGAAGATTATGTTAACCTTCTGACCGGGTCAGGAGCCGACTTGCTTTCTGACCGACTGATGGATGCCCTGGGCGGCCTGTCGCCTCTGGTCTGCCGGGAGGCGGCGCTGTACTGCGCCGGGGACACCGACGCCCGGGTCAGCGCCCTGGATGTGGCTGCCGCGGCGGAAAAGCTCTGCCTGTTTTTTACCGAGCATCTGCGCCACCCCCGCCCCTGCTTCTATGCCCAGGCCGACGGCACCCCCAAGCAGTTTGCCTTCTGCCCCATAAGGCAGTACGGCGATTATCAGGAAGCGGCGTCCTTCGGCGCGCTTCTCGACAGCTACTACACCCTGCGGGACCGGAAGGACGCCATGCGGCAGAAGAGCCAGGGCGTCCGCAAAACCGTGACGAACCTCTGCCAGCGGCTGCGTAGGAAGCTGGCCGTCCAGGAAAAGGAGCTGGAAGCCACCTTTGACCGGGAGCGCCTGCGCCAGCTGGGGGACATCGTCACGGCAAACATCGGCAGGATTGTCAAGGGTCAGACCGTTCTGGAATGCGAGGACTTCTACGACGAGGAGATGAAGACCATCTCCATCCCCCTCTCCCCGATTCTCTCGCCCCAGCAGAACGCCGCCAAATTCTACAAGGACTACACAAGGATGAAAAACGCCCAGCGGGAGCTGACTCATCAGCTGGAGCTGGGCAGAGAAGAGCTATCCTATCTGGAATCGGTGCTGGAGGAGCTGAACCGGGCCTCCACGGAAGCGGAGCTGGAGGAAATCCGGCAGGAGCTGCAGTCCGGCGGCTATGTGCGCATGGACACCGGCAGGAAGAAGATGAAGCAGAGCAAGCTCGCCCCCATGCGCTTTGAGAGCACCGACGGCTTTGCCATCTATGTGGGCAGGAACAACCGGCAGAACGACGAGCTGACCTTCCGCCTTGCAAGGAAGGACGACATCTGGTGCCACGCCAGCAAGGTCCACGGCAGCCACGTCATCATCTCCTGCGGCGGCAGAACCCCCCCGGACAACACCGTCACCCAGGCGGCCCAGCTGGCGGCCTACTACGCCGAAACCGGCGGCGGCCAGAACATCCCCGTGGACGTCACCAGCGTCAAGCAGGTGAAAAAAATCCCCAGCGGCAAGCCGGGGATGGTGATCTACCACACCTATAAAACCGTCATCGCCAACCCCTACCCGGACATCGTCATCGACGCCCTCAACGCGGAATGAGATGAATCGTAAATGATTGCACTGGCGCTTACGGCGCCAAATTACCCCACAGGCACGTTACGAAAACAAATCCTCCAGCGTGCCGAAGGTATATCCCATTTCCTCCCATTTGGTCAGCAGCTCGTTGAGGATTTCGGCGTTGGTGCGGCTGGTGGAGTGCAGCAGCACCACGGCGCCGGGGTGGGTGCGGGGCAGGAGCTTGGCAAAGGCCGTCTCTTTCGTGGGCTGGTCGTCGTTTTTCCAGTCCACGTAGGCAAGGCTCCAGAACACCGTCTTGTACCCCAGCTCCTGGGCGTTTTTCAGATTGTCCTCGCTGTAAATCCCCTGGGGAGGGCGGTAGTATTTGGGAAGCGTCTGCCCGGTTTTCTCCCGGAACAGCGCTTCCAGATCCTGTAATTCCTTGGCAAAGGCCGCTTTGTCCGAAAGCTTGCTCATGTCGTAGTGGTGCATGGTGTGGTTGCCGACAATATGCCCCTCGGAGACCATCCGGCGCACCAGGTCGGCGTTTTTCTCGATGTAGTTGCCCACCAGGAAAAAGGCCGCCTTCACATCGTGGGCTTTCAGGGTGTCCAGAATCCTTTCCGTGCAGCCGTTTTCGTAGCCCGCGTCGAAGGTCAGGTACAGCACCTGCTGTGTGGTGTCGCCCAGGTAGGCGGCATCATATTTTTTCAATTGATCCACCCCGGCATTGCCGATGGGGGGCGTGTGCTCCTGCCGGAAGCTCAGACCCCAGGACCCGGTCTGCAGCACCGACCCCCGGAACACCCCCCAGACCGCCGCCAGAGCAAACACCGCCGCAATGATGAGAATGATCCAATCCCGCCTGCGCATTTTGATCCCCTCCCTTTGCAGCTAGGGTATGCGGGCAGGAGGGAAAACAGAAGCAAAAAATTTGCCCAGCCGCTGCAGGGGAGCCTTGATTGGCGCTTACAGCGCCCTTGGCTCTCCCTATGGGAGAGCTGTCAGCCGAACAGGC
>CALYTP010000125.1:0-5315 GCA_945486915.1 uncultured Clostridia bacterium | reverse complement strand
AGAACCTGCCCATGGAGAAGAAGATCGAGATGATGACCGAGGCCTGCTCCTTCGTCAACCTGAAGTTCGCCGAGCTGACCAACAAGTACCCCTTCGAGCTGTCCGGCGGCCAGATGCAGCGCCTGATGATCGCCCGCATCTTCCTGCTGAAGCCCAAGATCCTGCTGGCCGACGAGCCCACCTCCATGGTGGACGCCTGCTCCCGGGCCACCATCCTGGATATGCTGCTGCAGCTGCGGGACGAGATCGGCATGACCATCATCTTCATCACCCACGACATCGGCCTGGCCTACTACATTTCCGACACCGTGTACATCATGGAGCACGGCAAGTTCGTGGAGTACGGCAAGGCGGACGAGGTCATCCTGAACCCCCAGGCCGCTTACACCAAGCGCCTGATCAGCGACGTGCCCAAGATCCATGAAGAATGGGACCTGTCCACCGTGGAGCTGAAAACCGAATAATTCCCAATCAAAAACCTCCGTATGGCGATCCATACGGAGGCTTTTGATATATGCAAGGTTGTTCATGCGAAAATCAGCAATTTGAACCGGCGCTTACAGCGCCCTTGGCTCTCCCTTTGGGAGAGCTGTCAGCCGAACAGGCTGACTGAGAGGGTACTCCGTTTGAGGATTGGAAGCGTGTATTGGAGCGTGGGACCCTCTCAGTCTGCCCCTATGGGGCAGCCAGCTCTCCCAAAGGGAGAGCCAAGGTCGCTTCGCTCCATACGATTTGCGGATTTCTATCGGAGAATGGACACTTTATCGTTATCTCCACTCTCCACTTTTCAATCTTCACTCTCTTTTGTGGACCGCAAATCTTAGTACTACTACAATAGCGCGGCTGAAAACTCAGGCATGGTTCACGGCATCCACAAAGTCCAGGAATTCCCTCCTGCCTTCGTCGGTGCGCTTGAACACGCCGGCGTCCTCCAAAACGCCAATGAATACCTTTCCGGTCTCCTGCAGCAGGATGTCCCGGGTGTTCTCCTTCGTAAAGGTGTGCTGCTTTCTCAGCGCATCCACCCAGTCGGCGTGCTTGCTGAGGACCTGGTCCTCCCGCAGATTCCGGCCCTCCAGGATGGCGTTTTCCAGATCGGAAAGCTCCTGCTTCAGGCGGCTGGGCAGGACGGCAAGGCCCATGACCTCGATGAGGCCGATGTTCTCCTTCTTGATGTGGTGCTTGTCCGCATGGGGATGGAACACGCCCAGGGGGTGTTCCTCCGTGGTGATGTTGCAGCGCAGCACCAGATCCAGCTCATAATCCTCGCCGCGACGGCGGGCGATGGGGGTGATGGTGTTGTGAGGCTCGCCGTCGGACTCGGCAAACACCCCCGCCCGGGGATCGGTATAGCCCCGCCAGGCATGAAGAATTTTGTCCGCCAGCGCAGAGATTCGCTCAGGGTCGCTGCCGGTGAGCCGCAGAACGCTCATGGGCCAGCGGACGATGCCTGCCCTCACATCCTCATAGCCCCGGAGGGACACCGGCGTCTCCACGGGGGCGGTCTCCATGGCAAAGGTGTAGTGGCCGCCCTGGAAATGCTCATGGCTCAGGATGGAGCCGCCCACGATGGGCAGATCCGCGTTGGAGCCCACAAAGTAGTGGGGGAAGGCACCCACAAAGGACAGCAGCTTGTCGAAGGCGGCCCTGTCGATCTTCATGGGGGTGTGGCTGGCGTTGAAGACGATGCAGTGCTCGTTGTAGTAGACGTAGGGGGAATACTGCAGGAACCAGTCGGCGCCCGCCACCCGGATGGGGATGATCCGGTGGTTCTGCCGGGCGGGGTGGTTCATCCGGCCTGCGTAACCCTCGTTTTCGGTGCACAGCTGGCACTTGGGATAGCCGGACTGGGGCGCCAGCTTGGCGGCGGCAATGGCCTTGGGGTCCTTTTCGGGCTTCGACAGGTTGATGGTGATGTCCATATCGCCGTATTCGCTGGCGACCTTCCAGCGCATGTCCCTGGCGATGCGGTAGCGGCGGATGTAGTCGGTGTCGCAGCTGAATTTGTAATACCAGTCTGTGGCAGTCTCGGGGGACTGGGCGTATTTTTCGGCAAAGGTGCGGCGCACCTCCCGGGGCATGGGGGTCAGGGCGCCCATGAGCTTCGTGTCGAAGAGGTCCCGGGCCACCACATTGTTTTCGCACAGACCGGCCTGGCAGGCGTAGTCCAGCAGCCCCGCCAGGATCTGCTCCAGATCCTCGCTCTGGGGCTCGTCGGAGGGGGTATAGGCGTCCAGCTTCAGCAGCTCCAGGATCCGGTTTACCAGGACGGTGTGGTCCTCCGGCTGGGACAGGCCTGTGTTCATGGCATAGGACACAAGGGAGTCGATACAGGTTTCAAGTTTCATGGCATTTCCTCCGGTTTGGCATGAATGACGGTGATTTCTGCACCCATCATACCGCAGCCTGGCTCCGCTGTCAAGCGCCGGGGCCTGACCGGAGGGAATCGGATCATTTTTACCCGTAAACGTTTTTTCTTTCAAAATATATTCGGATTTTCGCAAAATTTCTTGCATTCCCCCTTGCATTCTTGTGTGCAACATGTTATGATGAAAACGTTTAAGGCAGCAAATCTGTTGTGAAAAAAACATCATAAGGAGAATCAACATGCGATACGGTTTTTTTGACGACGCAAAGAAAGAATACGTGATCGAAACGCCCGCGACTCCGCTGCCCTGGATCAACTATCTGGGGAGCAAGGACTTTTTCTCCCTCATCAGCAACACCGCCGGCGGCTATTGCTTCTACCGGGACGCCAAGCTCCAGCGCCTGCTGCGCTACCGGTACAACAACGTCCCTGCCGACATCGGCGGCCGCTTCTTCTATGTGAAGGAAGCGGATAAGGCCCCCTGGAGCCCCGCCTTCCACCCCTGCGACACCCCCCTGGACAGCTACCGCTGCCGCCACGGCATGGGCTACACCATCTTCGAAGCCGAGAAGGACGGCATCGCAGCGGAGCTGACCTTCCTGGTGCCCGGGGACGAAAACTGCGAGCTGCAGCGGGTTCGCCTGACCAACAACTCCGATTCCGTCCGCTCCTTCCGCTTCACCGGCGCGGTGGAATGGTGCCTGTGGAACGCCGTGGACGACTCCACCAACTTCCAGAGAAACCTGAACATCGGCGAGCTGGAGGTGGAGGGCAGCGTCATCTATCACAAGACCGAGTACCGGGAGCGCCGGGATCACTACGCCTACTACGGCGTCAACGCCCCCATCGCGGGCTTCGACACCGACCGGGACACCTTCCTGGGCACCTTCGGTCACTTCGGCGCCCCCCAGGCCATCGTCAATTGCAAGGCCGGTGACTTCATTGCCCACGGCGGCGCACCCATGGCGGCGCTGCATCTGGATGTGACCCTGGCCCCCGGCGAGAGCACCTGCTTCGTCTTCGTCCTGGGCTACGGCAAAAATCCCAGGGATCAGAAGTTCCTCGCCCCTGGCGTCATCCGCAAGGAGACTGCCTACCGGGTGCTGAAGGAATTCTCCACCGATGAAGCCGTGGACAGTGCCATGGCCCAGCTGGCAGCATACTGGGATAATCTGCTGAGCACCTACACCCTGGTTTCCCCCGACGAGAAGCTGAACCGGGCCGTGAACATCTGGCACCAGTATCAGTGCATGGTCACCTACAATATGAGCCGCTCCGCCAGCTATTTTGAGTCCGGCACCGGCCGGGGCATGGGCTTCCGGGACAGCTGCCAGGATCTGCTGGGCTTTGTCCACATCGCCCCCGACCGGGCCAGAGAGCGCATCATCGACATCGCCTCCGTCCAGTGGGCCGACGGCTCCACCTACCACCAGTATCAGCCCCTGACCAAGCGGGGCAACAACGACATCGGCTCCGGCTTCAACGACGACCCCCTGTGGCTGGTGGCCGCCACCTATGCCTACATTGCCGAGACCGGCGACTGGAGCATTCTGGATCATCCCACTCCCTTCGACAATGTGGAAGGCTCCCAGCAGCCCCTGATGGAGCACCTGCGCCGCAGCGTGAACTACACCATGACCCACAAGGGCCCCCACGCTCTGCCCCTCATCGGCAGAGCCGACTGGAACGACTGCCTGAATCTGAACTGCTTCTCCGAGGAGCCCGGCGAGAGCTTCCAGACCTCCGGCCCTTCCGAAGGCCCGGTGGCGGAGTCTGTGTTCATCGGCGGCATGTTCGTCCTGTACGGCCGGGAGTATGCCATGATCTGCAAGGCGAAGGGCCTTGACGAGGAAGCCGACGCGGTGCTGGCCGCCGTGGCCGACATGGAGCAGGCCATTGAGACCGCAGGCTGGGACGGTGAATGGTTCGTCCGTGCCTATGACGCCTACTCCAACCCCGTCGGCTCCAATCAGTGCGAAGAAGGCAAGATCTACATCGAGCCCCAGGGCATGTGCGTCATGGCCGGTGTGGGCAAGGACGACGGCAAGGCCGTGAAGGCGCTGGACTCCGTCCGGGAGCATCTGCTGGGCCGGTACGGCGTGGAGCTGCTGGCGCCCTGCTACACCGTTTACCACAAGGAGCTGGGCGAAATCTCCTCCTATCCTCCCGGATACAAGGAAAACGGCTCCGTCTTCTGCCACAACAACCCCTGGATCTCCATTGCCGAGACCGTGGTGGGCAGAGGCGACAACGCCTTCGATATCTACCGCCGCACCGCCCCCGTCTATCAGGAGGAGAACAGCGACGTGCGCCGGGTGGAGCCCTATGTCTATGCCCAGACCGTTGCCGCGAGAGCGTCCTATGAAGAGGGCGCAGCCAGAAACAGCTGGCTCACCGGCACCGCCTCCTGGACCTTCGTCAACATCAGCCAGTACATCCTGGGCATCAAGCCCACCCTGAACGGCCTGAGCGTTGACCCCTGCCTGCCGAAAGCGCTGGACGAATACACCGTCACCCGCCGCTACCGGGGCGTGCAGTACATCATCCATGTGAAGCAGACCGGCGCCTACTCCCTGACCGTGGACGGCAAGGCCATCGAAGGCAAGGTCATCCCCGCTCCTGCCGGCAGCAGCTGCAAGGTGGAGGTCACCGTCTGATCCGTAACACCCCCAACAGGAGGCCTGCCCGGCCTCCTGTTTTTGCCGCAACGGGCTGGCATGCCATCCGGGACGCCCGGTATCGATCCTGGGGAACGAAATACCACAGAGAGTGAAGATTGAAGAGTGGAGAGTGGAGATAACGAAAAAGGTACCATTCTCCGATGGAAATCCGCGAAAAATATGGAGCGAAGCGACCTTGGCTCTCCCTTTGGGAGAGCTGGCTGCCCCGTATGGGGCAGACTGAGAGGGTCCCACGTTCCAATAGGCGCTGCCCAACCATCCAACGG
>CALYTP010000124.1:0-5339 GCA_945486915.1 uncultured Clostridia bacterium | reverse complement strand
TATTACAATATCTAGTGTTGTGCTTACTAAAGCCGATAACCTAAATTACAATTTGGCAATTTGCACCTTGCCATTTGCCGGGAACTGCGGTATAATGTTCTGCGAAGTGTGTAAAATTTCGGGATAAAGAGAAAGAGGAACAGCTATGGTAACAGTCGGTTTTGATAATGACAAGTATCTGCAGATGCAGTCCGAGCATATCCGCCAGCGCATCTCCCAATTCGGCGGCAAGCTCTATCTGGAGTTTGGCGGCAAGCTGTACGACGATAACCACGCTTCCAGGGTCCTGCCCGGTTTCCAGCCCGACAGCAAGCTGCGGATGCTGCTGCAGCTGAAGGATCAGGTGGAGATGGTCATTGCCATTAACGCCGACGACATCGAAAAGAACAAGATCCGCGGCGACCTGGGCATCACCTACGACCGGGATGTGATCCGTCTCATCGGCATCTTCCGGGACTTTGGACTGTATGTTTCCAGCGTGGTTCTGACCCGTTTCCAGGATCAGAAGCTGGCGAAGGCCTTCCAGTCCCGTCTGGAGGGCATGGGCATTCGGGTGTACCACCACTTCACCATCGATGGCTATCCTGCCAATACCTCCCATGTGGTCAGCGAGGAGGGCTTCGGGCGCAACGACTATATCGAGACCACCCGCTCCCTGGTGGTGGTCACCGCTCCCGGACCCGGCAGCGGCAAGCTGGCAACCTGTCTGAGCCAGGTCTACCACGAAAACCAGCGGGGAATCCAGGCGGGCTATGCCAAGTTCGAAACCTTCCCCATCTGGAATATCCCCCTGAATCATCCCGTGAATCTGGCCTATGAGGCAGCCACCGCCGACCTCAACGATGTGAATATGATCGACCCCTTCCATCTGGATGCCTACGGGGTCACCACGGTGAATTATAACCGGGATGTGGAGGCATTCCCCGTTCTGGAAGCTCTCTTTGAGAAGATCATGGGCACCTGCCCCTACAAGTCTCCCACGGATATGGGCGTCAACATGGCGGGCAACTGCATTTTTGACGATGAGGCCGTGAAGCGTGCCTCCCGGCAGGAGATCATCCGCCGGTATTATGTGGCCGCCTGCGATCTGAAGCAGGGCAAGTGCGGCGAGGAGGTTGTCCGCAAGCTGGAGCTTCTGATGCGCAAGGCCGGCGTTTCCCCCGAGGAGCGCACCACCGTGGCCCCCGCCCTGGCAAGAGAGGCCGAGACTGGGGACGCTGCCGCAGCCATGGAGCTGCCCGATGGCACCATCGTCACCGGACGCACCACCGATCTGCTGGGCGCATCCTCTGCGCTGCTGCTGAACGCCCTGAAAATCCTGGGCGGACTGCCGGACGAGGTGCACCTGATGGCCCCGGTGATTCTGGACCCCATCCAGCATCTGAAGGTTGCCCACCTGGGCAACCGCAACCCCCGGCTCCACACCGACGAGACCCTCATTGCCCTCTCCATCTGCGCTGCCACAAACCCCCTGGCGGAAATGGCCATGGAGCAGCTGAGCAAGCTCAAGGGCTGCGAGGTGCACTCCTCCGTGATCCTCTCCCCGGTGGACGAAAAGGTCTTCAAGCGCCTGGGCGTGAACCTCACCTGCGAACCCAAATACAGTGTATGATCCCGACCCCTTACAGCCACAGCGGTATATGCTGCTGTGGCTGTTCTGACGGATGACAAAAAACCGGGAGGAACAAAACATGATGATCCGAAAAGCGGCGGAAGGGGATATTGAAGCGGTTGTGAAGCTGTATAAGGATATCCACACTGCGGAAGAAATGGGAAAGCGGACAACAGGCTGGGTGCGGGGTGTGTATCCGGTGCGGGCCACGGCAGAAATGGCCGTGAAACGGAAGGACCTCTTTGTATTGGAGGATGATGGAAGTATCCGTGGCGCCGGGATCATCAATGGGAGGCAGGATGAATCCTACAGCCGTGCTCAGTGGCAATACCCTGCTGCCGATAATCAGGTGTGCGTGCTGCACACCCTGGTGATTTCCCCGGAGCATTCCGGAAAGGGCTACGGAAGGGCCTTTCTGGGGTTTTATGAACAGTATGCCAAGGAGACAGGGTGCCTGGCGCTTCGATTGGATACCAATGTCATCAACACAGCTGCCCGAGCCTTCTACGCAAAGCATGGCTATCGGGAAATCGGCATTGTACCCACCAGGTTTCAGGGGATCCCCGATGTGAAGCTGGTACTCCTGGAAAAACACCTGTAACGTGAACAATCATAACAAAAAGGCGTGACTGCGGTCACGCCTTTTGCAGTTATTTATGCGCTCTGTTTGCGGGAAATGCAGCGGGGAATGCTTGCGAAAGCTCCCGGACCCAGAGGCTTTCCGTTGCGTACAAACAGCAAAACATCCGGGATTCGACCTTTTGTGTAGTATGATATGTTCATTTGATTCCACTCAATCACCTGAGAAGAAATCATCGCAGAAACGAATCCATTTCTCCTCGTATTCGGCATGTGTGAGTAAGGTCATTTCCTTTGGGGTGCAGATTCCACGTTTTTGGGCTTCAGCAACAAACTGATATACCCAGTCTTCAGAGGACTCTGCTACGGCCCGGACACATTCCCACCCATTCATAACCGCATAGTATAACCGGGTATGCCCGTCCAGTGAAATAAACCGATCCTTGTCCGGAAGAACCTGAATGATGATGTCCTGTGGTTTGTGAACAAAGGAGCTGATCGCCGCAATCTTATCTTCATCCACGAAAAACTGCGACGGTTGAATTTGATCCAGGCGCAGCGTCAATACCTGCGCCTGGGGATACTCCATGATGATCCTTCCGTTTTTGTCAAAGAACCGCGTAATATGTGGGGTATAGAAGCGAAATTCTTCCACGACAGAGGAATACACATCTTGGTTTTCTCCGCGGACGATTGCTTCATAATCAGAGATGATCTCTACTTCATAAGGCTTTCCGTCTGCCAGAAAGCATCCGTGCTGATACAGAACCGTTTGAGAAAAGCGATTATCCTCGTATGTATTTATACGCTCTATTTCCATGATGATGAAACCCCAATTCGCAGGACGTTTTGGCATTTTTCGGATAATGAGAGAAGACATAAGAACAGCTACAGTAGGGAATTCTGCTGTAGCTGTAAGTGCCTTATGAACACCGCGTGTTCGGGAGGCGTTGGTTATATTACGCTCTCTGTTCGCAGTAAATGCAGCGGTGGATGTCTGCTGCCTTGTCGGTGGTGCGGAAAATCTGGGGCAGCTCCTGCTCCGTTGCGCTGATGCAGCGGGGGTTGTGGCACACCAGATCGTAGCGCAGGTCGGTGGTGTCGATCTCCTCCCGGACGGGATTGCGCTCCGCTTCCTTCAGCAGCATCAGGATCAGAGCCATGCGCATGTACTTGCCATTGAGGGCCTGACGGAAATAGGCGGCTCTGGGATCATCGTCCACAGCCACGCTGATCTCGTTGACCCGGGGCAGAGGATGCAGCACGCACATCTGCTGCTTTGCCAGCTTCATCTTTTCCGTGTCCAGAACATAGCTGTCCTTCAGCCGTTCATACTGCCAGGGATCGTCAAAGCGTTCGCGCTGAATGCGGGTCATGTACAGCACGTCCAGCTCCGGCAGCGCTTCCTCCAGAGAGGTGACCTCGGTATAGGGAATGTGGTGCTTTTCCAGGGTGTTGAACCGCACAAAGCCGGGCAGCTTCAGCTCCTCCGGGGAGATCAGCACGAACCGGATGCCGGTGTAGCGGCTCATGGCCTCGATGAGAGAGTGGACGGTGCGGCCGTATTTCAGGTCGCCGCAGAAGCCAATGGTCAGATCGTTCAGCCGTCCCAGCTCCCGGGAGATGGTCAGCAGATCCGCCAGGGTCTGGGTGGGATGGTTGTGCATGCCGTCGCCTGCGTTGATGACGGGCACGGTGGCATTCCGGGAGGCAACGTAGGGCGCGCCGTCCTTGGGATGCCGGATGGCCATGATGTCGGTGTAGCAGCTCAGGATCTTGGCGGTGTCTGCCATGCTCTCGCCCTTGGAGGCGGAGGAGGAGTTTGCCTCGGAGAAGCCGATGACGCTGCCGCCCAGCTCGATCATGGCGGCCTCGAAGCTCAGCCTTGTGCGGGTGGAGGGCTCATAGAATAGGGTAGCCAGCTTCTTGTGCTTGCAGGCGTCCCAGTAGTTTTCGGGGTGGGCGATGATGTCCTTGGCGGTGGCGATCAGCTGATCCAGCTCCTCCACGGACAGATCCAGAATGCTGTTCAGACTTCTCATGCGTTTGCTCCGTTCACGGCAAGATACTTGCGGATGCGCTCCACGTTTTCGGCATTGGCGGGGTCCTCTTCCAGATACTCGATGATGTCATACACATCCACCACGGAGTACACGGGGAAGCCGAACTGCTCCTCGATCTCCTGCATGGCGCCCTTCTCGCCCTGACCCTTTTCCTTCCGGTCCACCATGATGAAGGTGGCGATGACCCGGGTGCCCTCCAGGTGCTTCAGGATCTCCATGGACTCCCGAATGGCGGTGCCGGCGGTGATCACGTCCTCGATGATGACGATCTCCTCACCGGCCTGGGGAACGTAACCGACGAAGGTGCCGCCCTCGCCATGATCCTTCACTTCCTTCCGGTTGAAGAAGAAGGGGACGTTCAGGCCGTTTTTGCTCAGCGCCACGGCAGCGGAGATGGACAGGGAAATGCCCTTGTAGGCGGGGCCGTAGAGGACGGCTGCCTTTTTGCCCAGCTTATCGAAGTAGGCCTTGGCGTAGAATTCGCCCATTTTGGTGATCTGGTCGCCGGTCTTGATCATGCCGGCGTTGATGAAGTAGGGGATCTTCCGGCCGGACTTGGCGGTGAAATCACCGAATTTCAGCACGCCTGCATCCTGCAGGAACTGGATAAACTCTCTTTTGTAGGCTTCCATTTGTTTCTCCTTCCGTTAGCCGTGCAGTCCCTTGGACTGCCGCACCATATCCTCGATGACAATGTCGTAGATTTCCCCCAGGGTGGCGCAGTACTGCAGCACCAGCCAGGGCTCGTTGGTGTGAAAGTGAATTTTGATCAGGTCTTCGTCGCCCACTGCCAGCAGGCAGTCGCCTTTGAAATGGCTGCGGATGTAGTCGTTGATCTCGTCTTCATCCAGATCCGTGCCTTCAATCAGCAGCTGGGTGTCATAGCGAAATTCTTCCATTTTGTTTTCCTCAGTCCACGAATTCCGCAATGCAGCGCTCGTAGGCGGCCACGGGATCGGCAGCGGCGGTGATTGGACGGCCGACGACGATGTAGTCGGAGCCGATTTCCCTGGCGGCGGCAGGGGTCATCACCCGCTTCTGGTCGCCCACATCGCCGTCGGCAAAGCGGACACCGGGGGTGACGG
>CALYTP010000123.1:0-5379 GCA_945486915.1 uncultured Clostridia bacterium | reverse complement strand
TATTACAATATCTAGTGTTGTGCTTACTAAAGCCGATAACCTAAATTACAATTTGCTGAGTTAACCCGATAAGCACGTATATTTATTTGACTTTTTGAAAAAGCGCAGTGTCCCAACGTTTTTTGTGCATCAGAAATATTCCGGTTTGATCCACATCCCTACGGGATGCGTCTAAAATTGGAGGGACTCTCCCACGGGCTAAAAACAGTCCACCGGACTGTTTTTACGGCAGCTTGCGCTGCCGCCGCCCTTTCGAGTCCCGCCCGGAATATCAAAAAACCAGATACCCGGATGGGTATCTGGTTTTTTGGTACGCCGGAAGGGACTCGAACCCCCGACCTACTGATTCGTAGTCAGTCACTCTATCCAACTGAGCTACCGGCGCATACACCGCATTGCTGAGTGCTGATGTATAATACCACACCCTTTTCAAAAAAGCAAGTGTTTTTTTAGTTTTTTTCAGTTTTTTCTTGTGCTGATGCCTGTGGTCAGGATGGTGAGCACCGCCGTGCCCACGGCAGGGAGCACAAGCCAGCTGCGGTCGGCGGCGGAGAGGTTCGATTGCTCCGGGATCGGTGATGCCGGGTCTGCCTGGCCGGAGTCCCGGCGGATATTTTCAAAGAGGTCGTTCTTTTCCACATCCTCGCCCACGGTGCTGCGGTAGAGGCCATAGAAGCAGGGGCTGTACCTTGGGATATCCGCAGCCCGGTCCACGCCCCGGAAGTACCAGGCAAAATCCTTCTGCTGGCTGGCGTGCGCCGCAAACCCCAGATCACGGGTGACTTGGAAGGCGGTTTTTCCGTCAAAGGATTCCAGCGGAATATCCCAGTCCATGGTGACGGTGTTCTCCGGGTAGAGGTGCAGGTAGGTTTTGGGCACATCCCAGGTTCCGTACTGCGCCGCAAGCTCCGGGAACCGCTCCGGGTCATTGCTGACCGCCACGGCCTTCTTCAGAAGATCGGCGCAGAGCCGGTGCATCCCGTGACCGTACTCCCCATTGGGATCATGGGTCACCGCCACCTTGGGGCGGCCCCGGCGCAGGTTCTCCACGAAAAAGGACAGCAGCGTCTCCTCCGGCTGACCATGGTCAGCGTAGAACCCGTAGGCATCCTGCAGATCGAAGGTATAGTAGTCCGCAAAGGCGCCGAAAATCGGGTAATCCCGGATGCCCACCGCCCAGAGGCCGTTCAGCATTTCGTGAACCCGGAATGCGGTCAGGTTGCGGTGATCCGTAAAGTAGACCACCTGCACACGATAGCCCAGCTCCGCGCCGTACCAGGGCAGCAGTCCGGCGAAAAAGAGCTGTTCATCGTCGCCGTGGGCAGAGAACAGCATCAGATCAGTCTGACCGTCAGGAATCTTCTCCCAGCGCTGCACCCATTCCGGGACGGCACCGGGGCCAAACAGGCTCAGTTCGTTTACGGAGGCTTCGCCATCGGAAAAGCACAGCGTCAGACGCTCCAGAGCTTTTCCGAAGCAGGCCTGGACATCTGCATAATAATGGAGAATCCCGCCGGTATCCAGAAGGCATTCGTCTCCCTCCGGCGCGGAAAGGGTGATGGTGCCATAAGGCTTGTCGAAAATCAGATAGAGTCCGGCAATGCCCTTGGGGTCCTGCAGAGTAAGAGAAGCATTTGCTTCACAGGTCTGGGCAGTTTCCTGATCCCCATCGCAGAGCATACCGGAATTGGGAATGCCGCTGGGAAAGGTGATGGATTCCGGGTTCGTCAGATCCTCTGCACCAACGAGAAAACAACAGACCGATACAAAACACAGGAAAGAGAAAATGGACAGCAGCTTCCGCATGGCGGCACCTCCGAATGGACTATGGCAACACCGCATAATGGGGCAAGGAGATTCGGCAAGAGATTTTGCCCCAAGCGAAAGTATGAAAAATGCGGGAATACTTTGTGTATTTCCCATTTTTCATACTGCACGATTGGGATAAAAGATCTGCCGAAGCCCGCAGCATCCATTGTGCGGTGTTGCCCTATGTAAAAGATTCTCCCCTCCTTCTGCGCTTGACAGGGGATTGCCCGGACTGTAAAATAGGGAAAAAAGAAAGGAAGGGTGTTTCTTTATGTCAGAATATTTGCTTCCCGCTGCCCTTCCGGGAGCGCTGCTTCCCTGGTACTCGGAAAACCGACGGGATTTGCCCTGGCGGGAGGATCGGGAGCCTTATCACATCTGGGTCTCAGAGATCATGCTGCAGCAGACGCGGGTGGAGGCCGTTCGGGGGTATTATGCCCGATTTCTTGAAAATCTTCCCACCGTGCAGGATCTGGCCGACTGCGACGATGACCGGCTCCGCAAGCTCTGGGAGGGGCTGGGCTACTACTCCCGGGTGCGGAACCTGAAAAAAGCCGCCCAGGTGATTGTGACACAGTACGGCGGCAGCTTCCCCCGGACCCATGCGGAGCTTCTTTCCTTACCCGGCATCGGGGACTACACCGCCGGAGCCATCGGCTCCATCGCCTTCAATCTGCCCACTCCCGCTGTGGATGGGAACGTGCTTCGGGTCTGCAGCCGTCTGACGGACGACCCCTCCCCCATCGATCTGCCCCAGACCAAGCAGAAGGTCCGCACCGCACTGGCGGCCATCTATCCCAGGGAAGCCGGGGAATTCACCCAGTCTCTCATGGAGCTGGGCGCAACCCTCTGCGGCCCCAACCGGAAGCCCGACTGTGAAAGCTGCCCCTGCCGGTCAGTTTGCCTGGGGCATCGGAACGGCACCGCCGAAATGCTGCCCGCCAAGGCCCCCAAAAAGCCAAAACGGCAGGAGGACCGGACAGTTTTCATTGCTTTCTGTGGGGATGCCTATGCCCTGCGCCAAAGGCCAAACCAGGGACTTCTGGCTTCGCTGTGGGAATTTCCCAACGTGGAAGGCAAACTGGAGCTGCCCCAGGCTCTGATCACTGCCGAAAAAATGGGCCTGCGGCCAAAAAATATCCACCGTCAGGTGGAGCGAAAACACATTTTTACACACATTCAATGGAATCTGCGGGGGTACTATCTGGAGACTGCCGAAAGGTCGGCGGGATTCCGATGGTTTACCAGGGAGGAAATCCGCTCCCAGGCAGCACTGCCCACCGCATTCCGTCAGTTTTGGGAGGAAATCGATCATGTTTGACTTTCATATGCACTCCAGAGTCTCCTTCGACGGCCACGACACCGGCCTCCGGCTGGCTCAGGCCGCAGTGAAAGCGGGGCTGAAGGAAATCTGCTTCACCGACCACCGGGATTTTCTCCGGAAGGAACGGGAACAGACCATGCTGTTTGATCCGGCTGCCTACAGCGCGGAATACGACGCTCTGGAGGTGCCCGGGCTGACCATCCGCCGGGGTGTGGAGTATGGTCTCTACAACGACAACGCAGAGAGGATGCGGCAGGAACTGAAGCAGAGGAACTACGACTTTGTCCTGGGTTCCATCCATTTTGTGGACGATATTGACGTGTATTTTGCGGAATACTGGCAGGGAAAGACGGTTTTTGAGGCCCAGCGGCGTTATTTTGAGACCATGCTGGAATGCGTCCGGGTTCATGAGGATTTTGATGTGCTGTCCCACATGACCTATCTGCACAAGGGCGCCGGAAGCCCGGTGAAAACCCCGCTCCCCCTTGACGACCACCGGGAGATCATCGATGAGATCCTCCGCATCCTTGCCGCCAAGGGGAAGGGGCTGGAGCTGAACACCAGCGGCATGGACCGCTGCGGCGGCTTTCTGCCCACGCCGGATTATTTCCGCAGATTCAGGGAGCTGGGCGGCGAAATTGTCACTGTCGGCTCCGACGCCCACCGGGCTGACCGGGTGGGGCAGTACAGCTTTGAAGCCTGCCAGGTGCTGAAGGACATCTTTGGCTATGTCTGCACGTTTGAAGGCAGAAAACCGGTGTTTCACAGGCTGTAAGTGTCCAGGCATTCAAGGGAGGAACCGTCAAAATCACCCCCTTTGCTGACTGAACAGAATTCTTTCCGGAGTACTGTGCGTCGGATTGCAGCAACCGGCAAAGGCATCGGTTAGATTTCACACAATTGCGTCATGTTTTTTGTGTAGAATTCACGAATCGTCCGCGTCTCGAGGGCGATTGATTACAGTCGGTGTACATTTTTGGTTTTTTTGGTTGACATTTGGTCATTGACAAAGTATACTATACGTTGATTTTAACATATCCTTCCTAAAGGAGATCTGATTCATGGTCAAAAAATGGGATATTACCATTCCCAGGCTGTCCGGTGACAGAACGCGGAGGGCTTACATCTATTTGCCGGAATCCTACGAAAAAGAACCCCAGCGCCGGTATCCCGTCATGTATATGTTCGACGGGCACAATGTCTTCTTCGACGAGGATGCCACCTTCGGCAAATCCTGGGGCATGAACAAATACATGACCGAAAGCAAAAAAGACCTGATCATCGTCGGCGTGGAATGCAACACCGAGGGCAACCGCCGCCTCATCGAGTACTCTCCCATCAGCTACGAGAATTCCGAACTGGGCAAGATCCGGGGCAAGGGCAGCGTGTACATGAACTGGATGGTGGGTGAGCTGAAGCCATACATTGACAAAAACTACCGCACCCTTCCCGACCGGAAGAACACCATCATCGCCGGTTCCTCCATGGGCGGCCTGATGGCCATGTACGCCGTCACCACCTACAACCACATTTTCCAGCGGGCCGCCTGCCTGAGCCCCAGCCTGTGGGTCTCCTCCGGGAAGGTGCTGGAATTCATCGCCCGGGCCCACATCCGCAGGGACACCTGCATCTATATGGACTACGGCGAGCTGGAGATGTTCAACCACGCTGCCAACGCCGAGGCTCTGATCTCCACGGCCCATCTGCTGATGACCAAACGGGTCAACCTGGCCATGCGCATCGTCCCCGGCGGCAACCATTCCGAGGCCTCCTGGGAAAAGCAGATCCCCATCTTCATGGATTGCCTGGGTCTTTGAGCCCAGATAACGATATCATATTTCTATCAGGAAGAGAGATAAAAACATGGAAATTCGCTACTACAAGCATTACAGCGGCAATCTGAACCGGGACATGGAATTCAAGGTCTACGGTCACGCGGGCAAGCCCGTACTGTTCATCCCCTGCCAGGGCGGCCGTTTCTTCGACTTTGAAAACTTCAAAATGGTTGACCACTGGGCAGACTGGATCGAATCCGGTAAATGCACCGTGTATGCCTGCGACTGCATCGACAACGAAGCCTGGGGCGCTCAGGGCGCCGACAACCGCTGGCGCATTGAAAATCATGAGCGCTGGTTCCACTACATCACCGACGAGCTGGTGCCCTACATCAAGCACCTGAGCGGCGAGCGCAACGGCTACGATCAGGGCATCCTGACCTTCGGTGCCTCCATGGGCGCCATGCACGC
>CALYTP010000122.1:0-5398 GCA_945486915.1 uncultured Clostridia bacterium | reverse complement strand
CCCATCCTCCGCTACTCCGATGCCCAGGACGGCGTTGCCATGCTGGCGCAGCTCCTGGAGGGCACCGTGGCCGTGGACAAGAGCTTCCCTGCCAGATTCCTGCTGCCGCTGCCGGAAAAGAATCCCCATCTGAAGCTCACCGTGGGCACCGTCATCGACGAGGTGAAGGCCATCAAGACCGCCGAAGAGCAGGAGAAGATGATCGAAGCCTCCCGGAGAAACGACGCCGTCATGGCAAAGGTGGCCTCCCTGATTCAGGCAGGCAAATCCGAAGCGGCGCTGCGGGACGAAATTGACGCCCTCTTCCGCGCCTGCTCCCAGGGCAACTCCTTCGACACCATCGTGGCATACGGCGACCACGCGGCAGACCCCCACGGCATCCCCGGCGACCGGGTTCTGAAGGAAGGCGAAGCCGTGGTGGTGGACATGGGCTGCATCGTGGACGGCTACTGCAGCGACATGACCCGCACCTTCTTTGTGGGCCAGAACACCGAGAAAGAGATCTATGACACCGTCCGCAAAGCCAATCTTGCCGGTATCGCCGCGGTAAAGCCGGGCATTCCCTTCAAGGACATCGACCTGGCCGCCCGGAAGGTCATCGAGGACGCGGGCTACGGCGAATACTTCATCCACCGCCTGGGCCACGGCATCGGCATGGAGGTCCACGAGCCCTTCGATGTCTCCGCCACCGACGAGGTCATCGTCCAGGAGGGCATGTGCTTCTCCATCGAGCCCGGCATCTACATTCCCGGCAGAGTCGGCATCCGCATCGAGGACCTGGTCTGCGTCACAAAGGACGGCTGCAGAGTGCTCAACAGCTACCCCAAGGATCAGGAAGTGCTGTAATATCGGCATCTCGGCTTTTCTGCGCATATGGACAAATTGTAATTTGGCGGGGCACATACGAAGTATCTCATTTGATCGACCGATCAATATCGATGCCGAAGGCAATATCGACTTTCCCGTGGGAAAGATATCGATATATCAAAACGATATTTGCTTCGCAATTGATATGTGCATGGCACTCGATATGTGCATGGCACTCGATATGCGCTGCGGCGCAAGAAAGTTTTGCCTCGCCAAATTGCAATTTACCGTCCTGCTGCATTCCGCTCATCCGCATACGATATGATTTACGCCCCTGCTCGTCTGAGCAGGGGCGTTTTTGATCTGGTTCAGATATTGAGCATCTCCAGGTCCTTGTCCTTGACCACGCGGAGCTCCTTTTTGTTCAGCATGTCATAGATACAGGGAACCACCAGCAGGGTCATCAGGGTGGCGTAGATCAGGCCGCCGATGCAGACGATGGCCATGGGCCGCATCAGCGCGGTACCTGGGGAGGTGCGCACAGCCATATCCAAAAGGCCCAGAATGGTGGTGATGGAGGTCATCAGGATGGGCCGCATTCTGGTTTTGCCTGCCTCCAGGATGGCCGCCCGGCGCTCCATGCCCTCGGCACGGAGCTGGTTGATGTAGTCCACCAGCACGATGCCGTTGTTGACGATGATGCCCGTGAGCATGATGAAGCCAATCAGCGAAATGACGCTGACCTCCATGCCGCAGATCAGCAGCGCCAGGAAGCCGCCGGTAAAGGCCAGGGGAATGGTGAACATGACGATGAAGGGCGATTTCAGGCTCTGGAACTGGGCCACCATCACCAGGTACACCAGCAGCACACCCAGCAGCAGCATCAGCAGCAGCTGCTCCACAGCCTCCATGATGGATTCGTTTTCGCCGGTGAAGGCATAGCTGATGCCGCTGCCCAGCTCCGCTTCCTCCATGGCGCTGACCGCCTCGCTGCTTAGCAGGGTGACATTGTAGCCGTCCAGCACCTCGGCGGTGACGGTGATGCAGCGCCGCTGGTTCTTGCGGCCGATGGCGCTGAGGCTGGTGGTGTCCTCGATTTCCGCCACATCGGAAAGCCGCACCGTGGTTTCGGAACCATCCATACCGGTGACCTGGAATTCATGGCTGCGCAGGGCTTCCACATCCAGCCGGTTCTCCTCCTGCCGCTCCACCACAATGTCCGTGGTGGTGCCGCTGAGGATCAGGGTCTGCGCCTGCTGGGAATTGGACAGCGCCTGGGTAACCTCCATATAGATCTGGGCAATGGTCAGCCCTTTGCTCATGGCCTTGTCCCGATCCACCTGAATGTGCAGTGCGGGAGAAAGCTCATCCAGCCCGTCGGAGACTTCGCCCACGCCCTCGAGATTCCGCAGCGTATCTGCGGCGGTTCTGGCGGCAGCCTCCAGCTCCTCCATATCCTCGCCGTACAGCTCCAGGGAAATGCCGCTGCCGGTGAGCATGCTCATATCCATCATGGCAGAGGAGCTGGTGATGGTACAGGGCAGGTCGGAGCACAGGGCAATGATCTCTTCGCCCATCTCCTCGCCGGAGGCAGTCTCATCAGAGAGGGAAATATACACCGTCACATCCAGGCTGCCGCCGCTTCCGCCGCCCAGGATTCCCATTCCGCCGGAGGAGGACATCATGGCGCCGGCGGTCTCAATGCCATCCAGGCCGCTGATTCTGTCCAGCACCTCGTCCGCCAGCTCCACGGCCTGAGCCATGTCGTAATCCTCCGGCATGGCGATGCTGACATTGGCGCTGGGCATATCCATGTCCGGCATGAAGGTGAAGCCCCGGGCAATGGCGAAGCAGGTGGTGGCCGCCAGAGCGCAGACCGCCATCATCAGCACCAGGAATTTGTGCTTCAGGGCGAACACCACGACCTTGGCATAGCCGTTCAGCAGCCTCTGGAAGAAGCCGTTTTTCTTCTCCTTCTTCTGCTTTTTCAGCATTCCGGAGGCCATGGCCGGCACCAGCGTCAAAGAGACAATCAGGGACGCCAGCAGAGAATAGGTCATGGTCAGCGCCAGATCCGTAAACAGCTGTCTGGTGATGCCCTCCACAAAGACGATGGGCGCGAATACGCAGACGGTGGTCAGCGTGGATGCCGTAACGGCGCCCGCCACCTGACCCGCGCCGGAGACGGCTGCCTGGATGCGGTTGGCGCCCCTGGCGCGCAGGCGGTAGATGTTTTCAATGACCACAACGGAGTTATCCACCAGCATACCCACCGACACGGCAAGTCCGCCCAGCGAGATCATATTGATGGTAACACCGGAAAAATACATCAGCACCACGGCAAAGACCACGCTGATGGGGATGGCGCACAGGGTGATGAGGGTTGGCCGGATATCCCGCAGGAACAGGAACAGGATGAACACGGCAAAAACCGCGCCCATCAGCAGGCTGCTGAGAATATTATCCACGATCATGTAGATGTAGTCGCCCTGATCCATCAGCGCCACGAAATGCAGGCCCGGGTACTGCTCCTCCAGCTCCCGGAACCGGGCATTGATGTTCTTTGTGGCTCCGGCGGTGGAGTAGGTGCTCTGCTTTTCAAAGCTGAGGACGATGCTCTCCTGTCCGTCCAGCCGGGCATAGGACTCGTCATGGTTGTCCGTCAGGGTGACCTCCGCCACATCGTCCAGCCGGATGGGGTCCACGCCCTCGATGCCGGGGTCGAACAGCAGCAGATTTTTCAGGGTCTCCACGTCGGTGATCTCCTCACCCACGGAGATCATGAAGCTGTTGCCGTCCTGGGTAACATAGCCCGCGGGCATATAGAAGCTCTGGGCCTGGAGAATCCCCGAGATCATGTCCATGGTGAGGATACCGTTCAGGTCGGCTTTGGACAGGGCGTCCTGACGGCTGGATTCGATGGTGTCCAGACCGCTTTCCATCTGGCTCAGCGCCGCCTCCATGGTGGCGGCGTTGGCTGCCAGCTCGGCCATGGCGCTGCTGATCTCCAGCAGACCGGAGGTCTTCTGCTGGCTGAGAATTCTCGTGGCGTCCTTCAGCTGCAGCATGCCGCTGTCCAGCTGGGGAATCACATCCTTTTCCAGATAGTCCCGGGCCTCGGTCATCTGGGCAACGTTTCCCTCCAGCTCGGCGATCTTCTTATCCAGGTAATTCAGCTCGATGCCCTGGGCCTCCAGGGTGGCCTCCAGCTCCGCCAGACGGGCATCCAGCTCGGCAATTTTTGCCTCCAGCTCCGCCTCCCGGGCCTGAAGATCCTCAATGGTTTCAAAGCCCCGAAGTTCAAATTCCTTCTCCAGCGCCTCCCGGTCGGCTGTCAGCTGGGCCTGCTCGGGACCGTTTCGCAGCTCGGCGATGATGGCTTCCTTCTCCTCGTCGGAAAGCTCCGGGTCATCATAGACGGACTGAATGGACGCGTCAAAGGCCGCCTGGCGGGTTTCCAGATCCTCATGGCGCTTCTCCAGCTCCTGCAGCTCCCCCAGCTCCCGGCGCAGGGGATTCAGCTGCTCCCGCAGCTCGTTGATGCCGGACTGGATCAGCTTCAGCGGTTCCAGAATCATCTGCATCTGGGAAATGCCGGAATTCAGCTGGGAAATCTGATTCTGAATCTCCGCCTTGGTGGACACCAGCTCCGCCTGCTTCTGGCTCAGCTCCGCCTCCGCGGAGGCGGTGGAGCTGGACAGGGCTGCCTTGCCGTTGTCCAGCTGCAGCCGGGTGCTGTCGATCTGCTCCTGGGCATCCTCCAGCTCTTCCTTCTTTTCCAGCAGATCGTTGGCGGCCTCGTCCAGCTCGCCGTTGATGGCATTGGCAATCTGAATGTTCTTCCTGTCGATCTTCTCCTGGGACAGCACCACATGAAGCTCCTGCTCCACGGCGCCGGTGGTGGTGATCCGCGCCACGCCGGTGATGCCCTCCAGCTTGGTCATCAGGGTATCGTTCAGGAATTCCGTCAGCTCCATGGTGGTCTTTCCGTCCATGGCCACTGCCGCCACCTCCACAGGCAGCATGGAGGGGTTGATCTTCAGCACATAGGGCGTACCCACCATGTCGTCCCAGCCTGCGGACAGGGCCGTGATGCTCTGCTGGATGTCCACGCCGATGGTGTCCATATTCACGGACTCCTCAAATTCCAGCAGCACGGTGCTGTAGTTTTCATTGGAGGTGGAACTGACCTCCTTGATATGCTCCAGGGTGGACATGGCCTGCTCCATGGGCTTTGTGACCTCAGCCTCCACCTTTTCGGGGCTGGCGCCGGGATAGGTGGTCATGATGAGGATGTAGGGAAAGTTCATGTTCGGCAGCAGGTCCGGGGTCATCTTAAAATAGGCCACCACGCCCAGCACCAGAACGGCAATCACCGCCACAAACACGGTCAGCGGTTTTTTTACACTGAATTTCGGCATTTCTGCGCCCTCCCGGGATAGAGACAAGTCAATCATATTTCATTTTATCATATCACACCCGGAAAGCCAAAGTGTTAATAATCTGTGTCACACAGCGTTCTGTCGGAAAAGATTTTGTGCTTATCGGGTTAACTCAGCAAATTGTAATTTGGCGGGGCAAAACTTTCTTG
>CALYTP010000121.1:0-5539 GCA_945486915.1 uncultured Clostridia bacterium | reverse complement strand
GCGGCCAGCTCCCTCCCAGAGGGAGCCTTTGGTGCACACCGCCAAATTACAATTTATCGTTTTGTCGAGTCACGCCGATCCGCGCATTGCATAGTTTGGGGCTGTCTCGCGTCAGTGGGACAGCCCCGTTCCTGTATCAGGTGATTATTCGCAGGTCACAAAGTCTTTCAGGGGATAATCGGCAATGTAGGAGCCCACGCCCTCGAAGCTGGCGCACTTCATGTCCACTTCCAGCATCCGCTTGCAGCAGTTGTGCAGGTAGCCCAGCTTCAGGCTGCCGTCTTTGACTGCTTCGATGATGTCTTCGATATTGGCTTCGCAGCCGGGCATCTGGACGTCGTTGCCGGCGTAGATGCACAGGGGGCTGGATGCGGCGGGGTACCGGATGTCGGGTTTGGCGAAGGCCAGGGAGAGCTTTTTGTTGGTGGTGAGCCAGTCGGTCATCACATAGCCCTGGAAGCCGCATTCCTCCCGGGCATAGCAGGTGATGGAATCGTAGCAGTTGGCGCCGTGAACACCGTTGATCAGGTTGTAGCTGGTCATGATGGTCATGGGCTGGGAGGCCTCGATGCACACGCCGAAGTTGCGCAGGTAGATCTCCCGGATGGCCCGCTCCTTGATGTGGGCGTTGCAGAACATCCGGTTGTCCTCCTGGTTGTTGGCGAAGTAGTGCTTGATGCTGGTGCCCACGCCGGGGTGCTTCTGCACGCCCCGGACATCCGCTGCGGCGCACAGGCCGGACAGCAGGGGATCCTCGGAATAGTATTCAAAGTTCCGGCCGCACAGGGGGTTGCGGTGGATGTTCATGCCCGGAGCCAGCCAGATGCGCACGCCGAAGGTCTCCATCTCCGCGCCCACCACATCGCCGCAGCTTTCGATCAGCTCCAGATCCCAGGAGCTGGCCAGCAGCCAGGCAATGGGAATGGCGGTGCAGTACTGGTAGTAGTCCACGTCGCCCTCCTGCTTGGGGGCGAAGCTCTCCTCCACGCCGCCCATGGCCGTGCCGCCGGGGAGCAGCCTGCCTTGGGCATCGGTGCGGAAGTGGGGGATCAGCCGCAGACCGGCAGGGCCGTCGGCGTTGACCATATCCCGGACGCCGCGATGGGCCAGCGCCAGGCTGGTTTCACCGGCGGCACCGGGGACAGCCTTGGAGGCGGCACCGATGACGCTGTCGTTGTCTCTGGCAGCGCCCACGCACCACTCGGCCATCTCCTCCACAGTCAGCTGGGAGACCAGCTGCTCCAGGGTGAATTTGCCGCTGCGGACTTCCTCCAGGGTGATGACGTGGTCGGTTCCGGCGGGGGCGAAGGGCTCCGGCTCCCCGGCGTATTCCACGGTGACGGTGGGGATTTTGCCGGCACACAGGGCGATGACGGGGGCGGCGGCAATTTCCGCTTCCTCATGCTCGGGGGCCCAGGCCGTCACACCGGCGGCGGAGATCTCCTCAAACGCCTCGTCCAGCGGGCAGATGTTGCGTACCTTTTTGGTTTCCACGGTATCGTCCAGACGCAGCAGGGCAGCCACATGGGTATCGCGGCTGTGTTTGCCCACCCGGATGACATAGGAGCCGGCTTCCAGCACATAGGCAGCCCTGGCGGGGTCGTAGCTTTCCAGGTTGGTCAGGTCGAAGCTGACCTTCAATGTCTGCTCCTCGCCGGGGGCCAGCAGCCGGGTCTTGCCGAAGCCGCAGAGCACCTGCATGGGCTTCTCCAGTCCCCCTCTGGGAGCGGAGCCGTAGACCTGAACCACCTCCCGGCCGGGGAAGGCGCCGGTGTTGGTGACCTTGACGGTGACGGAAACGGTCTTTTCGTCGGCAGCGGCACCCAGGGTTTCCATGGCGAAGGTGGTGTAGTTCAGGCCGTAGCCGAAGGGGTAGACGGGGGTGACATTGAAGGTGTCGAAATAGCGGTAGCCCACATAAATGCCGTCTTTGTAGTATTCGTCATGCCAGTTGCTGTTGTTGTGGCTGAACTCGGCGGAGGAGGGGTAGTCCATGTAATCGGCGGCCCAGGTGTCGGTGAGGCGGCCGCTGGGGATGCTCTTGCCCAGCAGCACATCGGCGACGATGTGGCCGCCCATGTTTCCACTCTGGGAGATCAGCAGGATGGAGCTGATGCCGGGGATGGCCTTCAGCGCGGAGGCGTTGATGACACCGCCGATATTCAGCAGGACCACCACCTTCTTGTAGTTCTGCCCCAGAGCCGTCAGCAGGGCGATTTCCTCTTGGGTGAGCTCGTAGTCGCCGGGGGCGGCAAAGCGGTCGCTGCCTTCGCCGGAGTTTCTTGCCAGCACATAGATGGCCAGGTCACCCTCGGCCTTTTGGAAGGGGGCCAGTGCCTTGGAAATAAAGTGCTCATTGAACATCACAAGGAAGAAGGGCATGCCCGTGGCCTCGGCTCTTTCCTGGAGGCTTGCCATATAGGCGGCGTTTTCCGCGCCGGCGGCCTGATCCTGGGCATCCAGCCAGTCCTTGGTGGTGACGGTGAAGCCGGCAGCTTCCAGCCCCTGCTCCACGGTGACGTTGTAACGGCTGTTGACCTCGCCGCTGCCGGTGCCGCCCTTGACGGTTGCCCGGGCACCGTTGCCATAGAGGGCGACCTTGGTGGGGCCGGAGAGGGGAAGGGTGCCGTCATTTTCCAGCAGCACCATGCACTGCCCGGCAATGCGGCGGATGAAGTCGCTGTGGGCCTGCTCGCTGGCAGTGATGTCGGGGGTGGTGTTTGCGCGATAATGAATCATGGCTGGTTGACTCCTTTCGATGTTTGAGCAAAATGGCGGGCAAAGGGGATGCCCGTAGCGAATGCGTTTCTTGTGTTATTATACAAAAACAGAGCGTAAAAATCAATGACTTTGTTGCACTATTCTGATGCGCCACGGATGATCTGCCCGGCCCAATACCCATTTTTCCTGCGGCGCACAACCACGGGAATAAAAAACACCGCCCAGACAGCTGAGCGGTGAAAGGGTATTGGGAGGGCATGGGGCTTACGCCTTGTCCCAGGGGAAGCCGGTGAAGACGGGCTTGCCGGTGTATTTGCGGGCCTGCTTTTCGCCCCGGAGGACCTCCAGAGCCGCGTCTGCCAGGGCCTCCTGCTCGCACTCGCCGGGGTACTCCGCGATGGGAGCAATCCAGCCGCAGCGCTCCTTCACGCCCTCCACAATGTCGGAGAACCGCAATAGTCCGCCGGTGAGCAGAATGGCGTCCACATTGCCCTTCAGCACCGTGGCCATTTCGCCGATGGTCTTGGCGATCTGATAGATCATGGTGTTCCAGATCAGGGTGGCCTTGGGGTCACCGGCCTCCACCATGGCGTGGACGGTATCGGAATTGGAGGTGCCGAAGTGGCTGACGAAGCCGCCGGCCCGGGAGAGCATCCTGCGAATCTCCTCGGTGGTGTGGCCGTTTTCCAGATAGGTGATGACCTCCAGCACCGGGATGGCGCCCAGACGGGTGGGGGTGAAGGGACCGTCGCCGCCTGCGCCCTCGGAGCAGTCGATGAGCCTGCCCTTTTCGTGGGCGCCCACGGTGATGCCGCCGTCAATGTGAGCCACGATGAAGTTGCAGTCCTCCACCTTTTTGCCCATCTTCTGGGCGTGGATGGCGGCGATACCCTTCTGGTTCAGCACATGGGACTGGGCCCGGCGGTAGACGCCAGCAATGCCGGTGGGACGGGCCAGGTCGCACAGCTCATCGACGTTGGTGGGGTTCAGGGTGTACATCTTTCCGCCGTAGTCCTTCCACAGGTCGTAGGCCAGCAGCACCCCCAGCTTGGAGGCGTGGTCGCCGCCGCCGACGCCGTTGAAGGTGTCGTCATTGAGGGCCTTGTCGATTTCGATGACGCCGGACTCCTGGGAGTAAGCGGCGCCGCCTCTGGCCACCAGGGCATCCAGTCCCCTGGGGTCGATGTCGTGGCGCTTCATAAAGTCCTCCAGGAATGCCCGCCGCAGGGGCACCTGCTCATTGACGGTGGGGAACTGCAGCAGCACGGGAGCGTCGTGGAAGACGCTCTCGGTGTAAACATTTTTCTCGTTTTCAAAATAGCTCACCTTGGTGGAGGTGGAGCCGGGATTGATGACGAGCATTTTGTAAACTTTGTTGTCCATGGGTGGTCTCTCCGTTTCTTAGCTTCTCTATTCGGACCGGGTGATCTCCGGAAGGTTTTTCGCCGTAACGCAGGCTTGGTTGCATGCTCAGCAGCCGTCGGGGCCGCAGAAGCTGCCGTTGCCGGCACAGAAGGCATTGTCGTTCAGGATGCGGACCATTTCCTCTGCGGTGTAGTCGCTGAGGGTGATCTGCCTGCCGTCAATGTAGATGGTGGGCACGCCCCGGGGCTTCAGCTCCTCCCGGGCATAGCGGACGGCTTCCTTTTCCTTTGCGGTGTAGGTTCCGTCTTCCAGCGCACGGATGAAATCTGCGGCATCCAGCCCGGCCTTTTCCGCCAGGGCTGCCAGCACGGGAAGCTGTCCGATGTTCTGCTCCTCCAGGAAATAGGCACGGTAGACAAGATCGTTGTATTCATCCCCCCTGCCGTGGTCGCAGGCGTAGAACCAGCCCTCGAAGGCCAGCCGGGTGTAGGGCCGGGGAATGACCCTGGGCGGCAGATGCATGGCAAGCCCCAGCTTTTTGCAGGGCTCCACCAGAACCTGATATCCGGCTCTGCGCCGCTCGTCGTGGTAGGTGTCCACCCGCTCCTTGGGTTCCGGGGTCAGCTCATAGGGCTGCCAGGTGATGTTTGCTGGATGCCCGGTTCGCGCCAGAGCCTGGGACAGCGCCTCCTTGGCCACCAGGCAGTAGGGACAGACATAATCCGAGATGAACAGAATCTGCATTGCGTGACCTCCTTTCCTTTTTCCATATCATACTACGTTTTTTTCAGAACTTCAAGGCATTTCGCACAAAAAAAGCCCTGCCGAAACGGTTTCCGGCAAGGCTTTTTTTGTCAATCCCACATATGACGCTCCAGATACTGTTCCAGATCACAGTCATACCGGAACCGGACGTTCTGAATGGACTCCCCGCCCAGGATGGAGAGGTAGGCCTTCTGGTGGATGGCGTTCTGCTCCTGGTTGCCCATGGAGAGGTGACTTGCCACCATCAGGGCAAAGGCTGCGTCGGGATAGCGCAGTTCTGCGTCGCTCCGCTTTTCCGGAGAGGTTCGGAGAAGCTCCTCCATTCCGGGAATCCGGCTGAATGCGGCCTGCTCCCGGGACAGGAAGTCCTGCATGCTTTTTGCGGCTTTTTCTGTGCGTTGCATTTTCCAATCTCCTTGTTTCACAAAACTCGACGGCGATCATACCACGAAAAAAAGAGAAAAACAAGTCTTGACATGACCGCTGCACAGGAAATTTTACAGGATAATGCGTCCAATAAACGCCACAGAAAACAGAAAACCTTCGCAAAAACAGCAGTTTGCAGTGGGTATATCCCCTTAAAACCGTATAATCCCCAATGTGCTTATCGGGTTCACTCAGCAAACAATCAAATTGTAATTTATCGCACTGGCGCTTACAGCGCCCTTGGCTCTCCCTTTGGGAGAGC
>CALYTP010000120.1:0-5662 GCA_945486915.1 uncultured Clostridia bacterium | reverse complement strand
AATGCTTTTTCTGACCAACTTGCTGCTTGACTTTCCATAGTTGGTCTACAATGGCCGGGCAATATCGTATCAGCGAGGCAAAACCATGCAGGACATGACAAAGGGCAGCATCACCCGCCATCTCATTCAGTACGCCATCCCCATGATTCTGGGGAACATTCTCCAATTGACTTATAACGCGGTGGACTCCGTCATCATCAGCAAATTTCTGGGGGAGAACGCCCTGGCCGCCGTCAGCACCTCCGATCCCATCATCACCATTCTGGTTCTGGGCGCCTCCGGTGTCAGTCTGGGCGCTTCCGTGATGATCGCCAAATTCAAGGGCGCCGGAGAGGATGATCAGGTGCGGCGGGAATTTGCCACCACCCTGATTTTCGGCCTGTTCTTCTCCCTGGCGGTATTCGCCCTGGGGGCGGCGCTGGCCGGACAGATGCTCCTGTGGATCAACACCCCCGCAGAGGCCTTCGCCCAGGCGACGCTGTACCTGCGGATCTACCTCATCGGCTTTCTGTTCACCTTTCAATATAATGTGCTGGCTTCCTCCCTGCGGGGTCTGGGGGATTCCAAAACCCCGGTTTTCTTCCTCAGCCTGTCGTGTGGGATGAACATTGTTCTGGATATTTTGCTGGTGGCAGTGATCCCCCTGGGGGTTGCCGGTGCAGCCATTGCCACGGTGATCTCCCAGGCTGCCGCCGCATTGGGCTGCCTATGGTACATCATGAATAAAACACCCCAGCTGCAGCTGAGGCGCGGCGATTGGAAGGTGGACCGGGCACTTCTGAAGCAGACGCTGAAAATCGGCTCCCTCACCGCCCTCCAGCAGGCCGCTCAGCCCATCGGAAAGGTCTGCATCCAGGGTGTCATCAACGCCCAGGGCATCGTCGCCATCGACGCCTTCAACGCAGGCTGCAAAATCGAGGACTTCGCCCGGATTCCCACCCAGTCCATCGGCAACGGCATCATGACCTGCACCGCCCAGAACCGGGGCGCGAAGCAGGAGCAGCGGATGTATCAGAGCTTTTACAAGGGGCTGATGCTGGCCGCTGTCTACTTCCCCATCATCTTCCTCATCACCCAGCTGATCAAGACACCGGCCATCCGGCTGCTGACCCCCGACGGAGCGGAGGAAATCGTGGCCGCAGGCATCTCCTACCTGAGCGTCAAATCCTTTTTCTTCCTGATGCCCGGCCTGACCAACGCCATCCAGGGCCATTTCCGGGGTCTGGGCATGATGAAAATGGTGCTCTTCGGGACCATTCTGCAGACCGGGGTGCGCACCCTCTGCGTCTTCCTGTGGGTGCCTCAGTACGGCATCAACGGCGAGGCCTGGGCCTGCTTCACCGGCTGGCTGTGCATGGTCATCGTGCAGTACGGGCTGTACTTCTACTGGAAAAAGGCAAAGAAACTCCCAACCACATAATCGTTTTGCCCAGCCACTGTATTACATGATACCATTCAACCAACCCGCCAAAAAACAATATGTCCGTCTACCGCACAGAATCGGCATACTCCCTGGGAGCAACGCCGTATTCCCCCACAAAGGCCCGGTAGAAGCCGGCGTAATCGGCAAAGCCGCACAGGCCGCTCACCGTACTGGGGTGTTCCCCCCCCGCCAGCAGCTGCCGCGCGATCTGCAGCCGCTTCTTCTGGATGTACTTATAGACGCCGGTGCCCATGTGCTTCTGGAATTCGTGGCTCAGATGGTACTTGCTGACATAGAACCGCTCCGCCAGCCCCTCCAGTGTCAGCCGCTCCCGGTAGTGCTGGTTGACATACTCCACCAGCTCGGACACCAGCCGGCTGGAGTGGACAAGCACCTCCGGCTCCCGGGAATGCTGATCCGCCATCCGATTGATCTGCACCAGCAGCGCCGTCACCAGGGCATTGCGCAGGATGTCCCCGCCGAACCCGGCGCCGTCCGCCTCCTGGAACAGCGCTTCCATCAGACTGCGCACCTGCTGCCGCTGCTCCCGGGTCAGCCGGAGCAGATTGGTATACCCCGGCCGCATGGGGTCCAGATGCCGCTCCAGATCGGTATCCCCGGAGGACAGCCTGCGCACCGCAGTCCGGTCAATCCACAGGACATACCGCTCATATGGCTCCATGCCCGGGGTGATGGACACCTGGTGCAGCTCCTGGGGGCTGATGAGCAGCAGATCCCCCGGCAGCACCCGGCAGAGCCTGCCCTCGATGACATAGGTCACGTCTCCCGACACCAGATAGTAGATCTCATAGAAGTCGTGGTGGTGCAGCTCCACATCCTTCAGATAGGTATCCTGCTTGTGCTGGATCTCAAAATCCGACGCCAGCATCTCCTGCCGCGGATCATAATTGGGAAGCTTCCCGGCCATCAAAATCCCCCGCTTTCCGGCTGAAACCGGTTTCCTTTTGTCCATTGTAGCATACATTTCCCGCATTCGCAAGAATCACAATGTATTATCGCAATTTATACTATTTCACAGGAGATAGATTGCGTTTATAATACGATTATCAAACAAGAAACACCATAAAATTTTACTGGAGGAATCACACATGGAAAAGCTCAACTATGCAGTTCTGAAGGCATCCGGCTACGACGGATTCATCCTGGAAAAAGCACCCGAGAAGGTGCTGCAGTTCGGCGAAGGCAACTTCCTGCGGGCATTCGTTGACTACTGGTTCGACGTGTCCAACGAGAAGGCCGGCTGGAACGGCAAGTGCGTTCTGGTGCAGCCCATCGCCCCCGGTCTGGCTGACCTGATCAACGAGCAGGAGGGTCTTTACACCCTGTACCTGCGCGGCACCGAGAACGGCGAAAAGGTGGACCGCAAGCGCGTGATCTCCTCCGTCTCCCGCTGCCTGAACCCCTACCGCAAGGCCGATTTCGACGCCATGATGGAGGTCGCCGTCTCCGACGATCTGGAGTACGTGGTCTCCAACACCACCGAGGCCGGCATCGTCTACGATCCCGCCTGCGCCCTCACCGACGAGCCCTGCTCCTCCTTCCCCGGCAAGCTGACCCAGGTGCTCTACAAGCGCTGGCAGGCCGGCAAGAGCGGTCTTGTGATCCTCTCCTGCGAGCTCATCGACAACAACGGCAAGGAGCTTCTGAAGTGCGTCAACCAGTACATTGACCAGTGGGGTCTGGAGGCTGAATTCCGCGCCTACGTCAACGAGCAGTGCACCTTCTGCTCCACCCTGGTGGACCGCATCGTTCCCGGCCGCATCCGCGACGCCGCCGAGGTCGCCCGTCTGGACGAGGCCAACGGCTACACCGATCCCCTGACCGACGTGGGCGAGGTCTTCGGCGTGTGGAACATCGAAGGCCCCGCATGGCTGGAGGAGAAGCTGCCCTTCAAGGCCGCCGGTGTCAACTGCATCGTGGTGCCCGACGTCACCCCCTACAAGAAGCGCAAGGTTCGCATCCTCAACGGCGCCCACACCGGCTTCGTCCCCGGCGCCTACCTGGGCGGTCTGGACATCGTCCGCGACTGCATGCACAACGACGCCATCCGCGGCTTCATGAACAAGATGCTCTATGACGAAGTCATCCCCACCCTGCCCCTGGACAAGGACGACCTGATGAACTTCGCCGCCGCCGTGCAGGACCGGTTCAACAACCCCTTCGTCAACCACGAGCTGATGAGCATCACCCTGAACTCCACCTCCAAGTGGCGCGCCAGAAACATGCCCAGCTTCCTGGAGTACATCGACATGAAGCACGAGCTGCCCAAGTGCCTGACCATGAGCTTCGCCGCCTACATCGCCTTCTTCTCCAACGACATCCAGGAGCTGAACGACAAGGGTCTGGTCTGCCGCCGTCCTCTGGGCAATACCTACACCTGCTCCGATGACCGCTGGGTCCTGGAATTCTACTATGCCCACAAGGATGACTCTGTGGAGGAGCTGGTCCACGCCGTCATGACCAATGAACAGATGTGGGGTCAGGATCTCACCGCCATCGACGGCTTCGAGGCTGCCACCGTGGCAAACCTGAAGCGCATCCGCTCCGAAGGCTCCATCGCCGCTTTCGCTTCCTGCCTGTAAGGATCGGAGGTTTTCATGCCTGACTTCATCCATATTCATCCGAAAGATAATGTGGTAGTCGCTCTGAAGGCTGTTCCCGCGGGAACAGCCTTCGAGGGCGTTGTTGCCGCGTCCGATATCCCCCAGGGTCACAAAATGGCCATCCGCCCCATGGCGGAGAACGAGCAGGTCATCAAGTACGGCTTCTCCATCGGCCACACCGTGGCCCCTGTGGCCCCTGGCCAGTGGGTACACACCCACAACATGAAAACCAACCTCTCCGGCGAGCTGGAATATACCTACAACCCCAAAATCGAGGTCCCCGCGCCCATGCCCTGCGGCACCTTCCGGGGCTACCGCAGAGCAGACGGCAAGGTGGGCATCCGCAACGAGATCTGGATCATCCCCACCGTGGGCTGCGTCAACGACGTGGCCAAAAAGCTGGTGAAGGACAATCAGGATCTGGTGTCCGGCTCCATCGAGGGCCTGTACACCTTCACCCATCCCTTCGGCTGCTCCCAGACCGGCGCCGACCACGCCCAGACCCGCAAGCTCCTGGCTGCCCTGACCCGCCATCCCAACGCCGGCGGTGTTCTGGTGCTGAGCCTGGGCTGCGAAAACCTGACCCACGAGCAGTTTGTGGAGGAGCTGGGGGATTACGACGAAAACCGGGTGAAATTCCTGACCTGCCAGCAGGTGGAGGACGAATTCTCCGCCGCCCGGGAGCTTCTGGAGCAGCTGGCGGACTACGCAGGCAAAGCCCGCCGGGAGACCATCCCCGCTTCCGAGCTGGTCATCGGCATGAAGTGCGGCGGCTCCGACGGTCTTTCCGGCATCACCGCCAACCCCACCGTGGGAAGGTTTTCCGATATGCTGGTGGCCCAGGGCGGCTCCACCGTGCTCACCGAGGTGCCCGAGATGTTCGGCGCCGAGGGCTTCCTGATGGACCGCTGCATCAACGAGGAGGTCTTCCACAAGGCCGTGGATATGATCAACGGCTTCAAGGCCTATTTCCTGCGCCACAACGAGGTGGTCTACGAGAACCCCAGCCCCGGCAACAAGGCAGGCGGTATCACCACCCTGGAGGACAAATCCTGCGGCTGTGTCCAGAAGGGCGGCAGCGCTCCCATCATGGATGTCATCGGCTACGGCGATCCCGTGGTAACCAAGGGCCTCAATATGCTCTACGGCCCCGGCAATGACCTGGTGTCCTCCACCGCCCTGACCGCCGCGGGCGCCCATCTGATTCTCTTTACCACCGGCCGCGGCACCCCCTTCGGCGCCCCCGCTCCCACCATGAAGCTGGCCACCAACACCCCCCTTGCCACCAAGAAATCCGGCTGGATCGACTTTAATGCCGGTGTGGTGGCCGACGGCAAGCGCACCCTGGACGAAGCCGCCGCCGACCTGATGGCCCTGGTGCTGGAGGTTGCCTCCGGCAGGCAGACAAAGGCCGAGGAAAAGGGCTTCCGGGAAATCTCCATCTTCAAGGACGGCGTCGTCCTGTAATCAGCTTCAAAAGGAAGATTCTGTCAAAAAGAAATCGGTGCCCCACAAAACGTGGGGCACCGATATTTTTCTATGTGCATATTGGTCTGACTCAGCAAATTGTAATTTGGCGCACTGGCGCGGTAGCGCCCTTGGCTCTCCCTTTGGG
>CALYTP010000119.1:0-5663 GCA_945486915.1 uncultured Clostridia bacterium | reverse complement strand
CAGATGGCATAGCTGGTTCCCAGGGTGACTGCGCCCAGCACGGAGCACAGGGAAACGTATTTGGTCAGCAGATAGACGATGGCAAAGACCGCGAAGGTCACCAGAGCAACCCGCCAGTCCAGAACAAAGGCGCTGGCGAAGCCGCACAGAATACCCTTGCCGCCCTTGAACCCCAGCAGGGCAGGGAAGTCATGGCCCACACCCACAGCCACTGCGGCCAGAGCCGTTCCCTCCTGACTGAGTCCGTAGGGAGCCAGCAGGAACCGTCCCAGCAGGCAGGCAGCCACGCCCTTTGCGGCGTCGATGCCAATGACAAGCAGGGAGTTGAAGCCGCCGTAATTGCGGAAATAATTGGTGAGCCCGGCATTGCCGCTGCCGTGATTCCGGACATCGTCGTGGGCGAGAGTCCGGGAGATCAGGATGGCGCCGTTGAGATTGCCCAGCAGATATCCGGCGGCAATGATTATCAGGATTCGCAGCAGCATGCTTATTCCTCCTTATCGCCCTTCTGGCGGATGGTGATGCGCACAGGGGTACCCTGAAGACCGAAGACCTCCCGGATCTGGTTCTCCAGATACCGCTGGTAGGAGAAGTGGAAGAGTCTTGCGTCGTTGCAGAAGATGACGAAGTGGGGCGGCTTGGTGCTGGCCTGGGTCATATAGTAGATCTTCAGCCGGCGGCCCTTATCCGTGGGGGGCTGCACCCTTGCGGTGGCGTCGGCCAGGACGCTGTTCAGCGCGCCGGTGGTGATGCGCTTGGTGTTCTGTTCGTGGACATCCTGAATGACCTGGAAGAGCCTGTCCACCCGCTGCCCGGTGAGGGCGGAGAGGAAGACCACAGGGGCGTAGAGCATATAGCTCAGTCCCTGACGCACGTCGTTTTCCATATCCCGCATGGTGTTGGTTTCCTTGTCGGCCACCGCGTCCCACTTGTTGACGACGATGACGGCGGCTTTACCGGCCTCGTGGACAAGACCGGCGATCTTGGTGTCCTGCTCGGTGACGCCATCGTTGGCGTCGATGAGGATCAGGCACACATCCGCCCGCTCAATGGCGTTGATGGAGCGCATGTTGGAATACTTTTCGATGGCATCGTCCACCTTGCTCTTCCGGCGCATACCGGCGGTGTCGATGAAGCAGTATTTCCCGGTTTCGTTCTCGAAATAAGAGTCGATGGCGTCCCGGGTGGTGCCCGCGATGTTGGAGACAATGACCCGCTCTTCGCCCAGAATGCGGTTTAAGAGGCTGGACTTGCCCACGTTGGGCTTGCCAACGATGGCCACCTTGATGATGTCGCCGTCCTCTTCCTCGTCCGCATCGTCGGGGATGTTCTCCAGCACCCAGTCCAGCAGGTCGCCGGTGCCGTGGCCGTGGACGGCGGAGGTCTCAAAGAGGTCTCCGATGCCGAGGCTGTAAAACTCGTATACGTCGGGATTCACAAGGCCCACGGAGTCGCATTTGTTCACCGCCAGCGCCACGGGCTTGCCGGACTTGCGGAGCATGGTGGCCACATCCTCGTCCGCCGCGGTGACGCCGGAACGAACGTCGGTGACCATGATGATGGCGTCTGCCAGCTCAATGCCGATCTCCGCCTGACGGCGCATGAATTTGAGCATATCGCTGTCGGTGCCGGGCTCGATGCCGCCGGTGTCCACCAGGCTGAAGGTTCTGCCGCACCACTCGCAGTCGCCGTAGATCCGGTCCCGGGTGACACCGGGGGTGTCTTCGACGATGGAGGTGCGCTGACCCGTCAGCTTATTAAACAACATGGATTTTCCCACATTGGGTCTGCCAATGATGGCAACCAGGGGTTTTGCCATGTGTACCACTTCCTTTCCATGATGATTCAAGTTATTATGCCATATTTTTACGATAAAAGCAACAGAAAAGAACAAAACGTTTTTACATCCCGCGTTTGAAAATTGTAATTTGGCAGGCTGGTTGAATGGCACCGTGTAATGAAATTGCCCAGCTATTGTAGGGGAGGATATCATCCTCCCGCGCAGTGGGGCTTCCCAAGTAAGTACTTTGTTGGGCGAATTCGTACAAAACTGGACAATGAACCATTCAACCAAACACGCAGTTATCCAAAGTGGCGGGAGGCTAATAGCCTCCCCTACATTGGCTGGGTGGTAATTTGCACCGCAAAATTACAATTTGTCGAGCAGCCAAAACCGGGTATGTACAAGCTCTTTCCCGAATAAACGGAAAAAGAGGAAGGCCGGAGCCTTCCTCTTACGTTTCCGCTTTTGCCTTACTCAGCCTCAACAGCCACAACCTGACGGCCGTTGTAGGTGCCGCAAGCCTTGCAAGCTCTGTGGGGCATAACGGGCTCACCGCACTTGGGGCAAACCGCAACGCTGGGAGCGGACAGCTTCCAGTTGGAGCCACGGCGCTTATCGCGGCGGGCCTTGGACACTTTACACTTAGGGACAGCCATGGTGACACCTCCTTGGTCGAACTGCTTTTAACAGCATCAATATGGATTTACTTCTCAAGAAGCTGCTTTAAAGCAGCAAATCGGGGATCAAGCTCTTTTTCGCAGCTGCACGGACCATCATTGAGGTTCTTGCCGCAGCGGAAACAGAGACCTTTGCAGTCATCCCGGCACAGCAGCTTGGAATCCAGATTCAGCACGAACACGGTCCGCACGATATCATCCAGATCGGCGCTGTCTCCCGCAAGAGGGAACACCCATTCATCCTCGTTCTCTTCGTTGCTCAGCTCGGTCACCAGCACCGCATCCAGGGGAAACGCGATATCCCGGTGGAATTCCGCGGCGCAGCGGTCGCAGATTCCGTGAATGGTGGTGGTAATTTTGCCCTTCATCAGCAGTACACCGGCGGTGTTTTTCACAACACCCTCGGCGATCACCGGTTCGCTCACCGGACAGCTGATGCCGTAGCGAAGGTCGCTCAGATCAACGCTGGCAGAAAAGGATACGCTCTGACCGGGACTGTCGATGATCTTGGATAGACCCAGCAGCATATTTTTCCCCTCCTCGCAGTCATGCCTTGATATTATAATGGGTATTTCCCAATTTGTCAAATACTATTTTCGGGAAAACCCTGTTTTTTTCACAGTATGTTGTGCCAAAGGCGGCGTTTTGCCACAATGGGCAGGGGCAGCGCTAATCGGGCACACCCAGCTCCTGCCGCAGAAGGTCCGCCAGCCGGGCAACCAGATATCCGTTGCTGGGACGCTGCGCGGTGCCGTCCAAATTTCTGGGGGAGAATTCGTCCCAGACATCGCCGGACCGCAGCTCCCAGGCGGCATTCAGCGCGCTGCGGATGGCACGCTCCACCTGGACGGGAGTGCCGGAGTACATATTGGCCACGGCAGGGTACAGCTCCTTGGTGATGGAGCTTCCCGGCTGCTTCCACATCAGGATGGCGGCCTCGCGTAGATAGTCGTAGCCCTTGTGACGGGCAGAAAAGCCCATTTTGTTCAGCAGCTCCGTGATGAATACCGAAGGATCGGAGATTTTCTCCGGCTTGGAATTGAGACACTTGCTCAGATCCCGGACCCGTTCCGCCACGGCGGAGGGGATGCAGGGCTTGCGGATGAGATATTGCACCCCCAGCTCCAGAGCGGTTTCCACAATGTAATCGTTATACAGGCGTGTGACTGCCAGAACCATGGGGCAGATTCCTGCGTTGCGCAGATTGTGCAGCAGGGTAATTCCGTCGATCCCGGTGAGCATGAGATCCAGGACGATGACGTCGGGCCGGAGCCTCAGGGCTGCGTCCAGCGCGGCCTGCCCGTCCCGAAAATGGTGAATGATATAAGATTCCTGAAGCTCCTGCTCAAGTGCCAGCCGAAATTCGTCGCTGCAGTCAATGATCATCAGTGTCAGGCAGCTCATCTTGATTCACACCTTTGCCAACAATTCAAATGGTTGCTTTTTCAAATTAGAATATCATATGACAAGGTTCAAATCAATGGCAAACCTTTCGACAATTATCGACATTATGATTTTTCCTTATGGATGATTTCGTTCAGATGGACGGATTGCCCGCTTATAATGCAAATCGCCGCACGCAGGGGGCGCTGCGTGCGGCGGGGAATGGATTATTTGTTGGGTGTGCCGCCGAAGAAATAGTTGTACCAGTCTTCGTAGTTGCCGCTCTGGGGCATCTGCTCCTGGGTTTCCGTGGAGGCGGATTCCAGATCTCTGGGCTTCTCGTCCAGGGTGATGTCCATGGTGATCCGCTCACCGGAACGGATGACGGTGATGGTGGTTTCGTCCTTGGCCTGGAACCGGCGCAGGGTGCGGGTCAGCTCGGAGACGTTGGAGACATCATATTCGCCCAGGGCGATGATGATATCCTTTTCCTGAATGCCGGCGCGGTCTGCGCTGCCGTTCTCCACAACGCTGACCACATACGCGCCGGTGGGCAGACCGTACAGGGCTGCGGCGGATTCGTCGGTGTTCTGAACCGTGACGCCCAGGTAGGCGCCGGTGACATAGCCGAAGTCCCGCAGGTCGCCGATGATGCTCATCACATCGTCAATGGGGATGGCAAAGCCGATGCCTTCGATGGAAGCGCCGGAGGAGGTGGTGCCGGAGTACTTGGCGGTGGTGATGCCCACGACCTCGCCATACATATTAAACAGGGGACCGCCGGAGTTGCCGGAGTTGATGGCGGCATCGGTCTGGATCATGTTGATGATGGTGCTGTCGGTGGTGACCTGACGGTTCATGCCGCTGACGATGCCATAGGTCATGGTGGCGGTGAGGGCACCCAGGGGATTGCCGATGGCCACCACATAATCGCCCACCACCAGGTCGTCGCTGCTGCCCAGGGTCACGGCGGGGAGCCCCGTGGCTTCGATCTTCAGCACAGCCACATCGTTGAGGGAATCGTAGCCGACGATGGTTGCGTCGTATTCTTCCTCGGTGCTGAGCACCACGGAGACGGCGGTGGCGCCTTCAATGACGTGGTGATTGGTGACGATGTAGCCGTCCTCGGTGAGGATGAAGCCGGAGCCGGTGGACGTGCCCCTGCTGATCTGGCCGCCGTAGCTTGTGGTCTGAATGGTGCTGGAAATGCCCACGACACTCTTCTCATTGCTGGCGAAAACCTCGCTGGGGGTCATCATGCCCACAGAGGAAAGATTGGTGCCGACGATGACGTTGTCAGTCCGGGAGGCTGCGGTTTCCAGCCGCTGCTGCAGGGAGGCGACCTGCTGATTCAGCCTGTCGATGTCCCGGTTGGAGCGGACGGACGACTGGCGGGTCCCCAGCTGATAGGCGTATGCGCAGCTGCCGCCGACGATGACAAGGGCCAGAACGGCGGCCACGGCCTTCTTCCAGAAGGGCGTTTTCTTCGTGCCTTCCGCGCTGCGGCGCGCGGTGTAGACGGGTTCGGTTTCAGGAGCGGGGGAGTCCGCGACAGGGGAGTCCGCCATTGCGGGCGCAGTTTCCTGGCCGTTTTCCTGTTCAAAGGGTTGATCATAGTTTTCCATGGAGAGTCCTCCTTTTGTTTTTTTATCTGCCGATATCATAATGGGCACTTATGACAGAAATGTGTACGCTTAAAAAACGAAATATAAATTGTGCGGATCGGTTTCATGCGGCCAAGCGGTAAATTGTAATTTGGCAGGGTAAATTACCACCCAGCCACTGTAGGGGAGGCTATTAGCCTCCCGCCACGTGGGATA
>CALYTP010000118.1:0-5676 GCA_945486915.1 uncultured Clostridia bacterium | reverse complement strand
CCGCCATAAACGATGGCAGTGCCCAGGATGCGCCCCACAAACCGCTGCTCCTCCGGCAGCAAAAGTACCAGCAGCAGCGACAGTCCCATGGTGGCCACCGCCATGAAGACGCTGAGCACCATGTTTTTGTCTGCCTGAAATTCGTAGGTGAATTTGCTGTTCAGGAAGTTGGTTCCGAAGGCGCCCAAGGCCTGCACCAGCAGCAGCGCCACCATGTATTTCTCAAATTTGAGAAAGCCCGATATGGGACCTGCCAGCGCCGCCATCAGGATGCCGCCCACCGCGAACACCAGCAGCGACAGCGTCATCACGGAGGACTGGTAGCCGTCCTGCTCCCCTTCCGCATATTCCACTCTGGCGTTGGGAATCGTCATGTTGGTCATCACGGAGAAAACCGTGCACGCAATTCCCGCCCAGACCGTGAAGGAGGTCAGGTTGCCATAGCCGTCAGTGCCCAGCAGCCGGGAAAAAATCGGCGAGGAGATGACGGAGATGCCCTGAAGCAGCAAAATGCTGAGAATATTAAAAAAAGCGATCCGATTGATGTTCTTTTTCATGCCTTGTCCTTGATGCGGTGGTAGAGCTTTCGGAAGGTATGGTACAGCCCCAGAGCCATCAGAGAAAGCTCCAGCTTTTCCGTCGGGGGAAACAGCTTGCAGCCCAGCACAAAGCCCAGCTCCGCCTTCAGCTCCCGGCGGGAATCGTCAAAGCTCCCGGCGTACCGTTTCTTCGCTTCCTCCGAGGCCCTGTCCTCCATCCAGAGGTTATAGTACAGAGATCGCACCCGCAAATATCGGGCTTCCGTCTCCAATTCCGGCCAATTCTCCCGGATATCGGCATAGACCCGGGCGGCATTCTGAGAGAAATGGAAGGTCTTTTCCGATACCGCAGCGGTGGTGATGCTGTTTTCCCGGTGCAGATAATGGTAGATCCGCTTGGGAAGCAGGACGGCGCTGCCTGCCAGCAGGGCAATCCGATAGGTGGTGGGTACATCCTCCACCACCCTGCCGAAGGGATAGCGGATCTCCCGGAACAGTTCCCGGGCATAGAGCTTATCCCAGGCGGCGGAATCCAGATGATCCCAGCGAAAAATCCGGCTCACCAGCTCTTTGCCGCTGACCACCTCTTCCTTCTGTGGGCACAGTCCTTCCCGCACCGCCCCCGTACCGGCGTCCTCATCCAGTCTGCCCGCGCAGACCAGCTTCACATTATGCCGCAGGGCGGCAGACAGCATGGCATCATAGGCATCGGGCTCGATCCAGTCGTCGCTGTCCACAAAGGCCAGATAATCGCCGGAGGCCGCATCAATGCCTGCGTTTCTGGCGCTGCTGAGGCCGCCGTTCTGCTTGTGGATCACCTTTACCCGGGAATCCCTGGCGGCATAGTCGTCGCAGATTTTTCCGCAGCCGTCGGGAGAGCCGTCGTCCACCAGTATCACTTCCAGATTGCCATAGGTCTGGGCCAGGACGGAATCCACGCATTTGGCAAGGTAGGCCTCCACCTTGTACACCGGAATGATGACGCTGATTAACAAATCCTGTTCCATTTACTCAGCTCCTTGGTCCGCAATTTCCCGATAGATTGCCAGAAGATCCCGCAGGTTTTTCTCTGGATCGTGGGTCTTCCGGGCATGGGCTCTGGCCGCCGCGCCCAGCTCTGCGACCCGGTGCTCCATGGCGAATACCTCCATGATATCATGGGCCAGCATATAAGGCGCGGTGGACGGATAGACATACCCCTCACCGGGATGCAGCATATTGGTCACGCCGCCCACGTCGGATGCCACGCAGGGAACTCCCAGCAGCATGGCCTCTCCCAGGGAATTGGGAGAATTCTCGATGGTGGAGGGCAGCACAAAGACATTGGCATCCAGAAACGCACGTTTCATGGCATCCGCGTTCAGCTGCCCCAGAAACTCGATTTTATCCGTCAGACCGTTCCGCCTGCAAAAGCGCTGCAGATAGCGGAAATAGGTCTGCTGGCGCAGCCGTCCCAAAAAGGAATCGGCAAAAAAACTGCCGCCGGTGACGCTGATCACCGTGTCCGGGTACCGCCTGAGAATGATGGGCATGGCTTCCAGCAGATAGTGGAAGCCCTTGATGGGATACAGGCAGCTGGAGGCAAAGATGCGGTGCTTTTTGCAGGAATCGTAACTCCAGCCGCCTTCATAGAAAGCCTCCCGCAATGTCTCATTGCAGAAGTGGTACTTTGCATCGGGGTTCATCTGCATCGTGCAGGCTCTGTCCCAGTCGGTGCGGCCGATGACATGGCGTACACCCTCCAGCGCTTCCACCTCCAGCTTTCCCCGGAGGGCGAATTTTTTCTGCTGCATGGCCATATTGTCCCGCCGCAGAACATCCCGCAGAGTGAAGGCATTTTTCACCCGCTCCGGGATTCCCTCGGCATAGTGGCCCGCGTAAACGCTGCAAAGGCCCTGAATGCTCACGGCAATGCGCCCGGATACCCCAAGCTTCTGCGCCGCCCGGACCATAGCCAGGGTGTGGCCGTACTCTGTCCCCCAGACGTGGATCACATCCGGCTGAAATTCCGAAAGCACACCGCCGAACTGCGCTTCCAGCCCGGGAAGATAGCGGTAAGGCTCTCCCTCGGTGAATAGCCGGTAATCGGTGCGGTCATCCAGACTTCCCACGGCTGCTTTAGGGCCGGGGCACAGGATACGAAGGGTCACATGTTCCTGCTTCCGAAGATCCGACAGCACATGATCCACCCAAAGCCCTCCGCCGGAGGCGCCGCCCAGGCTTTCCCGCACCGCGCCGGGCATCATATTGCAAAGCCAGAGAACCTTCATATCGTTTGTCTCCTTTCGACGGACGCTGACGCGGGTTTCCGCGAATGCAGAAGCGGGGAGCGCATATTTCTCCGCTCCCCTGCTTTCCGGTTTATGGATGAACCAATGCTTCCCCGGAGGGCTTGTAGGTCGGAACCACCTCGGCGACAATATGCTTGATGTCGTCGGATTCCGATTCACAGGCGGCGCGAAGCCGATCCAGCTGCTCCAGGAAGCGCTCGTCATCCATCTCGATGGGCTTCCCAATGTGGATGCGCTGGTTGCAGGTCTCCTGCAGGCCCTCCTCCTTCATGAGCAGCTCCTCAAACAGCTTCTCACCGGGGCGCAGGCCGGTATACTCGATTTTGATATCCACATCCGGCTCCAGACCGGACAGCCGGATCAGGTTTCTGGCCATGGTATCGATCTTCACAGGCTCACCCATATCCAGGACGAAAATCTCCCCGCCGTGGGCATAGTACCCCGCCTGAAGCACCAGGCTGACGGCCTCGGGGATGGTCATGAAGTAGCGGATGATATCCGGGTGGGTAACGGTGACGGGGCCGCCTGCGGCGATCTGCCGCTTAAAAAGAGGCACCACGCTGCCGTTGCTGCCCAGGACATTGCCGAACCGCACGGCCACAAATTCCGTCCCGGAATGGCGGTTCATCATCTGAATCACCATTTCGCACAGACGCTTGGAGGCGCCCATGATGTTGGTGGGGTTTACGGCCTTATCCGTGGAGATCATGACGAAGCGCTTGACGCCGTACTTCGAGGCGGCCTTGGCCATGTTGTAGGTGCCGAAGACATTGTTCTTGATGGCCTCGTTGGGGCTGTCCTCCATCAGCGGGACATGCTTGTGGGCCGCCGCATGGAACACCAGATCCGGGCGGTAATGGGCCATAATGTCATCCAGCCGGGTCTCATTGCGCACGGAGCCGATGAGCACCTTCAGGTTCAGCTCCGGGCAGGTCTGCCGCAGCTCCATCTGAATGTCGTAGGCATTGTTCTCGTAGATATCCAAAATGATGAGCTGCCTGGGCTTGGCCCGGGCAATCTGGCGGCACAGCTCGCTGCCAATGGAGCCGCCGCCGCCGGAGACCAGCACGGTCTTGCCGGAGACATAGGCCAGAATCTCATCCATATTGACCCGGACCGGATCCCTGCCCAGCAGGTCCTGGGGGTCCACCTTGCGCAGCTTGCCCACGCTGACCTCGCCGTTGAGCAGCTGATAGATGCCGGGCAGGATGTGCACCTCGCAGCCTGTGGTGGTGCAGATGTCCAGGATCTCTTTTCTGGCGGCGGCGGAGATGCTGGGGATGGCAAAGACGATCTTGCTGATCCTGTATTCCTTCACCGCAGCGGGGATTTCGTTCCTGCCGCCCACCACGGGAACGCCGTAGATTCTTCTGTGCTTTTTCAGCTCGTTGTCATCGATGATGCAGGCCACATTGTCCGTCATGAACTTGCTGGTGCGGTACTCGTTGAGCAGCGTCCGTCCGGCGTCGCCCGCGCCGATGATCATGACATTCTGAATGCCGCCCCGGTGGACACGCACCATTTTTCGCATGGCGTCGCTTTTGAACCGGAAGGCAAACCGGATGGCCGAGGTGCACAGGAAGCTGCACATCAGGGCAACCACCTGGCTGGAACGGGGCATGATGGTGCCGTCAAAGCGCAGCAGGATCAGGCCGATCACCGCGATCACGCCATAGGCGCCGATGATCCGGTACAGCTCCGAGGTGCTGACATAGGCCCAGATGCTGTTGTACAGTCCGAAGAGCAGAAACACCGCAATGGTAATGGCGCACCAGGGGCCCACCACCTGCAGATAGCCCTCAATATAGTTCAGAGGAATTTTGTCAATGGAAAACTCAAATCGGAACCAGAAGCCAAAGAAGACGGACATGGCCGTGGCAATCACATCCGCCAGCATGATGACCAGGACTTTGCCCACCATATCCCAGTTGATTTTTCTGTCTTTTATGGAAAACAACAAACTCACATCCCGAATGATCGTAGATTATCGCGCAGTTACGCATGATAAAGCTTAGTATAGTATATCACAGTACGCAAAATACTGCAAGGAGAATTTGGAATCCCCGAAATCTGCCCGTCTTTCCCAAACCCCGCAAAAAACGCCGCCGGAAAGGGCGATGTTCATAAGGCAGTTAAAACGGCGTGACGAAAGCGGTCACGCCGTTTTTCATATGCAGAAAAAGTCGCAAAGCGACGCAAGGAGACAGCCTTGGTTGGCATACAGGAAAACGGAACGCATATACAGAGAAAATCCGTATACAAGTGCGCTCTTCAGAGAATATGAAAAGAAACCTACAAACTGGAATTATACATCTATCGAAATAATCTCTGCATCGTGGATCTGATAATGTGTTTCTTTATTCGTGTAAGGTATTCCATTTTCCAGACACAATATGATGTTCATTACTCCACCGTGAGATACCAGCAATACATTGTCATTCTTGACCTGCGTTTTGAATCCATACCATGCATCTTTAATGCGATGAAAAAATTGTTCAGGACTTTCTCCATCTGGCCATGATTCTGTCCAATCAAGAGCATTCCAATATTTTCCAGGATATTTCTCAGATGCTTCTGTTTTTAGCATTCCTGCCAGTAGCCCATTATTAGATTCCCGAAATTGAGGTAAAAATATGATTGGCAAAGAAAGCTCATCTGCAACAATTTCTGCTGTTTCTTTTGCTCGAACCAAATCACTTGCATATATTTGTGTAATACCCTTATTACGCAATTTGATCTTTGCTTTATGGACCTGCTTCTTTCCTTTTTCTGTTAATCCATATGTACTCCATCCTCCATAGCGATTGGATGGATCTGCTCCATGTCTCATTAAATAAATCATTTCA
>CALYTP010000117.1:0-5711 GCA_945486915.1 uncultured Clostridia bacterium | reverse complement strand
GAGTATCTGGACGGTAAACTCGTCCGCAGAGACGCGGTCAAGGTGCTTCAGATGAAGTAACCTTCTGAGAGGATGACCGCCCCTCCGGCAGTCCCGAACCCCAGGGGCGGTCTGATTCTCTACGGCTCGTCCCCTGGGGAACGGGCGTGGGGTCGCGTGTACGAAATCGCGTAAGTTTTCGAGGGAATAGCCCTCAAAGGAAAGGCAGGTGACGAAAATGGCGAAAGACAGAGAGGCTGTGGTCAAGACGGTGATTGGAGATACCATGTACATCATCGAGAACGCCGTCAGTGACGATGCCCGGGAAACCGCTTATGAAAAGGTCAGGAGACTTATTCTCCATGACACAGAAATTTATCAGAAAAAAGCATCCTGACGCTTGATATTGCGGCAGTATAGAGCGAATATGAAGTACCGCTTGAAGGCTGTCGGAAAGGAGGAACATCATGAACACCAACAGACAGTCTAAACCAAACGAGAAAATTACCGCTCTGTACTGCCGCCTCTCCCGTGACGATGAACTGCAGGGGGACAGCAATTCCATTCTGAACCAGAAAGCCATCCTGCAGAAGTACGCCGATGACAATGGTTTTACCAATACCCAGTGCTTCGTGGATGACGGGTACAGCGGCACAACCTTCGACAGACCCGCCTGGAACAGACTCAGCGCCATGATCGATGAAGGGCTGATCGGTACCATCATCGTGAAGGATATGTCACGACTGGGCAGAGACTACCTGCAGGTCGGTATGTATACCGAGATGGTCTTTCCCAATGCCGATATCCGTTTCATTGCCATCAACAACGGTGTGGACAGCATCAACGGCACCGAAAATGACATGACCCCGTTCATCAACATTTTCAATGAGTTCTATGCCAAGGATACCAGCCGCAAAATCCGGGCTGTGTTCAAATCCAAAGGACAGTCCGGCAAGCCGCTGTGCACAAATCCGCCCTATGGCTACATCAAAGACCCGGAGGACAAAAACCACTGGATCATTGATGAGGAGGCCGCAAATGTGGTGCGGGAAATCTTCCATCTCTGTGTATCCGGTTATGGGCCGCAGCAGATTGCAAAGGAAATGATGCGGCGGGGCTATATGAACCCGACTGCCTATGCCAGAGCGCATGGCAGAGCCACACCGGACAACCGCACGGTCGGTGACGATTACACCTGGCAGAACAGCACCATTTCCCACATTCTCACCCGGATGGAGTATCTGGGGCACACGGTGAATTTCAAGACCTACCGCAAGTCCTACAAGAACAAGAAGCAGCTGAAGAATGACCCGTCCCAATGGCAGATTTTTGAGAATACCCACGAAGCCATCATTGACCGGGAGACCTTTGATATTGTGCAGCGCATCCGGGATGGCAGACGCCGGGTTACACCGATGGGCGAAATGCCGATACTCTCCGGAATGGTATTCTGCGCGGACTGTGGCAAGAAACTCTACCAGGTTCGGGGCAGAAACCTGCCGCAAAAGGAATACATGGTATGCTCCACCTACCGGAAGATTAAGGGCGGATGCAGTTCCCACCAGATCCGAAACGAGGTTCTCGAGCGGCTGCTTCTTGATGGGATTCAGACGGTGACCGCCTATGCCAGAGAGCATGAAGCTGATTTTGTGGAACTGATCACTCAAAAATCACAGACCGAACTGGACAAAAGTCTCCGGGACGGGAAACGGGAACTGGAGCAGGCCCAAGCCAGAATCCGCAAACTGGATGATATTATCCAACGGCTTTATGAGGACAACCTGGAAGGCAAGGTCAGCGACGAACGTTTTGCCAGAATGACGGCTAACTATGAAGAGGAGCAGAAGGGGCTGGAGAGCCGGGTGGCAGAACTGAAAAAGCTGCTTGCCGCCGAGAAAGACCGCTCCGTCAATGTTGACCACTTCCTGACCCTTGTGCGCAAGTATACGGATGTGCAGGAACTCACCGCTGAGATCGTCCGGGAATTTGTGGAGAAGGTGTATGTGCATCAGGCAGAGCGGATTGACGGCCAGAAGGTTCAGCGCATCCGAATCGTCTGGAACTGTATCGGTGAATTTACACCGCCAACCGTAACAAACACAGAAAAATCGGCATAGCCGGTAAATACATACCAACTATGCCGATATTTTTCCGGGATTGCGTATCCCTAAGTTGCACCACTAAATCCGGGCAGGCGTTGGTGCTGGAAATCAGGCTTTCTCCAGAGCCAGGGTACGGGTGGTCAGATCGCAGACCTCTGCGGGGCCATAGTACTGGATGGCGCCGGGGTAGGTGAAGCAGGTCTCCTCGGCCCACTGCTGACGATGAGCGCAGAAGTAGGTGAAGGGCTTGCCGTCCAGCTCCACAAGAGCCTTGCGGATGACGGGCTTGTCCTGACCGTTTCTTCTCTCCATGTTCATCATCTTGGTGATGGGCATACCGCCGGCGACCCACTCCTCGGCGGGCTTAGACAGGTTGGAAACCTTGGACAGATAGCCGGTGTAGCCGTACTGGATCAGCATGAAGGCATTGTAGCCCAGGGAGTAGCAGTAGTCGGCATCGAAGTTGGAGGGGAAGGCGCATCTGCCTTCGTAGCCGAAGAAGTGATGCTGGGCGCTGAACTTGCCGTTGTATGTACCGGCGGCCTTGCGGGCAGCCAGCTTGTCGGCCACCAGAGCGGAGAACAGCTTCTCGGACTCGATGAGGGACACCTGCACATTGCCGTGGGGATCGCGCTCCAGGAACAGCTGCTGCTGGATGCCCTGGGGCAGAATGGCAAAGACGGCCATGGCTTCCTTGCTCAGACCATTTTCGATGAAGGCATACTTCTCTTCCCAGCTGCTCAGGGCATTGAAGGCAGCGGTCTTCTCACCGGCCAGCAGCTCATTGATTTCGGCGATGAGCATGGAGAACTCGGGAACAAATTCCACGATGCCCTCGGGAATGATGGCAACACCGAAGTTCATGCCCTTGGCGGCTCTTGCGGCCACGGAGTCGGCAATGACATCGGCAACAGCGGACAGGGACATCTTCTTGGCGGCGACCTCTTCACCCACCAGGCAGATGTTGGGCTGGGTTTCCAGGGCGCACTCCAGAGCCACGTGGGAAGCGGAACGACCCATGACCTTGATGAAGTGCCAGTACTTCTTTGCGGAGTTGGCATCGCGCTCGATGTTGCCAATCAGCTCGCTGTAGGTCTTGGTGGCGGTGTCAAAGCCGAAGGAGCACTCGATGTCCTCGTTCTTCAGGTCGCCGTCGATGGTCTTGGGGCAGCCGATGACCTGAACGCCGGTGTTGTGGGCGGCCATGTACTCGGCCAGGACGGCGGCGTTGGTGTTGGAGTCGTCACCGCCGATGATGACAATGGCGGTGATGCCGTGCTTCTTGCACACCTCGGCGGCAACGGCGAACTGCTCCTCGGTTTCCAGCTTGGTGCGGCCGGAGCCGATGATATCGAAACCGCCGGTGTTGCGGAACATGTTGATATACTCGTCATCCATGATGCGGTAGTTGTCCTCCAGCAGACCGCTGGGGCCGCCCTTGAAGCCGTAGAGCTCATTTTCGGGATTGGTGGCCTTCAGAGCGTCGTACAGGCCGCAGACCACGTTATGGCCGCCAGGGGCCTGACCGCCGGACAGGATCACACCGACAATGTGCTTCTTGGGGGCGGAGGTGTTGGCGCCCTTCTGGAAGGTGATTTCGTTCTTGCCGTAGGTATTGGGGAACAGTGCCTGGATCTTTTCCTGATCGGCCACGCTCTGGGTGGGGTCGCCGACCTTAACACAGATTTCAGAGATACCGTTTCTCAGCATGCCGGGCAGCTTGGGGGTATACTGATACCGGGCAATCTGAAGAGGAGACAGATTCATGATGACAAAACTCCTTGCGTAAAAAATTCGCTGTTTCAGCAATATGATTATACGACACCGCATTCCAAAAGTAAACTGGTATTCTGACAAAAAAACGGACGGAAACAGGCCCAAAAATCCACCCGGAGGGAGAAAGGGAGATACAGGATAGGAGATATGAGATATAAGATATGAGATATGAGATAATTTGGGCTTGATGAATGGTATCCTGTACCGTGCGGTGTGCACCGGGGCTCCCTCTGGGAAGGAGCCTTTGGGGTACGCCGTGCGGTTCGGGTTGCCATTCAACCAACCCGTCAAATTGCGTTTTTTATGCGTGATACCCTGCTGCAGTGGCTGGCCATAGCTTTTGGAGCATCAAAAAATTCCCCGTTTCCTGGTGATCGGAAACGGGGAATTGGCATTTATGGATTACTTGGTTTCGGCTTTCTGGAGCTTCTTCTGCAGCCAGTCCTTGCCGTCGACGTAGCGGGAGACGATGAAGGAGGCCACATAGTCGCCTGCGGCGTTGACCATGGTGGCAGGGGGATCCACCAGCTCGCCGATGGCCAGGGCGATGGGGAAGGCCACGCTCAGGTGCTCCGGGAAGAACAGACTGACAAGCACCAGCTCCCCGGTGCCGCCGCCGCCGGGAATGCCGGACATGGCCACGGAGGACAGCACAGCCACGATGATGGCGAGGATTGCCTTGCCGGTGCCGAAGGGCAGGCCGAACATACCGAACAGGAAGGCGACCTTGATGATGGCGCTCATGGCGGAGCCGTCCATATGCATGGTGGCGCCCATGGGCAGGACGATGTCCGTCACATCGCCGGAGATGCCGGTTTTCTGGGAGACCTCCATGTTGGTGGGGATGGTGGCCACGCTGGAGCAGGTGCCGAAGGACACGGCTGCAGGCCGGAGCAGGTTCTCGAACATGACCTTTGCGCCGCCCTTACCGCCGCCGAACCGGGCGTAGATGGGGAAGAAGACAAACATATAGGCAAAAGCCACAACATAATACAGGATGATCGCCCGGGCGTAATTGCTGACGAAATCCGCGCCGTGGGTGGCAACCAGGGATGCGAAGAAACCGAAGAAGCCAATGGGGGCGTAGTAAGTAATCAGCCGGACCACGTTCATCAGGCAGCGGTTCAGGTCGCTGAGGAGCTTCGCCGTCATGGTCTCGGGGCCGCCAGCCAGCTGCACGCCGAAGCCGAAGAGGATGCCCGCCACCAGCAGCGGCAGGATGGCCCTGCGGCTCCACAGCTCGGGGAAGTCGGGCTTGGTGAAGAAATTGACGATGAGACCGGCGATGTCCAGACTGCCGGTTTCGCTTTCTGCGTAGGCAGGCTCGGCGGTATAGATGGGGACGATCAGCACGATGACGTACATAATCACTGCGGCGATGGCTGCCGTCACCACGAAGGTCAGCAGGGTGGTGCCCATGACCTTACCGGCACGGCGGACGGAATGCATGTTGGCAATGGCGGAGGAGACGGAACAGAACACCATGGGCACCACCACGCAGAACATCATGTTGGTGAACAGGGCGCCCAGAGGCTCCAGTGCCGTGGCCCCCGGCCAGGCAAAGCCGACGATGCAGCCCAGGACGATGCCCAGGATCATGGTGCACAGGAACCAGTTGTTTTTGAAAAAGTTTTTCATGGAAATGCTCCTTTCTGCGGATCGGAATTGGAGGACGCGGTTTTGCCGAACGCGGCAAAATGGAAAACTGTAATTTGGCGGTGTCGTTTCTTCGGAGCGAAGCGACCTTGGCTCTCCCTTTGGGAGAGCTGGCTGCCCCATAGGGGCAGACTGAGAGGGTCCCACGTTCCAATATACGCTTTCAACCATCAAACGGAGTACCCTCTCAGTCAGCCT
>CALYTP010000116.1:0-5721 GCA_945486915.1 uncultured Clostridia bacterium | reverse complement strand
TATTGGAACGTGGGACCCTCTCAGACTGCCCCTTACGGGGCAGCCAGCTCTCCCATAGGGAGAGCCAAGGTCGCTTCGCTCCATAACATACCAGCTCCGTGCACCATTGCTCGCCAAACTACAATTTTTCGTCCTGCTGAGCAAAGCCGATAAGCACATTCTCCTTTACTGTACCTGTGCCTCGGCCCAGAAGCTCCGGGATTTGCCTTCGACCCAGGCATCACCGGTGACGGTGACGGTGTCTTCCAGGCGAATATCCTCAGAAGAGGCGCAGATGCGGATATTCAGCTTGCCGTGCTCCACCTTCCAACGCATATCCCGATCCAGGAAGGCCAGCTGGCTCAGCTTCAGGGTGAAGGAAACCGTCTTTTCCTCACCGGGGTTCAGATCCACTCTGGCAAAGCCCTGCAGCTCCTGCACCGGGCGGCACATGGTGGCGTAGGGGTCGCTGACATACAGCTGCACCACCTCGGTGCCGGAAACCGCGCCGGTATTTCTGACCCTGCAGGAAACCGTCAGCATATCCTCGGGAGCCAGCTCCCTGGCGCTGAGTGTCATATCGGAATAAGCAAAGCTGGTATAGCTCAGTCCGAAGCCAAAGGGATAGCGGGGCTTGTGGCTCATATCCACATAGTTGGCAAAGCCGATGCTGTCGCCCTGGTGCCAGGCAGAGCCATTGGGATGGTTATAGTAAATGGGCAGCTGACCGGCGCACCGGGCCACAGTGACGGGCAGCTTGCCGCTGGGATTCACAGCACCCCGCAGCACCTCCGAAATCGCCTGGGCACCGCATTCGCTGGGGCTCCAGCATTCCAGAAGGGCATTCAGATTTTCATCGGCAATGTCGCTGGAGCAGGGTCGGCCATTGAAGTGAATGCCAACCATGGGGATGCCCAGCTCTTTCAGCCGCACAATCAGCTTCTCCTGGCACTCCGGCAGGCCAATGTCCACCGCGTCCACGCCCTCACCCATGCTGGCAATGGAGCTGGTGCCGTGCTTGCCGCCCAGGCACATCAGAATCAAGTCCGCATCCCGGCAGGCTTCCACGGCTTCATCGTGGTGGGAGCAGTCCGGGCCGGCAATGGGATAGCCGAAGGAATAGACAAATTCCGTATCCGGGCAGTCCGCTCTCAGCTGTTCCAGCAGGTTCCGGCACTCCGGCTTCTGGCGGTGGAGCACCTCATCGAAAACGGGGGAATTGTCCGGCTGAATCAGGGTACCGGGGATGGGCGTATACACGCCGGTCTGCCAGGGCTTGGGCTCCACGCCCGCCATGGAAGCATTGGCGGCGAACACGCCCTCTGCCATGCTCATGTGGGTATAGCCGCCGAAGAAGATCCGGGCATTGACCGCCTGGCCGCCGATGACGGCAACCTTTTTCCCGGGCTTCATAGGCAGAACACCGTCATTTTTCAGCAGAACCAGACTTTCCCGGGCGGACTGCAGCGTCACCTGGAAGTCCTCGGCATTGTGCAGCTGCGCCTTCAGCGCTTCACCGGTCATGGCAAAGGGATGCTCAAACAGGCCCATGCGGAATTTGGCGGTCAGCACCCGCAGGCAGGCCCGGTCAACGTACTTTTCCTCCAGCTTGCCGTCCCGGACATACTGAACCAGATCCATGTTATAGCAATCCGGCATGGGGCATTCCTGATCCATACCGGCTTCCAGGGCCATCTTTCCGGCCTCCAGCATATCCTCTGCCGCGTGCTGGAACTTGTGGACATTGGAAACGCCGCCGTAGTCGGAGAACACCACGCCCTCAAAGCCCATCTCCTCCCGGAGCAGGCCGGTCAGCAGATGCTTGCTGGTGTGGACAGGCTCGCCGTTGATGGTGCAGTAGCAGGGCATCACACCCTTCAAACCGGATTCGGTGATGGCAGCCTGGAAGGGTTTGGCGTAAATCTCCCGCAGACTCCGCTCGGGCACATCGGCATGGGTACCGTGGATACCGGCAGCTGCCTGGTGGAAGCCCAGGAAATGCTTGGCAACGGCATCGGTATGCCGCCCGTCTACCTCGCCGGACTGGACACCGGCAGTATAGGCGCTGCCCATCGCCGCGCAGAGGGTGGGATCCTCGCCATAGCTTTCCCCCTGGCGGCCAAAGCGGGCATCCCGGGACACATCCAGCACAGGAGCCAGGGTGTGGGTAATGCCCATGGCCTTCTCCTGACGGCCTACGATCTCACCGATTTTCCGTTCCAGCTTGGGATTCCAGCCGGAGCCGCGGCCAATGCCCGCGGGGAAGCTGGTGGTATCCTGAAACAGGGCACCGCAGAGACCCTCCATGTGGAAAACAGCCGGAATGCGATGGGGAGATGCGGCCATCACCGCCTCCTGATAGGCTCGCTGGAAGGCAGCGCAGTCATCCGGCGTGTGGAGTACCCGCATTTCCAGCATGCCCACCTGGCCGATGCCATAGGGGATGAAGGCCGGCACCCGGGGCAGGGAGGCCAGATCCTTTGCGAACACACAGCTGAGCTGTCCCATTTTCTCTTCCAGGCTCATTTTGCCCAAAAGATCTTCTGCCCGCTCCTCGGGGGTCAGGGAAGGGTTCAAATACTTTTCCATAATACTAACTCCTTTTCTTTTTGCCGCCCATTGCGGACATGATTATGCGCTCAGCGCCGTTGACGATCAGATTAATCCCGACGAGAATCCAAGACAGCATTCCGGGTTCCCGGCCAAAGTAATAAAGCAATGCGCCAAAGACTGCCGCCGCAATGCCGCAGCAGCGGGCAAAGCCGGAGGGAATCGCCATCAGGGCGGTGCCGTTGAACACCAGATACACGGCAAAAACTGCCGCAAATTCCTTCCAGTCCTGCCGGGCGAGGCACAGTGCGAAGAAAGACAGCAGGATGGTCTCCGCAATGGCCATGGTCAGCACATGGGTGTTCTTTCTGCGCTCAAACTGCTTGGTAACAAAATAGCTTTCATAGTGCAGCACCGTATTGATGACCATCACGACACCCACCGCTGCCATGCTCTGCCCAGCGCCAAACATGGCAGGAATGCCCAGCAGGACAGTCACCGCACCGCAGACCATGGCAAGGATGGCGCTCTTTTTGTATTGGGACAGCCAGACGGCCATTTCCGTTCCTCCTGATCCCCACACCGGAGCATTTCCGGCACAGCCCTTGCCAGCTCCTCCACCGTCCACATGCTGTCCTTGTGAATTCCCCGGACGCGGAGAGAATCGGAATAGAAGCTCATCTTGTTGGATGCCTTTACATCGAATACCACGCCGTTGATCCAGCCTGCTTCCTCGGTGCAAAGGTAGGCCAGCATGGGCCCCAGGTTCTCGGCGGGGCCGTGGTTGGCTTCCACTTCCTTCCGCTTTTCCTCCGGCATGGTTAGCTGCTTGCCCAGCCGCTCCTCCATGGTACGAACCATTTTGTTGAACTCCACCACGTGTCCGGGGGAATTGGCCTCAGGGCAGTAGACATTCACCGTGATGCCGTGGGGTGCCAGCTCCACCGCTGCCGCCTTGCTCAGACCCACCACCCCCGCATTGCCCGCAGAATAGGCACACAGATTGGGGACGCCCGTCCAGGCACCGGAGGCGCAGTTCAGGATTCTGCCGAACCCCTGCCGCGCCATGATGGGGGCTGCAAAGTGCATGGTGTTGTAGGCACCCTTCATTTTGGCGATGGTCATGTAGTCGAACTGCTCCTCGGTGGTGGTCAGGATGGTGCCCTGACCCAATCCTGCGGCGTTGTTCACCAGAATGTCCAGCCGTCCATAGGTCTCCATGGCAAATTCCACCATCCGGCGGGCAGTATCGTGGTCGCCCACATCGCCGTAGAAGGCAGCCGCCTCGCCGCCTTCCCTGCGGATCAGCTCTGCGGTGGATTCCGCATCCCCCCGGAGGGACAGCATTTTCCGGTATTCCTCCTCCGGCATATCCTCCGGCCGGTAGCGCGATGCACCGCCGGGCCTGCGGTTGTTGGTAATGACCTTGCAGCCCTCACGGGCAAGCCCCAATGCGATGCCTCGGCCAATGCCCTGGCCGGAGCCGGTGACAATGGCAACTTTTCCAAGCAAACTGTTTCCCACAATCGATTCCTCCTGCATTTTCCTGATTGTATTCTACCGAATTGACAGCAGAAAAACTATCAGGATTTCGGCCTGTTCTATGGCATTTGCGATATAGTGATGAATTTTGCTGGCATTTTCGGCAATTTATGATACAATCGTTACAAAGGAGGCGGTGTAATGAAAAAATGGCTCCTCGCAGAGTGGGAAAAGCTGGCGCCTATGACGTGGAAACAGCGCTGGGAATACATTTGGGAATATTATAAGCTGGCGTTGATTGCAGCTGCTGTGCTGATTGTATTTACGGTCTCCATGGTGCGCAGCGGCCTGTATCAGCAGAAAAAGCTGCTGATTTCCGGCATTTTTATCAATACAACCACCACGGAAGAAGGCTACGCCTTTGTAAAAGAGGACTACTGGGCGCACTGCGGCGCAGATTCCGAAACGCGCTCTGAGCTGATTGAGGTTCGGAACATCGCATACAACGCAGAGCAGCCCACCGCCATGGATGCCAACGCCGTGATGACTGTGGATGCCATGATTGCCGTGGGAGATCTGGACTACATCATCTGCGACCGGACCGCTGCGGAATTTTACGGGCGGCAGGAATACTGCCATGACCTGGCACAAAAACTGCCCGCCGGAAACTGGAATCTGCTGCAAACCGATACCGGTTTCACCGCCATCGACCTGACCGGCTCCCGGCTGGAGCGGGAATATGGTCTTTATGCCCAGCCCAGCTATATCCTCTTCCCCGTCACCGCCCCGGACTGGAACCGGTGTGAGCAGTTCCTGAATTATCTGTTTGCATAACAGAACCCGGCGGCTGCTGCCCATAAAAACAAATCCGATGCGAAATGGTATCAGTTTCCCATTCCGCATCGGATTTTCATTTTGTTTTATGTGCATATCGGTTTGACTCAGCATTGCGGCAAATTGTAATTTGCCGAACACGCCACTGTAGGGGAGGCTATTAGCCTCCCGCCACCTGATGGATTTTGCGTGTTTGGTTGAATGGTTCCTTGCCCAGGTTTGTACGAATTCGCCCAGTGAAGTACATAATTGGCAAGCCCCACTGCGCGGGAGGATGATATCCTCCCCTACATTGGATGGGTGGTAATTTGCCCCGCCAAATTACAATTTGCTGAGTTAACCTGATAAGCACATTGTTTTATTCCGCCAGAGCCAGCACAGCAATATTCTCCCGGCTGGGCAGCTTCACGATATAGGAGCCGCTGACACCGGTTGCCACGGTTTCGATGGTCATATTCCAGGTGTCAATGACCTGAATGGTGTAGGCTCTGTCCTCGGGCAGGGTCAGGTGCTCCTGCCCAATGGGGCGGATGTCATAGAAATGGAGGTAACAGTCCGTGCCGATGTGGGCATTGTAAGCCGTCTCGCCGAAGGCGTAGCTCTCAGCTTCTGGGCTTTCCAGAAAGGCCCTTACCAAAACCGCAAGCGTGGGATTCTTGGCACTGGCCTGGGCAATTGCCGCTTCCCGCTCTGCTTCCGGTGCCTCCCGCAGGGGCAGCAGCGCATGGAGGAAGGACAGCTCCCCTTCCAGATGCCCCGGCAGGGACTCCACGATCTTCCGGCAGAAGCCGATGCGCTCCGGGCTTTCGCCCTTCAGCACGCCGCCCCGCGCCCACCAGAGGATATCATCGTCCGAATAGAAGGTCTCGCCGTGGG
>CALYTP010000115.1:0-5828 GCA_945486915.1 uncultured Clostridia bacterium | reverse complement strand
CCACGGGTGCCTCGCCGAAGAGACGGGGCAGGGTGATCTTCAGCTCGGAGAAGTCAATGCCGCCCATGAAAATGGCGATGATGGGCATGATGATGTCGTCGGTGATGGACTTGGTGATGGTGGAGAAGGCGGCACCGATGATGGTACCAACTGCCAGCGCCATGGCATTGCCCTTGATGGCAAAGGCCATGAACTCATCCCACCAGCCGGGTTTCTTGGGATTTTTCATTGGGATTCCTTCCTTTCCTTTTTTATCCGCCCCTTTGGGGCGGGTTTGTTTTTTATAAAATTGCTTATCCGCTTTGCTCAGCAGGACGAAAAATTGTAGTTTGGCGGTGCGTTGCATGGAACCGGGTAACGCACAGCGTGCACCAAGGCTCCCTCTGGGAGGGAGCTGTCAGCCAAAGGCTGACTGAAGGAGAGAGCCCCGGATTTTTTGATGCGGTATCGTATGAAGCGCTGGTGATCGACCAACGCTCTCTCCTTCAGTCCGCTTCGCGGCCAGCTCCCTCCCAGAGGGAGCCTTTGGTGCTCCCCGCCAAATTACAGTTTGCTGAGTTAACCCGATAAGCACATTGTAAAATATGGTACAGTGACCGGACAATTATTTCCGCTTCTCGATGACTTCCATGCCTCCCAGGTACTTGCGCAGGACCTCGGGGATGACCACGGAGCCGTCGGCGCGCTGGTTCTGCTCCACGATGGCGGGGAAAATCCGGGAGGTGGCCAGGCCGGAGCCGTTCAGGGTGTGGACGAAGTCGATCTTGCCGTCGGCGCGGCGATAGCGGATGTTGCCCCGGCGGGCCTGGTAGTCCCGGGCGTTACTGACGGAGGAGACCTCCTTGTAGCCGTTCATGGAGGGGATCAGAATCTCGATGTCGTAGGTTCTGGCCATGGAGGCGGAGCAGTCGCCTGCCGCCAGCTTCACGGTGCGGAAGTGCAGACCCAGACCGGCCACCAGATTCTCGGCCTTCTTCACCAGCTCCTCAAAGGCCTCGTCGGAGCCTTCGGGGGTGGTGTACTGGAACATCTCCACCTTGTTGAACTGATGGCCGCGAACCATGCCCCGCTCGTCGGCACGGTGGGAACCGGCCTCCCGGCGGAAGCAGGGGGTGTAGGAGAAGAACTTCTTGGGCAGGTCGGCCTCGGTGAGAATCTCATCCCGGTAGACGGACGCCAGAGCCGCCTCGGCGGTGGGCAGCATATAGAAGGTGCCCTCGGTGGGATGGTTGGCGATTTTGAAGACCTCGTCGGCAAACTTGGGGAACTGTCCGGCGGTGAGGCCGCACTGGTACTCCAGCATGTGGGGCGGCAGGATGAACTCGTAGCCGTCGGCGATGTGGGTTTCGATGAAGTAGTTCAGCAGCGCCCACTCCAGCCGGGCGCCCATGCCGGTGTACATCCAGTTGCCTGCGCCGGCCAGCTTGACGCCGCGCTCATAGTCGATCAGTCCCAGGTCGGTGCACAGGTCCACATGGTGCTTGGGCTCGAAGTCAAAGGAGTGCTTTTCGCCGATATAGCGCAAAGGCTCATTGTTCTCCTTGCCGCCGGGGAGCAGATCGGGGTCGGGCATGTTGGGCAGCGCCAGCATATTGGTGTACAGCTCATCGTCCAACAGCTTCAGGTTCTTCTTATCCTCGGCGATGGCTTCGTCGATCTTCACGGACTCGGCCATGTTGGCCGCGATCTGCGCATCCAGAGCGGAGGTGTCCTCACCGCGCTTCTCGGCGCCCTTCTTCTGGCCGAAGAGCTTGCCGTTTTCCTTGGACAGCTTGTTCTTCTCGGCGGTCTTGCCCTCCGTGTGGGTCTTCAGGGCACGAACCTGAACATCCAGCTCCAGAATGCGGTCAATGATGGCGTCGCAGTCCACTTCCTTGGCCTTCATGCCGGCCTTGACGGCATCGGGATTTTCCTTGATTCTCTTGATATCGATCATGATTTCTAACTCCTTCTAAAAGGTTATTTCTGTAATTTCATCAGCGCGTCCAGCAGCACCTGCAGGTCGTCCTGGCCGTAGAATTCCAGCTCAAAGCGGCCCTTGCGCTTGCCGTTGACGATTTTTACGCCCCGGCCCAGGTGCTTGCTCAGGTTCTTTTCGCATTCCTTGACGTAGTCCACCTTCAGCACCGGTTCCTCCTTTACAGGCGCCGGTTCCTTGGACATATTTTTGCACAGCAGCTCCGCCTGCCGGACGGACAGGCCAAGATTTGCGATTTTCTGGGCCGCCTCCACCTGCTTTTTCCCGGTCTTCAGCATCAGGATGGCCCTGGCGTGGCCGGCTGTCAGGGCGCCGGTGCGGAGCATTTCCAGCACGGCTTCGTCCAACGTCAGCAGCCGCAGGGCGTTGGCCACGGCGGGGCGGGATTTGCCCACCCGGGCGGCGGCTTCCTCCTGGGTCAGGCCGTAGTCCTGAATCAGCGTCTGATAGCCCAGGGCTTCTTCCACGCTGTTCAGATCCTGGCGCTGCAGGTTTTCAATGAGGGCCAGCTCCGTGGCTGTTTTGTCGTCGGCCTCCACCACGATGGCGGGGACTTCCGTCAGCTCCGCCATTCTGGCTGCCCGCCAGCGGCGCTCGCCTGCGATGATCTGATAATAGCCGTCTGAGGTCTGGCGAACCGTCAGCGGCTGGAGGATGCCGTGGGTCCGGATGGAATCCGCCAGGGCTTCCAGCTCCTCCTGGTCAAAATCCTGCCGGGGCTGCTCCGGATTTGGCTCCACCCGATGCAGCGGCAGCAGCTTATAGGCGTTTTCCTCGGGGGGCTGCTCCATGTAGTCTCCCAGCAGCGCGCCCAGGCCTCTGCCAAGTCCTTTCTGTGATGCCATGTTTTCTTCCTTTCCTGTCCCTCCGTTTTCCTTTCAGAGGTTCCCTTGTTATCGTTCCAGCTTTCTCGACACTTCCTCTGCCAGCTCCCGGTAGGCGACGGCGCCCCGGCTGCTGCGGTCATAGGCCCCCACCGGCAGGCCGTGGCTGGGAGCCTCGGCGAGACGGACGTTTCTGGGAATGGCCGTGGTGAAGACCTTTCCCGGAAAATGGCGGCGCACCTCCTGGGCCACCTGGGTGGAGAAGTTGGTTCTGCCATCGAACATGGTCAGCACCACGCCGAAGATGTCCAGGCTCTGGTTCAGCCGCCGCTTGACGCTGCGCAGGGTGGCCATCAGGTCGCTGAGACCCTCCAGGGCGTAATACTCGCACTGCACCGGGATCAGGATGCCGTCGGCGGCGCACAAGCCGTTGAGGGTCAGCATCTCCAGCGACGGCGGGCAGTCGATGAAGATCACGTCGTATTTGTCGCGAAGGGCATTCAGCCCCTTTTTCAGCTGCTGCTCCCTTCGGTCCATGCCGATGAGCTCCACGGCGGCTCCCGCCAGGTCAGCGGCGGAGGGGATCACGTCGGCGAATCTGGTGGACACCACGCAGTCGGCAGGGGCTGCCTCGCCGATGATCATATCGTAGCTGGTGTGGCTGACCTTCCGCTTGTCAATGCCAAAGCCGGAGGTGGCGTTGGCCTGGGGGTCAAAATCGCAGACCAGGACGCGCTTGCCCTGCTCGGTCAGGGCAGCCGCCAGGTTGACTGCGGTTGTGGTCTTGCCCACGCCGCCCTTCTGATTCACCACTGCAATGATTCTGCCCATGTCTGGTTCCTCTCTATTCATTGATTGTTTCACGTGAAACATTCGGTTTGCAATTGGCGCGGCAGCGCCCTTGGCTCCGTAATAACGTTACCAGGCAAGCATTTTGTGTGTTTCACGTGAAACAGTTCTCAGTCCGCGTTGTCGGGCTGCTGCTCCTGCTCCTGGGTGGGAGTGGTGACGGTGGAGTAGTTCTGGCCCAGCGGTCTGGCATTGCTGCTGCGAAGCAGGCGAACGGCGGCGATGCTCAGGCAGACCAGCAGCACCATCAGGATCACCACGGCGATGGCCATCCGCCGCAGGTAGCGGCTCTGGACGGCGATCTTCCGCTCCAGGGCGGCATTGGACAGCCGAACCGGCTGCTGCTGCTTAACCTTCGCCTTGCGCTCCCGGGGCAGGATCACCACGGTCCCGGGCTTCACGGGATACTTCTCCATGGTTTTCCGGCAGCTTTCGCAGAAGCTCTGGTCGGTTTCCCGGCCGCATTTCAGGCACACCATGTCCGCCCCTCCTTTTCGCAGTTTGGGAACTATTTTACTACATTTTTGGTCTTTCGTAAATAGGAAAAAGAAAAAAGATTGCAATGCTTTTGTAGGGGAGGATATCATCCTCCCGCGCGGTACACGCCAAAGGCTCCCTCTGGGAGGGAGCTGGCACCAGTTCGCAAACTGGTGCCTGAGGGAGAGAGCGTTGGTCCACCGCCAGCGCTTCTTACCGTGCCGAATCTGAAAGTCCGGGGCTCTCTCCTTCAGTCAGCCTGTTCGGCTGACAGCTCCCTCCCAGAGGGAGCCTTGGTGCACACCGTGCGATTGGCTTTACCATTCAACGGAACACGCAATCAACCGACCTGGCGGGAGGCTAATAGCCTCCCCTACAGTAGTCTGGCAATCATTTTTCCTCCGCAGGAACGATACCTGGTGCAGTCCTCCGCGGCTCGCCGTATAAAAAATTATATCTTCGCTATTGACAATCACGTGACCATGTGATATTATCATCTCACAGAAAGCAATGGAGGTGTCACCAATGAATTGGATCTTACCCGGCACGGTGCTGGAGGCCCCGCAGGAGAACGCGGATCAGGTGGAGGGGCTGTTCCAGCCCATGTTTCTGGCAGGAGGCATGGTACTCAGTCAGGTTTCCAGCATCACGGGGCTGGAGCCGTACATCATTCAGAATTGGGTCAAGCGGGGCTTTCTGGCGCCGCCGCAGAACAAGCGCTATTCCCTGCGCCAGCTCTGCCGGATCCTGAACATCAATATGCTCAAGGGCGTGCTGCCCATGGAGCAGATCTGCGGTATGCTGGGCTACATCAACGGCCATCTGGACGACGAAAGCGACGACCTGATCGACGATTCCGCCCTCTACTTCATGTTCGTCCGTCTGGCCGCCCGGGCACGGGAGCTGGATCGGGACGGTGCCTGGCTGACGGCCATCGATCAGGTGCTGGAGGATTATCAGGAGCCTGCCCCCGGCGCGAAGACGCGGATCGCCAGGGTGCTTCGGATCATGCTCATCGCCTTCATCGCCGCCAGGATGAAGGACGAGGCCGAAATGCTGCTGAGCCGGCTGGGCGAGGGCAGATTGAAGAGTGAAGAGTGAAGAGTGAAGAGTGAAGATATTTTTCGAATCCACCGCTTCCCTGTCCCCGCGCCTCACTCCCCATCCCAAAAAAGCTCATCGGCTTATCCCGGTAAATTGTAATTTGGCGGGCAGCACCAAAGGCTCCCTCTGCGAGGGAGCTGGCCGCGAAGCGGACTGAGGGAGAGAGCGTTGGTCGATCACCAGCGCTTCATACGATACCGCATCAAAAAATCCGGGGCTCTCTCCTTCAGTCAGCCTTCGGCTGACAGCTCCCTCCCAGAGGGAGCCTTGGTGCACGCTGTTCGTTACCCGGTTCCATGCAACGCACAGACAAATTACAATTCGCCACACCGCTGAGCAAAAACGACGAAAACAAAACAGAAAAGGAGACAAACAACCATGGATGAAAACGGAACCTATCATTTCTCCGGCGGAGGCAACCCGGGCTACACCCCCACGCCTCCCAAAAAGAAATCCAAAAAGCCCGATCTGAAGAAGACCGGAACCATCGTCCTGATCGTGGCGCTGGTGCTGGTGGCGCTGCTGGCCATCGGAACCTGCTTCTACACCGTGGACGACAAGCAGCAGGCCGTGGTCACCACCTTCGGCAAGGTCAC
>CALYTP010000114.1:0-6063 GCA_945486915.1 uncultured Clostridia bacterium | reverse complement strand
GGCCCCGGGTGTAGGGGATGATGCAGTAGGTGCAGAAATTCACGCAGCCGTCCTGGACCTTCAGCATGGCCCGGGTGCGCTCCTCCAGACCGCCTGCGGGGAGAATCTCGAATTCGCGCCTGCTCAGGGCGTTGTCCAGGGTTTCCCGGTACCGGTGCTGCTGCGCCGCAGAGAGCAGATCGTCAAGGAACTGCTGCCGGTTTGCGCTGCCGCCGATGACGTCGACGCCCAGCTTTTTCACCTCTTCGGCGGCGTGCTGGGTGTAGCAGCCGCAGACCGCGACGATGGCCTGGGGGTGCTCCCGGCGGCACCGGCGGATGACGGCCCGGTTCTTCTTGTCCGCCACGGCGGTGACGGAGCAGGTATTGACGACGTAGGCATCGCAGTCTTCGTCGAAGGTGCCCAGGGTGTGTCCGGCGTCCAGCAGAAGGCGCTCCATGGCCTGGGTCTCGTATTGGTTTGTCTTACAGCCGAGGGTATAGAATGCAACTTTCATGTTTGTTATAACCGCCAAATTTCCATCGAATTTTCTGTGAGAATTGGCCGAATCCCTAATTGTCTTTCGTCAAATTATTGATATAATAGTATTCACGGATTCCTGCGCTTTGGAAATCCATTATACACGAAAAAGAAAGGTTTGTACAGTTCCGGATGGGAAATAGGAATGAATTTATGGTACATCTGGACTGTGTTCTGGATGTGGAGGACTTTGTGGCCATGACCACTCCCAAGCGGTATCCGATTTTTCTGGATGACGGCCGCCGCCGGGTCAATGGCAAGAGCTTCATGGAGATGTTCTCTCTCCGGCTCAACGAACCGCTGCGGGTCACGGCCCAGTGCAGCGACGAGGAATTCGAGGCGCTCCGCTTTGAAGCTGTCCGCTTCCTGTACATTTAATTACGGCTCTCAGAGCACCGTCCCGGGAATACCTGGGGCGGGTTTTTTATTTTAGATTGGAGATTGGAGAGTGGAGATATGAGATATGAGATATGAGATATAAGATATAAGATATAAGATATTGTGCATATCGGTTTGACTCAGCATTTCGGCAAATTGTAATTTGCCTGTGCGTTGCATGGAATCGGGCAACAAACAGCGTGCACCAAGGCTCCCTCTGGGAGGGAGCTGTCAGCCGAAGGCTGACTGAAGGAGAGAGCCCCGGATTTTAGATGCGGTAACATTAGAAGCGCTGGCGGTCAACCAACGCTCTCTCCTTCAGTCCGCTTCGCGGCCAGTTTCATTATGGAATGATTGCCACCGGCAATCATGGCTATTCTGATTCGCTGCGCGGAGCACCACCCTCGCAGAGGGAGCCATGTCTGAGTGGTTGCACTGCCAACGCTTTGGCCCTTGCCAGCTTGCTTTTGGGTTCGGCTGTCAGGCTGAAGCGCTGCGCCAGGGACTGGGCGAACCGGATGGCGTCGTCGTCTTCGCCGGATTTCAGCTCCACCTCGGCTTCCCGGAGCGGCTCCTCCTTCCCGCCGCCCAGCAGCACGCCCTCGTCCAGCGCCAGCTCCACGGTGCCGCCGCCGGAGGGCAGCGCGATGGCGTGCCGGGTGAACCGGGCGCCGCAGGTGGGGACGATGCCGCCGGCGGTGAGTCCGGCGATCTCCTCCGGCGCCCCAAGGGCGATCAGCCGGGGGATGGCGCTCAGGAGGTCGTCGGATTCGATTTCCCATTCTCCCCTGCTCCCGTCGGGCAGCGTGGTTTTCAGGGTGCAAACCGACACCCCGTTCTCCAGCCGCCGCCGCAAGGTCCAGCGGCGTTTTGCAAATGCACCGTCAGGCGTGTCGTAATAGGTGGTCTCCATGGCGATGGTTTTGCCCCCGCCGTATACATGTTTCATGGCCTCCAGCTGCTGCGCTGTGGCCCTGTATTTCAGCTCAAATTCCCGACCCATAAGTAGCATTCCTTTCATGGGATATTGATATCATGTGCTTATCGGATGAACCCGGCAAATTGTTATTTATTGCACTGGCGCGGTAGCGCCCTTGGCTCTCCCTTTGGGAGAGCTGTCAGCCGAACAGGCTGACTGAGAGGGTACTCCGTTTGATGGTTGAAAGCGTATATTGGAACGTGGGACCCTCTCAGTCTGCCCCTATGGGGCAGCCAGCTCTCCCAAAGGGAGAGCCAAGGTCGCTTCGCTCCATAATATACCAGCCCGTGTGTTATTGTCCGCGCTGACTCGCCGGATGTATTATACAAACCTTCGGGGGAATAGTAAATGGCGGATTCTTTGTTTTGTTCAAAATTGGGGGACAAAATGTTAATGGATTATTTAAAATCAGGGGCTTGACAATTTTGGCACTCTCTGGTATAGTGTGCTTAGCACTCAGGGAGATTGAGTGCTAAACGAAAGGAGGAGGTTCATGGAACTCACCGAACGGAAAAAGAAGGTCCTGCGCAGCGTGGTTGACCTGTACATCCGCACCGCCGAGCCGGTTGGTTCAAAAGCCATCACCGAGCTGCCGGATATGAATTACTCCTCCGCCACCATCCGCAATGAAATGGCAGACCTCACCACTATGGGTTATCTGGAGCAGCCCCACACCAGCGCCGGACGGGTTCCGTCGGCGGCAGGCTACCGGCTGTATGTGGATGAGCTGATGATGGACTACCGCCTCAGCGTGGACGAAACCAAATCCATCAACTCCGCCATCGAGGAGAAGATGCAGCGGGTGGATAAGCTGATGGAGAAGGTTGCCAGGCTGGTCTCCCAGGCCACAAACCTCCCCGCCATTTCCGCCGCTTCCCGGCAGTCAGGCGCCACCGTCCTGAGCTACAATCTGCTTCCCGCCGGCCCCGGCAGCTTCATCCTGGTGATGATGCTCTCCGGCGAGCGGGTGGTGAACAAGCTCATCAAGCTGCCGCTGAACGTCTCCGAAACCGACCTGAACCTGCTGAGCGCTCTGCTGAACGCCACCATGACGGAAATCCCCCTGGAGGAGTTCACCGCGGACAAAATGGAAAAGGTCATGCGCTCCGCCGGGTCCGCCGCCAGCCTTGTGCCGGTGATCGTGGACTTCGTCACGGAGACCTTGAAAGCCCACAACAGCACCGATCTTGCGGTGGCCGGTCAGGCAAGGCTCCTGGGCCTTCCCGAGTACCGGGATGTGGACAAAGCCCAGCGGGTGCTCAGCAGCATCGACGAGGAAGCCTTCAGCAACCTCCCCGCCGTCATGCAGGGCGCCAACGGCACCAAAGTCATCGTTGGTCCCGAGAACATCGCCGACGAACTGAAGGATACCTCGGTGGTGGTCACCAAGTTTGACATCGGCGAGGGTATGCAGGGTATGATCGGCGTGGTGGGCCCCACCAGAATGGACTACGCCAAGGTCACCGCCCGCTTGAGCTACTTTGCCGAGAGCCTGAGCAAGATGTTCGCCAAACCCGAAAATCCCCAGCTCCCCGGCAGCGTGGAGCCTGAAAATAAACAGGAATAAAGGAGGGACCTGCATATGTGTCCTGAGCAGGAAGAGATCCTCGAGGAAACAGAAACCACAGAAGAAACTCCGGCAGAAGCCGAAGTCGTCGAGGAGCCCCAGGTCAACTGGGAGGAAAAATACAACGCAGAGCACGATACCTACCTGCGGCTGGCTGCGGAGTTCGATAACTTCCGCAAGCGCACCATCAAGGAAAAAGAGCAGTCCTACGGCAACGGCAAGGCCGACGCCGTCAGCAAGCTGCTTCCGGTTTACGACAATCTGGAGCGGGCCCTGAACCAGCCCACCGAGGACGCCGCCTACAAAAAGGGCGTGGAGCTGACCATGACCGAGCTGGTGAAAATTCTCACCTCCCTGGGCGTGGAAATCTTCGGCCAGCCCGGCGATGCCTTCGACCCCAATCTGCACAACGCCGTGATGCACACCGAGGATGAGACCCTGGGGGAGAATACCATCTGCCAGGTCTTCCAGAAGGGCTTCAAGGTGGGCGAGAAGGTCGTCCGCTTCGCCATGGTGCAGGTGGCTAATTGAGATATAAGATAAATGATATAAGATATAAGATATAAGATATAAGATATTGGATATCTCGTATCTCAATATCCCGTATCTCATATCTCGTATCTCATATCTCATATCTCACAAACAATCTTCGTATACAATTCACTGATTCATATATCTAGGAGGAAAAATATTATGTCTAAGATTATCGGTATTGACCTTGGTACTACCAATTCCTGCGTCGCCGTTCTGGAAGGCGGCGAACCCGTTGTCATCGCCAACGCGGAAGGCACCCGCACCACTCCCTCTGTGGTGGCCTTCTCCAAGACCGGCGAGCGTATGGTTGGCCAGGTGGCAAAGCGTCAGGCTGTCACCAATGCTGACCGCACCGTCGCTTCCATCAAGCGCCACATGGGTGAGAACTACCACGTCACCATCGACGGCAAGGGCTACACTCCCCAGGAAATCTCCGCCATGATCCTGAGCAAGCTGAAGAGCGATGCGGAAAGCTACCTGGGCCAGACCATCACCGAGGCCGTCATCACCGTCCCCGCTTACTTCTCCGATGCCCAGCGTCAGGCCACCAAGGACGCCGGCAAGATCGCAGGCCTGGATGTCAAGCGTATCATCAACGAGCCCACCGCAGCCGCTCTGGCCTACGGTCTGGATAAGGAATCCGAGCAGAAGATCATGGTCTATGACCTGGGCGGCGGCACCTTCGATGTGTCCATCCTGGACATCGGCGACGGCGTCATCGAGGTTCTGGCCACCGCAGGCGACACCCATCTGGGCGGCGACGACTTTGACCAGAGAATCATGGATTACCTGGTTGCCGAGTTCAAGAAGGCCGAGGGCATCAACCTGGCTTCCGACCGGGTTGCCATGCAGCGTCTGAAGGAGGCCGCCGAGAAGGCCAAGATCGAGCTGTCCGGCGTCACCACCACCAACATCAACCTGCCCTATATCACCGCCGACGCCACCGGTCCCAAGCACCTGGACGTGACCCTGACCCGGGCCAAGTTCAATGAGCTGACTGCCGATCTGGTGGAGCGCACCATGAAGCCCGTCCGTCAGGCCATGTCCGACGCCGGTCTGAAGGCCTCCGACCTGCACAAGGTTCTGCTGGTGGGCGGCTCCACCCGTATCCCCGCTGTCCAGGACGCCGTGAAGACCATCACCGGGAAGGAAGGCTTCAAGGGCATCAACCCCGACGAGTGTGTCGCTGTCGGCGCTGCCATCCAGGGCGGCGTGCTCACCGGCGATGTGCAGGATATCCTGCTGCTGGACGTCACTCCCCTGTCCCTGGGCATTGAGACCATGGGCGGCGTGTTCACCCGTCTGATCGACCGCAACACCACCATCCCCACCCACAAGAGCCAGATCTTCTCCACCGCCGCCGACGGCCAGACCTCCGTTGAGGTTCATGTGCTGCAGGGCGAGCGTGAGATGGCTGCCTACAATAAGACCCTGGGCCGCTTCCAGCTGGGCGGCATCGCTCCCGCGCCCCGTGGCGTGCCTCAGATCGAGGTCACCTTCGACATCGACGCCAACGGCATCGTCAAGGTCTCCGCAAAGGATCTGGGCACCGGTAAGGAGCAGCAGATCTCCATCACCGCTTCCACCAACCTGAGCCAGGAGGACATCGACAAGGCTGTCCGGGAGGCTGAGCAGTACGCCGCCGAGGATAAGGCCCGCAAGGACGAGGTGGATACCCACAACGCCGCCGATCAGACCATCTATCAGACCGAGAAGACCCTGAACGAGCTGGGCGACAAGCTCTCCGACAGCGACAAGGCCCCCATCCAGGCCGCCGTGGAGAAGCTGAAGGAGCTGAACAAGGGCAGCGATGTGGCCGCCATCAAGGAAGCCACCGAGGAAGTCCAGAAGGCATTCTACGCCGTGTCCGAGAAGCTGTACCAGCAGACCGGCGCCCAGGGCCAGCAGCCCAATGGCGGCAACCCCGGCGATGATGTTGTGGATGCCGACTACGAGACCGTTGACTGATCCGAACATTCCATTTCCCAAAAGGGGCGGCCCACAGCCGCCCCTTAGTGGGGTGTAACACTTAAATTGTAATTTATCGCACTGGCGCGGCAGCGCCCTTGGCTCTCCCTTTGGGAGA
>CALYTP010000113.1:0-6170 GCA_945486915.1 uncultured Clostridia bacterium | reverse complement strand
CGAAGAAACGACGCCGCCAAATTACAATTTGCCGAAATGCTGAGTCAAACCGATAAGAACAAAACATTATAGCGCTTTTTCGATTTTTTCCAGGGCGGTCATCAGGTCGTCTTCGTTCAGGCCGGAGTAGTTCACCACCAGGCAGTGCAGGTCCCCGGGGGTTTCGTCGTGGTAGAACCCGGACAGGCTCTGCACCCGGATGCCCAAATTTTCCAGCCATGCGGTGAGCTGGGTATCCGTCCACTGGGTGTCCACCTGCAGCAGAAAATGCAGTCCCGCGTCCTGCTCCAGGATGGTCAGCCGGTCCGCCGCAGCGCAGTGCTCCAGGGCGTTGACCACGAAATTGCGCCGCCGCTGGTAAAATCTTCGCATCCGGTTGATGTGCTTTTCAAAGTGGCCCCGGCTGAGGAATCGGGCCAGGGTGTACTGCTCGAAGCTGGGCACCGTGGAGCCGTAGAAGCCCAATCGCTGCCGGAACTGTTCCATCAGCGCCGGAGGCAGCACCAGATAGCTGATGCGGATGGAGGGCGCCAGACTTTTGGAGAAGGAATTGATGTAGATCACCCGGTCGGGGGCGAGGCTCTGCATGGCGGGCAGCGGGTGGGCATCGAAGCGGAACTCGCTGTCGTAGTCGTCCTCGATGATCCAGTTGCCCCGGTTCGCCCAGCTCAGCAGCTCCTGGCGTCTGCCCAGGGGCGTCACCAGTCCCGTGGGGAAATGGTGGGAGGGGGAAATGTGCAGCACCCCGGCGTTACGTAAACTCCCCGGCATCACGCCCTGGCTGTCCATGACGGCGCTGATGCATTCCACCCCGGCGGCGGCGTAGACCTGACGGATCTTTCCGTAGCCGGGCTCCTCCACGGCGTAGGTTTTGTCCCTGCCCAGAAGCTGGATCAGCAGGTTGTACAGGTAGTCCGTGCCCGCACCGATGAGGATGTTCTCCGGGTCGATGGTCATGCCCCGGAAGGCGGCCAGATGGGCGGCGATGGCGGTGCGCAGCTCGGGTATTCCCTGCTTCGGCAGGGGAAGCAAAAGATCCCGGTCGTAGTCCAGAATGACCTCCCGCTGCAGGCGGCTCCAGACGGAGAAGGGGAAATGCCCGGTGCCGTTGACGGTCAGGTCCAGCAGCGGCGGCTGTTCCGGCGGACTTTGGTTTTCCGCTTTCGGCGGCGCAGGGGGAATTTCCGGCCGCTCCACCGATTCCACGAAAAAGCCCACCTTTTCCATGGAGCAGATGTAGCCCTCGGAAAGCAGCTGGGCGTAGGCAGCCTCCACGGTGGTCTTGCCCACCTCCAGATGCTGCGCCAAAGCCCGCTTGGAGGGCAGCTTTTCCCCGGGCTTCAGGACACCGGTGAGGATATCCCGCCGGATGCAGCGGTAGAGGGCCTCATACAACGGCAGCCCCGGCGATTTTTTCAGTTCATAAGTCAACATAACACAAATTTTATGGAATCCTGCAGGGAAGGATATCATCCTCCCGCCAGGTTGGTCGATTGGGGGGTTGGTTGAATGGAACCATGTCGGACGTGGTACGGAGCGAAGCGACCTTGGCTCTCCCTATGGGAGAGCTGGCTGCCCCGTCAGGGGCAGTCTGAGAGGGTCCGGCGTCACAATTACCCGATTCCAACCCTCAACCGGGGTACCCTCTCAGTCAGCCTGTTCGGCTGACAGCTCTCCCAAAGGGAGAGCCAAGGGCGCTGTAAGCGCCGGTACTACAACAGACAGGCAAACATTCATGTGCCCTCCGGGGTGGAAATGGCGGCGAAAAACAATTCATTGAGCCGCTGGGTTTCCCCGGCCAGGTACAGGGCGCCGAACAATGCTTCCAGACCCGTGGCCTTGCTGTACTCCATGGGGGTGGCGCCCTTGGGGACGGCGTGGACGTGGGAATTTTTGCCCCGGCGGTAGTAGGCGGTCTCCTCCCGGGTCAGCAGGGGCAGAATTTTCTCCGCGAAGCCTGCCTGGGCGGGGGCTTTCACCATGGCTATGGTGTCCCGATGGAGCTGGGCCACGGTTTTCTCGCCCTTGGAGCACAGGTAGCTCCGGCACAGCAGCTCCCAGACCCCGTCGCCGATGTGGGCAAGACCCAGATTGGAGATGGCGTCAATCTGCTGTTTTGACAGCTTTATTTCAAAAAGGTTTTCCACAGCTTTCCTCCCCGATTCACAAGAAATTGGGCGCAAAGCCCGGTAAACAGGCCGGTGAAAATACTGATGATGATGAGCACCGGCAGGTAGACCAGCACCCCCGGAGTCCCGGTGATGCAGACAGCCATCAGCACCTGCCCCACAGAATGGGCAATGGCGCCGAAGATGCCCGCGGCCCAGAGCTGATTCTGCTTCAGAATTTTCCTGGACAGGATGGTCACGAGGATGGCGCAGGCGCCCCCCGCCGCGGAATAGAAAATGGAGCTGAAATTCCCGGCGAACACCGCCCCCAGGAACACCCGGCAGGCCAGCAGCGCCGCGCCCTCCCCCGGGCCGATGGCAAAGACGGTGAACACCGTGACGATGTTGGAAAGCCCCAGCTTCACCCCCGGCAGCGGCACCACCGGCGGGATCTGGGCCTCGATCATAAAAATCGTCAGCGCAATGGCCGTCAGCAGTCCCAGCAATGCAATTTTTCTTGTTTTCATGGGAGCGCCTCCAAAATAATGTACCGTTTATCAATAATTGCTCAGCCACCGTACTGCGTTCTAAGGCTCCCTCTGCGAGGGAGCTGTCAGCCGAACAGGCTGACTGAAGGAGAGAGCCCCGGACTTTAGATGCGGCATCGTAAGAAGCGCTGGTGGTGGACCAACGCTCTCTCCCTCAGTCCGCTTCGCGGCCAGTTTCATTATGGAATGATTGCCACCGGCAATCATGGCTATTCTGATTCGCTGCGCGGAGCACCACCCTCGCAGAGGGAGCCTTTATTTTTTTGGTACAGCAGTGCCAGGCCCTTTCTGGTCATATCGGGGTCGAAAATGTGGTCGTGGCGCAATAGGTTGGTCACGTAATGTCCGCCGCCGCCGGTGAGGAGCAAGGTCACCGGGGAGCCGATCTCCTCCTCGATATCGCGCACCAGCCCGTCGATCATGGCGGCGGTGCCTGCCACGGCGCCGGAAATCATGCACTCCTCGGTATTTTTCCCCACGATCCCCGCGGGGCTGCGCAATTGCAGCCGGGGAAGCTGGGCGGTGTGGTCGGCCAGGGCATTCAGGCAGGTCTGGATGCCGGCGCAGATGATGCCCCCGGCGAAAATCTTCCCCGGCAGGATCACATTGAAGGTGCTGGCGGTGCCCAGATCTGCGGTGACGGCGGGGAGGGGATAGTATTCCGCCGCCCAGGCCGCGTCCGCCAGACGGTCCCGGCCCACCTTCTCCGGCTCCGGCAGGTCGATGGTCAGCCCCGTTTCGGTTTCCGTGTTCACCACCATGGGCGCCGTCCCCAGAATCCGGCGGCAGCTCTCCCGGCAGGCGTCGGTGATCTGGGGCACCACGCTGGACAGAACCGCCCCTTCGCAGGTTATCCCTTCCAGAATCGGACGGAATTCCGCTTCATAGCGGTCCGCGTCCCAATCCCGGTTGGTTTCCGCCGTGCCGCTGAAGAGGACCCGGTCCCCCTCAATGCCGGAGAGGGTCACCGTGGTGTTCCCAATGTCAATGACAACGATCATGGCTTTTTCTCCTTAGTAATGGCAGAGGTTGGAGATCATGCTGGGGCCGTCCACCGACTGGGTGGCCGCCAGGTAGGGCATGAAGATGACATAATCACAATCATAGGCTTCCGCCAGCTGGATCAGGGGCATATCCCGGAATTTCCGGTAGTCCACGGCATAGATGTTCTCAAAATTCTGGGTCAGGAAGGGCAGGAAGCAGTTGCCGAAGGAGTCCTTCACCACGATGCAGTTGGGCTTGCCCTTCTGATCTCTGTTTTCCAGATGGTTGATGGGCCAGTCGGTGCCGAAGACGCTGTATTTGCTGTCGTCGCTCCAGTTGGCGTCCACCGTCAGCATGGGGTAGTCCTGTCCGCTGCCGTAGATGGTGGAATAGTAGACGGTGTTGGTGATGTCGCCCTGGGGCATGTAGACGTACAGGTTGTCCCGCTTCAGCTTCCAGGGGTTCTTGGCCCGGCCGTAGAGACTGCCGATGAAATCGCCCATGTCGATGATCTCCATGGTGTCGATGTCCACCGGCTCCATGCCCAGCGCCCGGCACACGGCCGCATAGGCATAGTATGCGCCCAAAGCCGTCCAGTGATGATCGGTGCGGAAATAGATGTATTCGTCGTTGTGGGCCAGCAGGGCGCTGACGGTGTCCACCTTCACCACGCTGTCGCTGATCCCGTCGTGGAGGTAGCGCAGGATGTCCACCTGGCTGGAGGAGCGGAGCTTGTACTGGAATTCCTCCTCCACCAGAATGCCCACCGCCGTGGGGGGCGGGGCGCTGACCACGGTGATGCCCGCCTCCTCCGCGTCGGCGGCAAAGTCGTTGATGGCGGCGATGTAGCTGCGGCTGTTGTCCTGGGAGAAGCCCAGGGCGCTGAATACGGAGTCGCCGATCTGGATGACGCTCTCGGTCCAGAGGATGTCCTCGTCGTTGGCCGCGTCCACGCCGCCCCATGCGGTGGGGGCAGGCTCCGTGGCAGCGGGCTCGGTTTCCGCAGGCTCGGCAGGTTCGGCTTCCGTGGCTTCCGGTTCCGTTGGTTCGGTTTCCATAACAACGGGCGGCGTATCCTCCGGCTGCTCCGGCGGGGGGTTCGTCACCGGCGGCTCCTCCTGGAAGTCGGGAACCTCCATAAGCTCCATGGGCAGGTCGCCTTCGATGGCCAGCTCGGAGCTGCCGTGCAGGGAGCTGGTGAAGGAGGCCAGCTGCAGCCAGCCCTCCCGCCCGGGGAAGGTGTCGGAGAACCAGAGGTTGATTTCGTCAAAATAATCCCCGGAAACCAGGCCGTCCACGGAAAACGCCGGGAATTCCTGGAGCTTTCGCTTCTCCATCTGGGACTGGGTGGGGCGCAGGGGGATGCAGAAGGACACCACCGTCAGAATGGTGAGCGCCGCAAAAAAGGGAAAGGACAGCCCGGCGCTCAGGCCGGTGGATTTGCGGATGTATTTATTATGAGCCATAGTCGATTACCTCAGAACTGGAAATAGAGGAAGGGATTGTAGCTGTCGCCCACGAGATTGGCCGTGGACAGCAGCAGCAGCGCCACGGGCACCAGGGCATAGAGCACCACATTCCAGACCCTCCGGGCATCTTCCCCCAGATGGCCCTCCAGGAATGCTTTGAAGCGGCCCATCACCGGGGTGCAGGCGAAGCAGCACACCGCCAGCAGCACCACATTGCTCCTGAGCTGGATGGTGTCGGTGAAGCTGGTCAGCGGATTGCCGCTGCAGCCGAAGAGGGTGCGCAGCAGCTGGGCGCAGACGGTGAGGTCTGTGAACCGGAAGATCACCCAGCCCAGGGCCACCACAATGAGCAGATAGAGGTTGGAAACCAGGGGCGCCTTTTCCAGAAAGCGCTTCAGGAACAGCCGCTCCAGCATCAGAAATACGAACATCCACAGTCCCCAAACCACAAAATTCCAGCTGGCCCCGTGCCAGAGGCCGGTGAGCGCCCACACCACCAGGGTGTTCAGCATAGCGCGCAGGAAGCTGCACCGGCTGCCGCCCAGGGGGATGTAGACATAATCCCGGAAGAAGGTGCCCAGGGAGATGTGCCACCGCCGCCAGAATTCGGTGACGGTGCGGGAGATGTAGGGGTAGCGGAAGTTTTCCGGGTAGTGCAGGCCCAGCATTTTGCCCATGCCGATGGCCATGTCGGAGTAGGCGGAGAAGTCCAGATAGATGTGCAGCGAGAAGGCGATGATGCCCACCCAGGCGCCCAGCACGGAGAGGTTCTGGAAATAGCTCAGGTTTTCCGCCAGCAGCTCTGGGTTGGAGGCGGTGGAGGCGGGCAGAATCAGGGCGTCCGCCAGGGCGCCGCAGGGGTTGGCCAGCAGCACCTTCTTGGCAAGGCCCGCGCTGAACCGGGATACGCCGGCGGCCAGCTCCGGGGTACGATGGCCGAACAGCTCCCGGTCGATGGAGGCGTAGCGGACGATGGGTCCGGCGATGCACTGGTGGAACAGGGCGGCGTAGAGCAGCACGTTAAAGTAGCTGTCCTGGGCCGGGGCCTCCGCCCGGTACAC
>CALYTP010000112.1:0-6219 GCA_945486915.1 uncultured Clostridia bacterium | reverse complement strand
GGCCAGATGCTGCAGGATGTGTTCCTGTTCTCCGGCGATATCCGCAGCAACATCGTCCTGCGCTCCGAGGGCATCTGCGATGAGGAGGTCTGGAAGGCCTGCCGCTACGTCAACGCGGATACCTTCATCCGCAGGCTGGAAAACGGCCTGGACGAGGTGGTCCGGGAGCGGGGCAACAACTTCTCCGCCGGCCAGCGCCAGCTGCTGTCCTTTGCCAGAACCATTATTCACAAGCCCTCCGTCATGATTCTCGATGAGGCCACCGCCAACATCGACACCGAGACGGAGATGCTGATCCAGGACTCCCTGGAGAAGATGAAGAACATTGGCACCATGCTGATCGTTGCCCACCGGCTGAGCACCATCCAGCACGCGGACAACATCATCCTCCTGTCCCACGGCGAGATTCTGGAGCAGGGCACCCATCAGGAGCTGCTGCACCTGAAGGGCAGATACTATCAGCTCTATACCCTCCAGTTCCGCAAGCAGCAGCTTCTCAGGGGAGAGTAACCCCATACCGCTTTTTCCGTTCCCCCCAGCCCCGCCTATGGCGGGGCTGCTTTTGTATGGCAAGGGCAAGGTGTGTAATATCTTGCTTTTGGGACGGTTCCAACATGGATATAATTCCGAATCTATGGTCTCTGAGAGAAAAACATTTGCATTTTCCACAAAAATATTCTATGATATATGTGAAAAATTACGTTTACCCATCGGCTCCCGGAGCTGATCGTGAAATTGTAATTTTACAGTTAGATTGGAGATTGAAGAGTGGAGAGTGGAGATAACTGAAACTTACGGCTTCCGTGTTTCTTATGCAGAATTCAACGGTATAGATGATAAAGGAAACGGATCTATTTCATTATCTTCACTCTACACTCTTCAATCTCCACTCTCACGCAAATTACAATTTGCAGATATGCTTAGGACAGCCTTGAATCACATGAATCAGGAGGATGCGATGTCGCTGCTAGACGCTCGGGAAGAATACGTGAAGGCACTTCGCCTGGGGCAGAAGGAAGCCGATGAGCTTGCTGCCGCCGGAAAGCCGGAGAACCCGGCTGTGTTGGATGAACTGGTTCCCGATATCAATTCCACAACCGTTGTGGATATCGGTGTCATGGAGATTCCCGCCGACCGCATTGTGGGCGTGAAGTCTGCGGGCCGGATCACGGCCTTTACCCCCAGCTTCCGTCCGCTGCTTTCCCCCAAATCGGAGTTTGCCACCAAATGGGTCTCGCTTTGCGAGGCCCATCTGAGTGAGGGGATCCGGGACCCTATTATCTGTTATGAATACCTGGGCGATTTCTATGTCCAGGAGGGCAATAAGCGGGTCAGCGTTCTGCGCTACTTCGATGCGCCCAGAATTCCGGCCCAGATCAAGCGGGTCCTGCCCCAGAGAAGTCAGGACCCCCGGATCGTGGCCTACTATGAATTTCTCGATTTTTTCAAGGCCTCCGGCCTGTATACCGTCCAGTTCCGCCGCCCCAATGACTACGGCAAGCTCATGTCCCTGCTGGGACGGGAGCCCGGCGAGCGCTGGACGGAGGATGAGCGCCGCACCTTCAATGCCCGCTTCCAGTATTTCCGGGAGGCGCTGGCCGCCGTCAATACCCGTCAGCTGGATATCCTGCCGGAGGAGGCACTGCTGCTCTGGCTGAAGCTCTATCCCTTTGAGGACCTGAGCAGGCTCTCCACCGCGGAGCTGAAAAAGTCTGTGGCAAGCCTCTGGGAGGACATCGTCAGTGTGAACACCGACGCGGTGAAGGTGGAGCCTCAGATGGAGGCCGAAAAGCCCGGCATTCTCACGAGATTCACCACGCCCGACCGGGTGCATGTGGCCTTCATCCAGCAGCTGACCCCCGGCATGAGCGGCTGGACCCTGGGCCACGACAAGGGCAGGGAATACATGGAGCAGGAGCTGGGCAGCAAGGTGGTTGTCCGCAGCTACTTCCAGGCGGATACCCCCGAGGAGGTGGACCGGCTCATCGAGCTTGCTGTGGACGAGGGCGCCCAGGTGATCTTCACCACCGTGCCCCAGATGAGCCACGCCACGCTGAAGGCCGCGGTGAAGCATCCCAAGGTCTTCTTCTTCAACTGCTCCCTGGATCAGCCCTATTCCAGCATCCGGACCTACTACGGCCGGGTCTTTGAGGGCAAATTCATCACCGGCGCCATTGCCGGCGCCATGGCCCAGAACGACCGGATCGGCTACATCGCTTCTTATCCGATCTACGGCGTTCCCGCCTCCATCAATGCCTTCGCCCTGGGGGCGCTGATGACCAATCCCCGGGCTCAGATCGAGCTTCGCTGGTCCTGCCTGCCGGGTACGCCCCAGGCGGATTTCTTTGCCGACGGCATCCGGGTGGTCTCCAACCGGGATATCCCCGTGCAGTCCAAAATGTATCTGGACTTCTGCAATTACGGCACCTACCTGCTGGACGACAAGGGCGATCTGATCTCCCTGGCGTCCCCGGTGTGGGTCTGGGGAAAATTCTATGAGAAGGTGGTCCGGGGCATCCTCTCCGGCAGCCTGAAAAATGACCGGGACGGCTCCGGCAGGAACTACTGGATGGGTATGGACACCGGCGTCATTGACCTGGACCTGTCCGACCATCTGCCCCAGGGGGTGCGTATGCTGGCAAAGAATCTGCAGCGCAGCATCATGGACCATACCCTGGATCCCTTTGCCCGCCGTATCCTTGCCAGCGACGGCAGCGTGAAGAATCCCGGCAGCGATACCACCTTTACCCTGGATGAGCTGCTCCATATGGATTGGCTCTGTGCCAATGTCAGCGGCTCCATCCCCACCTTTGACGAGGTGCTTCCCATGTCCCGGAATATGGTCCGGGAGCTGGGCGTGTACAGAGAAACCATCCCTGCACAGAAAGAAGCGAACAAAGATGAAGCTTTTATTCATCTCCGATGAAGAGTGTCCGGCACTGTGGGAATACTACACCCCGGGGAAGCTGGCGGATTATGATCTCATCATTTCCTGCGGCGACCTGAAATCCAGCTATCTTCAGTTTCTGGTGACCATGGCCCGCTGCCCGGTGCTGTATGTCCCTGGCAATCACGATACCCACTATGACCAGCATCCCCCTGAGGGCTGCGACTGCATCGATGATGCCATTGTGGAGTACAACGGCGTGCGGATCATGGGCCTGGGCGGCTGCCGCAGGTACCATCCCGGCAAGCACCAGTATACCGAGCGCCAGATGCGCAGAAGAATCCGCAAGCTCCGGTTTCCGCTGTGGCGGTGCAGGGGCGTGGATATTCTGGTGACCCATTCGCCTGCCGAGGGACTGGGGGACGCGGAGGACCCGGCCCACCGGGGCTTTGCCTGCCTGCGGGAGTTTCTCGACCGCTACAAACCGGCCTACATGCTCCACGGCCATGTCCATATGTGCTATGACGGCACCCAGGCACGGGTTCGGGATTACAACGGCACCACCCTCATCAATGCTTCCGAGCGCTATGTGCTGGAGATCCCCGACCGGGAGGTCCCCACAAAGTACCTCAATCAGCTCCGTTGGAAAACAAGGCATAAAGATCCGTGCAGTGAATGGGACACGATCCGCCGGGTCTGATACTAGTTTTTCATAAAACGGTTAAATACCGTTTTATGAGACCGCAGTCTTGCGGTCAGCGGCATCGCCGCTAAAAAACGTAGTCCATACATTTCTCACCGCCACTGGCGGTCTGCGCGCTAAGCGCAGGATAAAATGGTATTAACCATTTTATCGAGAAATAGTATGATAAATCGATGGAATGGAGAAAATGGCTATGTTTACCGGCTTTACCCCCGAGACCATTGATTTTCTCTGGGGAATTCGCATGAACAACAACCGGGAATGGTTCCTGGAGCATAAAAAACAGTATGTGGATACCCTCTATCAGCCCATGAAGGCGCTGGGGGCGGATCTGTTTCAGCCCTTTCTGGAGCGGCCCGGAAGCATTCTGAAGGTCAGCAGGATCTACCGCGATGCCCGGCTTCACCATCCCGACCCCTATAAGGAGAGCCTGTGGATCTGCATCCGGCGGGAGAGCGAATGGTGGGCGGAAAACCCCTGCCTGTTTTTTGAGATCCGCCCCGAGGGCGTGAACTACGGCTTCTCCCTCTGGCGCCCCAAGGTCGCTGCCATGCAGGAATTCCGCAGCCGGATCGCGGCAAGGCCGGAGGAATTCCTCACCATGCTGGATTCCGTCCAGAAGGCTGTGGGCATGGAGGTCACCGCCACCTGCTACAAGCGGCCCAGGGAGGCGCCCATCCCCGAGCTGCAGCCCTACTTCGCCTGGAAGAGCGACGTGGACCTCATTCGCCACGAGCCTGTGGGCGATGCCATATTCGGCCCCGCGCTGGGGGAAAGAGCCGGGCAGTTCCTGGAAAAGCTCATCCCCCTGTACGAATATTTTAACTTAATTGTCTGAAAGACAAGGATATTCCAGCAAGACAAAGGAGAAAGAAAACCATGAGACAGAATACCATTTTCAAGGGCATGGCCACCGCCATGGTCACCCCCATGACCGCTACCGGCGTGGATTATGAGGCGCTGGGCCGCTTTATCGACTTCCAGCTGGCCTCCGGCATCAACGCTCTGGTGGCTGTGGGCACCACCGGCGAGAGCGCGACTCTGAGCCCCGCCGAGCGCAATGAAGTCATCCGCTTCACCGTTGACTGGGTTAACGGCCGGGTGCCCGTCATTGCCGGTACCGGCACCAACAACACCGCCCATGCCATGGAGTACACCCAAAACGCCTGCGCCATCGGTGCCGACGCCATGCTGGTGGTGACTCCTTACTATAACAAGGCCACCCAGAACGGCCTGATCGCCCACTTCAGCGCCATCGCCGACAAGTCCGATAAGCCCATCATCCTGTATAACGTCCCCTCCCGCACCGGCTGCAACCTGCTGCCTGCCACCGTGGCGGAGCTGGCAAAGCATCCCAACATCGCCGCCATCAAGGAGGCCAGCGGCAACATGTCCCAGGTGGTGGAGCTGTTTGCCTGCTGCGGCGACCGGATCGATGTCTACTCCGGCGAGGACGGCCTGACCGTTCCCATGATGGCCATGGGCGCCAAGGGCACCATCAGCGTGCTCAGTAACGTGATCCCCGCCCAGGCTGTGGCCATGACCGATGCCTTCTTTGCCGGCGATATCGCCTCTGCCGCAAAGATGCAGTGCCGGTATCTGGATCTCATCAACGACCTGTTCTGTGAGGTCAACCCCATCCCCGCCAAGGCCGCCGTCAGCGCCATGGGCTACGGTGTGGAGAACATCCGCCTGCCTCTGACGCCCATGACCGAAGCCAACCGCGCCCGGATGTTCCAACGGATGCGTGATCTGGGGGTCAACGTATGAGAGCCATTATCTGCGGCGCCAACGGCGCCATGGGCAAGCTGATCGACGGCTTCCTGGGACAGGAGACCGTGGGCCGGGTGAGCATCGATGGTGAAAACGGCGTCCCCAAAACCTTTGCCGAGCTGGGCAGGGTGGAGGCGGATGTGGTCATCGACTTCTCCCACCACACCGCCGTGGCCGATGTGCTGAACTACGCAAAATCCATCGGCGCTGCCGCCGTCATCGGCACCACCGGCCACACTCCGGAGGAAAAGCAGCTGATTCTGGATGCCGCCCGGGAGATTCCCGTATTCTATTCCGGCAATATGAGTCTGGGCATCGCGGTGCTGTGCAGCCTTGCCAGGCAGGCGGCTGCTTTCTTCCCCGATGCTGACATTGAGATCGTGGAGGTTCACCACAACCGCAAGGTGGATGCCCCCAGCGGCACCGCCCACATGCTGTTCAATGCCGTGAAGGAAGTCCGCCCCAACGCCGTGGAGCACTGCGGCCGCGCCGGCGAGGGTAAGCGCACCAAGGACGAGATCGGCGTCAGCTCCCTGCGCATGGGCAGCGTGGTGGGCATTCACGAGGTGCACATCTGCACCGCCAACCAGACCCTGACTCTGCGCCACGAGGCAGGCAACCGGGCCATGCTGGCAGAGGGCGCGGTGGACGCCGCCCGGTTCATCGCCGGCAAGCCCCTGGGCCTTTATAATATGGAAAATCTGCTGGCTGCCCGGTAAGAGGCATTGCCGGTCTGATTTGGCGGTGCGAATTACGCCCCAGCCACTGTAGGGGAGGCTATCAGCCTCCCGCCACGTGGGCCGACTGTGTGTTCCGATGAATGGTATTTTGTTGGACATGGTATGGAGCGAAGCGA
>CALYTP010000111.1:0-6297 GCA_945486915.1 uncultured Clostridia bacterium | reverse complement strand
CCCCTTTCGGGGCAGCCAGCTCTCCCAAAGGGAGAGCCAAGGTCGCTTCGCTCCGCGCAAACGTTAGCACCAATCAAGGCTCCCTCTGGGAGGGAGCTGTCAGCCAAAGGCTGACTGAGGGAGAGAGCCCCGGATTTTTTGATGCGGTATCGTATGAAGCGCTGGTGGTCGACCTACGCTCTCTCCTTCAGTCCGCTTCGCGGCCAGCTCCCTCGCAGAGGGAGCCTTGGGTTCCGCCGCGCGGTTCGGTTTCCCGTTTATCCACCCCGCCAAATTGCAATTTGCTGAGTCAAACCGATATGCACATTATATAAAATCGCCCCTCCCGGTTATTTGGGAGGGGCGAATATGCATTGGAACTTACTTGTTCTCCATTTCCTTCAGGGCGTCCTTGCGGCTGAAGTTGGCGCGGCCCTTTTCGTCGAAGCCCATGAACTTGACGTAGGTCATGTCGCCCAGGTTCAGCACGTCTTCCACCTTCTCGACCCGGCGGTTCTCCAGCTTGGAGATGTGCACCATGCCGTCATGGCCGGGGGCGATCTCCACGAAGGCGCCGATGGGCAGGATGCGAACCACCTTGCCGCAGTAGATCTTGCCCACCTCGGGGACGAAGCAGATGTCGTCGATCATCTTCTTGGCGGCGTCGGCAGCGGCGGAGTCCACGGCGGAGATGAAGACGGAGCCGTCGTCATCGATGTCCACCTTGGCGCCGGTGTCGGCGCAGATCTTCTGGATGGTCTTGCCGCCGGAGCCGATGACCTCGCGGATCTTGTCCACGGGAATCTTCAGGCTCAGCATCTTGGGCGCGAACTCGGAGACCTCGGCCCGGGGTGCGGGGATGCAGGGCAGGATGATCTCGCTGAGGATCTCCAGGCGGGCCTTGCGGCAGCGCTCCAGAGCGTCGGCGATGATCTCCATGGTCAGACCCTTGTTCTTCAGGTCCATCTGGATGGCGGTGATGCCCTCGGTGGTGCCGGCCACCTTGAAGTCCATCTCGCCGTGGAAGTCCTCAACACCCTGGATGTCGGTGAAGGTTCTCCACTCGCCGGTCTCCTGGTCGGAGATCAGGCCGCAGGAGATGCCTGCCACGGGACGCTTGATGGGCACGCCGGCGTCCATCAGAGCCAGGGTGGAGCCGCAGATGGAGCCCTGGGAGGTGGAGCCGTTGGAGCTAAGCACCTCGGAGACCACCCGGATGGCGTAGGGGAACTCCTCGATGCTGGGGATCACGGGCAGCAGGGCCTTCTCGGCCAGGGCGCCGTGGCCGATCTCCCGGCGGGAGGTGGAGCGGGCGGCACGGGCCTCACCGGTGGAGAAGGCGGGGAAGTTGTAGTGGTGGATATACCGCTTGGTATCCTCCTGGTAGATGGTGTCCAGCTTCTGGGCGGCGGACAGGGTGTTCAGGGTGCAGATGGAAAGAACCTGGGTCTGACCGCGGGTGAACAGGCCGGAGCCGTGAACCCGGGGCAGGACGCCAACCTCGGCAGCCAGGGGACGGATCTCGTCCATGCCGCGGCCGTCCACGCGCTTGCCCTGCAGCAGCCACTTCTTGACCACCTTCTTCTGCATCTTGTACAGGCAGACCTCGATGTGGGTCTCGAAGTCCTCATACTTGTCGGCGAACTTGTCGGCAAAGTCCAGCCGGGCGGCGGTGAGCCGCTCCTCCCGGACGTTCTTGTCGTCGGTGTCCAGGGCGTACTCGATCTGGTCCAGGCCGTAGGCCATCAGGTCGTCCAGCAGGTCGTGGTTGACGGCGGCCTTCTCGAAGGTGAACTTGGGCTTGCCGATTTCAGCAACGATACCGTTGATGAACTTGACGATCTCCATGTTGGTCTCGTGGGCGATGCGGATGGACTCCAGCACCACGGCCTCGGGAGCCTCGTTGGCCTCGGTCTCGATCATGACCACCTTCTCGAAGGTGGAGGAGATGCACACGAAGCAGTCGGCAGCCTCCCGCTCCTCGGTGGAGGGGTTGACGATATACCTGCCGTTCAGGTGGCAGACGTTGGTGGTGGCGACAGGGCCGTTCCAGGGCACATCGGAGGAAGCGATGGCGATGGAGGCGCCCAGGGAAGCCACGATCTCCACGGGGTTGTCGTAGTCGTTGGCCAGCACGGTGCAGGTGACCACGGTGTCGTTGCGCAGCTCCTCGTCAAACAGGGGGCGCATGGGCCGGTCGATGATGCGGCTGTTCAGGATGCCCCGCTCGGAAGGCTTGCCCTCCCGGCGGTTGAAGGAGCCGGGGATGCGGCCCACGGAGTACATTCTCTCCTCAAACTCGATGGTCAGGGGGAAGTAGTCGATGCCGGCCTTGGGGATGGGGTTGGCGGTGCAGGTGACCAGCACCACGGTGTCGCCATAGCGGCAGATGCACTCGGCGTTGGCCAATTCTGCCACCTTGCCGGTCTCCACGGTGAAGGGGCGGCCGCCGATTTCCATTTCGAAAACCTTGTGGTTGGGGAATTGCTTGTGGGTTACCATGAAATATTTACCTCCATTTTTGTGTTTTGTTCGGGAGGTTTAGCCATTGAAACAGCCGCCGGAGAGCCCGGAAACTCTTTCAATTGCTAAAATACTCCCGAATGGGCGAATGCTTGAAAGAGGCGACGGAAGCCCGTCGCCTCTGACAATTCTTACTTACGGATACCCAGCTTGGCGATCAGGGCACGATAGCGGTTGATGTCCTTGTTGGCCAGATAGTCCAGCATCTTGCGGCGCTTACCGACCATCATCAGCAGACCACGGCGGGAGTGGTTGTCGTGCTTGTGGACGCGCAGGTGCTCGGTCAGCTCGTTGATGCGGGCGGTGAGGATGGCGATCTGAACCTCGGGGGAACCGGTGTCGCCCTCGTGGGTAGCGTTGTCCAGGATGACCTGGGTCTTCTTTTCCTTCTGAATCATTGTGTGTTTCCACCTTTCATAATAATACGTCCGGCGGCTAAGACAGGGGTAGGTGAATCCCACTGCTGAGCTGCGGATCATGGGCAGGCCATAGCCAGCCTTTTGATGATATCATAAGTTTGCCCAAAAGTAAAGCTTTTTTTCATATTATTTGCGGATTTCTATCGGAGAATGGACCCCTTTTCGCTATCTCCACTCTCCACTCTTCACTATTCACTATTCACTATTCACTCTCTCCCGTACGACAGGGGCTTGCCAATTCGTTACCCATCCGCAACGATTTCTTTACAAACCGGAGGTATACTGGTATAATATTTCAAAATGCATATCGGTTTGACTCAGCATTGCGGCAAATTGTAATTTATCTGTGCGTTGCATGGAACCGGGTAACGAACAGCGTGCACCAAGGCTCCCTCTGGGAGGGAGCTGGCCGCGAAGCGGACTGAAGGAGAGAGCGTTGGTCGACCACCAGCGCTTCCCTCGTTACGCATCAAAAGAACCGGGGCTCTCTCCCTCAGTCAGCCTTTGGCTGACAGCTCCCTCCCAGAGGGAGCCTTTGGTGCACCCCGCCAAATTACAATTTGCTGAGTTAACCCGATAAGCATATATTCAAAAACCGCGGAGGAACGACAAACCCATGAAAAAGCAGCTTGGCTACATCCCCGGCACGGAGCCGCACTACTCTCTGAAGACAAAAATCAAAACCTGGTTTTACTATTATAAATGGCCGCTTCTCATCGGCATTGTGGCGCTGGTGATTTTCGTGCCCATGTTCAAGGACGCGCTGGGTATCGGCGTCACCAGGCCGGACTACAAATTTGCCTGCGTCACGGAATCCGGCATCTCCGAGGAAACCGCCGCGGCCCTCACCGCCGCGCTGGAGGAAATGGGCAGCGACCTCAACGGCGACGGGGTGGTGTCCGTCCAGCTGACCCAGTTCCGCACAGGAAATGGCGGTCAGGAGGCCATGGAGATGTACGCCTACGCCTCCACCATCGCCGCCATCGCCGATATGCAGGCGGAGGAAAGCCACTTCTTCCTGTTCGAAAACCCGGAGGCCTTCCAGCAGGCCTATCAGATCCTGGCGGACGAGAACGGGAAGCTTCCCCAGGACGAGGACTACAGCGCGGAGGGAAGGTACATCTCCTGCAAGGACTGGAGTCTGAACCTGAGCGGCACCGCCCGGGAGGAGCTGTCGGGACTGTACATCGGCCAGCGGGGCTACGTCCACGAGGAAAAAATCCACCACCTGGCCGATTACCGGCAGCTTTGGGAGGCCATCAGGGGCTGACACAACAGCCGCTGTGGGGTGAATATCATAAAAATTGCAATTTGGCGGTGCACATACGAAGTATCTCATTTGATCAACCGATCAATATCGATGCCGAAGGCAATATCGACTTTCCCGTGGGAAAGATATCGATATATCAAAACGATATTTGCTTCGCAATTGATATTTGCTTCGCAATCGATATGTGCATGGCACTCGATATGCGCTGCGGCGCAAGAAAGTTTTGCCCCGTCAAATTACAATTTGCTGCGTTAACCCGATAAGCACAAAACGTTATGTGCAATGGGATTGGCAAAAAGCTCCCCGCTCGTTTTTTGACGGAGCGGGGAGCTGCTTTTTTATTTGATGCCGACGTAGTCGTCAAAATGGATTTTGGAGACCACATTGGAAAAATCGAAATGGCTGGTATCCAGATTTTTCAGGTGCTCACAGCGGTAGAACATGGACAGCATGTACTTGCCGGCGGAGGTGTTGAAATTGGACAGGTCCAGCTCGGGGATCAGGCGGCAGAAGGTGAACATGTAGCTGAAGTCCTCCACCTTGGAGGTGTCAAAGCTGCTGACGTCCAGGCTTTGCAGCTTCTCGCAGTAGCCGAACATCTTGTTCATATTGGTGACGTTGGCGGTGTCGAAGCCGCCCACGTCCACGGACTCCAGCCGGTAGCAGAAGTAGAACATGGCCTCCATGTCGGTGACCCGGGAGGTGTCCACACAGCCGTTGAACTTGATTTCCTTCAGGTTGGTGAAGTAGGCGAACATCCAGGAGGAATCCTCGTTCAGGGTGATTTTGCCGTCGGCGGCGATGTGAAGCTGCCCGGGGGTGTACCAGCCGATGACGCTGCCGTCGTAGTTGGCGGAGAAGTCCAGGGTGTTTTCCGGGGCATCGTCCAGGGTGTCGTGGAATTCCACGGTGCGGATCCAGCTGCGGGGGATGGAATACTGGGCCCAGAAGGTCTTGGCCTCACCCTCGGAGGTGTCCATTTCGGTGAGGGTTTCGGGCTTGCGCATCAGGTTGACCTTCTCTTCGGCTTCCCCGACTTCCTCGGCAGAGGCGGGGAAAACCATCAGACCGAAGCATAAAGAAGCTGCCAGCACCAGCGCAAGACAGCGATTTATCATTTTCAACATGGTGACAGATCCTTTCGATCATATTTTGGCTGTTATTATATCATGTTTTTTTAGGGAATTCAATCGTTTTTTTTGTCTGAAAAATCTGTAATGTCCGAAAGAAATGTAAAAAGAATGAAAAAAACGTTTCTTTTCCCCGCCGGGTGTGGTAGAATAACCCAAAACGGGAGGGAACCGGTATGGCAGATTGTATTCTTTTCTGCGCGGCGGAGTTTGACGCTCTGGCGCAGCCCATCGGGGAGGATGACTTTCTCATCGCAGCCGACGGCGGCCTGCGCCACGTTCAGGCGCTGGGGCTGACCCCGGATGCGGTCATCGGGGACTTCGATTCCCTGGGCTATGTGCCGGAGCAGGCGGTGGTGTACCCTGTGGAGAAGGACGACACCGACGCCATGCTGGCGGTGAAGCTGGGGCTGGAGCGGGGCTTTCGCCGCTTTGTGATCTACGGCGGCATGGACGGCAAACGGCTGGATCACACCGTGGCCAATTTCCAGACCCTTGCCTATCTTGCCCGGCACGGCGCCTTGGGGATTCTGGTGGGCAGGGACTATCTGGCCTGCGTGATCAAAGACGGCACCCTCCGCTTCCCGGAGGGGTGCGAAGGGGATTTTTCCCTGTTCTGCATGGGCAGGGATGCCGTGGGCGTCAGCATCCGGGGACTGTACTACCAGGCGGAGGACATCACCCTCACCAGCGACTTCCCTCTGGGGGTGAGCAACCACTTCACCGGAAGGGAAGCCGCCGTCACCGTAAAAGACGGCTCCCTGCTGGCCCTCTGGGAACGAAAAGCGGGATTTCCAGACCCTAATTAACCGCCCCTACAAATGGCCGGGCACCTATATTGACCGCAAAAAGGAGCGCCGAAGCGCTCCTTTTTTATGTTATGTGCATATCGGTTTGACTCAGCATTGTGGCAAATTGTAATTTAGGTTATCAGCTTTAGTAAGCACAACACAATATGTTGTGAAGTGTCCGAGGA
>CALYTP010000110.1:0-6315 GCA_945486915.1 uncultured Clostridia bacterium | reverse complement strand
AAAATCGGCGAAGGCAAGACCATCGTGGTGGACTACGGCGGAGCCAACGTGGCAAAGCCCCTGCACATCGGCCATCTGCGGCCTGCCATCATCGGCGAAGCCCTGAAGCGGCTGTACAAGTTCCTGGGCTACAACGCCATCGGCGATGTACATCTGGGCGACTGGGGACTGCAGATGGGCCTCATCATCGCCGAGCTTCAGGAGCGGGAGCCGGAGCTGCCCTATTTTGACGAAAGCTTCACCGGGGAGTACCCCGAGGATGCTCCCTTCACCGTCACCGATCTGGAGGAGATCTACCCCACCGCCTCCGCAAAGAAATCCGACCCCGAATTCTCCCACAAGGCGCACCAGGCAACCCTGGAGCTGCAGCAGGGCCGCCGGGGCTACCGGGCGCTGTGGCAGCACATCATGAATGTGTCCGTGGCCGACCTGAAGAAGAACTACGACAATCTGGATGTCCATTTTGAGAAATGGCTGGGCGAATCCGATGCCGATCCCTATATCCCCGCCATGGTGGAGGATATGAAGAACCGGGGCATCGCCGTTCCCTCCGAGGGTGCCTGGGTCATCCCCGTGGCGGAAGCCGGGGACAAAAAGGAAATGCCCCCCTGCATTCTGGTCAAGTCCGACGGCTCCGCCATCTACGCCACCACCGACCTTGCCACCCTCGTGCAGCGGATGCAGGACTGGAATCCCGAGAAGGTGCTCTATGTCACCGACAAGCGGCAGAACCTGCACTTTGAACAGGTATTCCGGGCTGCCCGGAAGGCAGGCATCGTCAAGCCCGAAACCCAGCTGGAGCACGTGGGCTTCGGCACCATGAACGGCAAGGACGGCAAGCCCTTCAAGACCAGAGACGGCGGCGTCCTCCGGCTGGAGCAGCTGATTGCCGACATGACGGACTTTGTTCGTACCAAGGTTGTGGAGAACCAGATCGTGGCTGAGGACGAAGTGGAGGAAACCACCGCAAAAATCGCCATGGCCGCCCTGAAATACGGCGACCTGAGTAACCAGCCCACCAAGGACTACAACTTCGATATGGAGCGCTTTGCCGCCTTCGAGGGCAACACCGGCCCCTATATCCTCTATACCATCGTCCGGATCAAGAGCATCCTGTCCCGCTACGGCGCCTGGGAGCACCTGCCCATTCAGGCTCCTGCCAATGTCTTTGCCAAGGAGCTGATGCTCTCCATCACCAAGCTGGGCCCCACCCTGGAGACCGCCCTGCGCACCTCCGCCCCCAACCTGATCTGCGCCTACATCTATGAACTGGCGGGCTGCGTCAACAAGTTCTACCACGAGACCCGGATCCTCACCGAGGAGGACGAGAACCTCAAGGCAGGCTACATCTCCCTCATCGGCCTCGCCAAGAACATTCTGGAAGTCTGCATCCAGATCCTGGGCTTCTCCGCTCCCGAGAAGATGTAACATCATCCAAACCAAAATACCCCGCCGCCCGGCGGGGTATTTCATACTAGTCTTTGATGAAAAGCTCACAAAGATTTCCGAGGATGATTTGCGTAAAACAAGGCGACGTGCAGCTTGGCTGACGTCAAGCAAAGACGACAACGCAGTTTTACACAAATCAGACCGGAAAGATTGTGAGGTTTTAATCGAAGAATAGTATCCAATTACAGAAAGGGGGATCTGCCTTTGCTGTTCAATTCCCTTGGCTTTGCGGTATTCATGCCGGTGGTATTTGTTCTCTATTGGCTGCTGCCGCACAAATACCGGTGGGCTCTGCTGCTGGTTTCCAGCTGCTATTTTTATATGAGCTGGAATCCGAACTATATCGTGCTGATTCTTTCTGCCACCGTCGTTTCCTATCTGGCCGGGATCCTGCTGGAAAAGACGGAGCAGCCGGGACAGCGGAAAGCAATACTTGTGTCCTCCGTGGGCATATGCCTGTCGCTGCTGTTTTTCTTCAAATATTTCAATTTCTTCTCGGACAGTGTGGTGCGGCTGCTGGGGCTCTTTTCCATCCGGCTGCACCCTGTCACGCTGAAGGTTCTGCTGCCTGTGGGCATCTCCTTCTATACCTTCCAGACTTTGAGCTATGTGATCGATGTCTACCGGGGCAAGGTGAAGCCGGAGCGTCACTTCGGCATTTACGCCACCTTCGTCTCCTTCTTCCCCCAGCTGGTGGCCGGCCCCATCGAGCGGACGGAGAACCTGCTGCCGCAGATCAGCAGGGAAAAGACCTTCCGCTGCGACCAGGCGGCCTATGGCCTGAAGCTGATGGCCTGGGGCTTTTTCAAGAAGCTGGCCATCGCCGACGTGCTGGGCCCTCTGGCGGATCAGGCTTATGCCAACCTTGCGGGCTGCTCCACGCTGGATCTGCTGGCGGCTGTCCTTTGCTTTGCGCTGCAGATCTACTGCGATTTCTCCGGCTATTCGGACATCGCCATCGGCTCGGCAAAGCTGCTGGGCATCGACCTGATGACCAATTTCCGCAGCCCCTATTTTGCAAAAAGCATCCGGGAATTCTGGTCCCGGTGGCACATTTCCCTGTCCACCTGGTTCCGGGATTATGTGTACATCCCCCTGGGCGGCAGCCGCCGGGGCAAGTGGAAGACCTGCCGGAATCTGCTCATTACATTCCTTGTCAGCGGCCTCTGGCACGGCGCCAACTGGACGTTTGTGGTCTGGGGCGGTCTGCACGGACTGGCGCAGGTTCTGGAAAAGCTGCTGAGCAAGGGCAAGCAGAGGTTCCCTGTGCTTCGCCAAGCTGTGGTGTTCCTGTTTTGCTGCGTCACCTGGGTCTTCTTCCGGGCGGAATCCTTCTCCGATGCCTTCTGTCTTCTCAGCGAACTGGGGCGAGGGCTTGCCGGGAACGGCTGCTGGCAGTTCCGCGTTCTCCAGATCGATCTGCCCCTGCTGCTTCAGGCTGCGGTATCGATGGCGCTGCTGGGTATATTTGATTATTGCTCCCTGAAAACCGATGTGATCGACTGGGTCTCCCGGCGAAGCCCGGTGGTGAAGTGGAGCATCTATCTGCTGCTGATCTGGCTGATCCTGTGCTTCATGCCGGTGACAGGCAGCTCCGAATTTGTCTACTTCCAATTCTGATGAGGGCCGTGCCATGAAACAGTTTCTTAAAAAAATCTGCCTCTTTCTGGGGCTGTTCCTGCTGTCGGCGGCGCTGGTCTTCGCCCTCCACTTCTTTGTCATCGGGAATCAGAATCTGGGCAGCTTCCAGGCAGCTCTGCTGGACAAGACAGAGCGGCTCCGGTCCATCGGCGAGCCGAAGATCATCCTCATCGGCAACTCCAACCTGGCCTTCGGCGTGGACTCGGAAAAAATCCAGGAAGCCCTGGGAATGCCCGTCGTCAACATGGGGCTCCACGGTGGTCTGGGCAATGCCTTTCTGGAAAACATGGGGAAGCTGGACATCCGCGAAGGGGACATCGTAGTTGTCTGCCACAGCGACTATGACGATGACGGCACCATCCCGGACCCGGCGCTGGCCTGGATCACCGTGGAAATGCACCCAGAATTCTGGAAGCTGATCCCGGCGAAGGCCATCCCACAAATGCTGAAGGTCTATCCCGGCTACCTCTATTCCTCTGCCGTGCGGTTTCTGACGGGCAGCCCCAAAAACGTTCCCGAAACCGGCACCAGCTACTCCCGGGCAGGGTTCAATGCCTTCGGCGATGTCTGCGTCCGGGGTGAGGATTCCTTTGTGTTCACCGAAGGCTCTGTGGTGGTGCCCCAGGTGGGCGAGGAAACAGCCGCGCGGCTGAATGAACTGAACCGCTATATCCTCTCCCAGGGTGCAAATTTGGTGGTGGCCGGGTATCCCATCGGCAGCGGAGAATTCACCCCTGCCGAAGCAGAATTCGACGCCTTTGAAGCACAGCTGCGCGAAGCGCTGGACTGCCCGGTGATCTCCCGGTTTGCGGATTATTATCTCCCTTATTCCTGTTTTTACGATACGGTGTTTCACCTGAACGATGAAGGTGTGAAGCTTCGCACCGGGCAGCTCATTGCCGATCTGAAAAGCTGGATGAACCGGTAAACGTCAAAAACCCTGGATGCCCGCGAAGGTATCCAGGGTTCTTTCTTGGGATTTTTTATTCTGCAAATGCCTCCACGCCGCCCTGGGGACGGATGGAGAGGACATGGCAGGCGCCCTCGCCCAGGGCCGCGTCGATCCCTGCGCGGAAGGATTCCAGCAGGTCGAAGGGAACGAAAGCCTGCACCGTACCGGCAAAACCGCCGCCGTGGACGCGGAAGGCTCCCCTCCCCTGCAGATAATGCTCGCACAGCGCCAGACTGACGGCCACATCCTGATGCTCCTTGTAGCCCGCAGGAATCACATTCTGCAGATACATCCAGGAAGAGCGGCCGCTCTGCCCGATGAGCCGGAGAAATTCGTCAAAGTCCCCTGCCTGCAGCGCCGCCACCTGACGGGGCACCCGGGCATTCTCCTGATAGAAGTGGATGCAGCGCATGACGGCCCGGTCGCCGCAGCTTTGCCGCAGGGCGGGAATGGCGGCATAGAACTCCGCCTCGTCGATCTGGGTCAGCACTTCCCTGCCGAAGTGGGCGCAGACTTTTTTGATTTCCCCGGGAATGGCGGCGTATTCATCGGTCAGGTCGGCATGGCTGGCCCGGCTGTCGATGATGCACAGGGCATGGCCGCAGGCAGCGAAGTCAAAGGCCACCGGGGTGATCACCGGGTGCTCCTTGTCAAAGAAGTCGATGGTCACCAGATTTCCCACAGCGGAGGCAGTCTGATCCATCAGGCCGCAGGGCTTGCCGAAGAACACATTCTCCGCATACTGGCCAATCTGGGCGATCTCCGGCTGGGAGACGCGGCCGTCAAAGAACAGATGGTTGATGATGGTGCCGATGAGGACCTCGTAGGCCGCAGAGGAGCTCAGGCCGGAGCCGGGAAGAACGGTGGATTCGCAGTAAGCGTCGAAGCCAGCCACGGGGCAGCCAAGCTCCGCAAACCGCGCCGCCACGCCCCGGATCAGGGCGGGGGTGGTGTTGATCTCCGCTTCCCTGGGTGTCAGCTGGGACAGCTCCACCGTGGACACGGGATAGCCCTTGGAGAGGATGCGGATGGTGTTGGTACCGTTGATTCTCACCGCCGCCTGGGTGTCCAGGTTGACGGCAGCGGCCAGCACCCTGCCCCGCTGATGATCGGTGTGGTTGCCGCCGATCTCCGTCCGTCCGGGGGCAGAGAAATAACGCTCCGGCGCCCCGCCAAAGGCAGCGGCAAAGCCGGAATCCAGAGCAGTCTTCTGCTCCGGGGTCAGGGTCAGTTTGGTTATCTGCATGGGTTTTCCTCCTGATTTTTCACATTCTGGGGATTTCGCGCAGGGCAATGGCCTCGCCGTGGTCAAATTCTCCGTTTTCCCGGAATCCGAAGCTGTGGTAGAGGGCTTTGGCAACGGTGTTTTCCGGCTCATAGGAGAGCCAGACCGTGTCACTGTCGCCGCAGGGCCGGGTGGCTATGAAGGACAGCGCCAGCTCCATGGCTTTTTTTCCATAGCCCTTGCCCTGATGGTTCCCATCGATCATCAGTCGCCAGATGCTGTAGCTTCCCTCGGCGACCTTGGGCGCATCCTCCCAGTCGAGGCAGCCGTAGCCAATCATCAGAAAGCCAACGGGCGTCTGCCCATCGTAAATGCCAAACGGCAGCGCAACACTGCCGGAGGAAATGGCGCAGTAGGCCTCCACAATGCTTTCCGTATTGGTGGCGACGAAATTGCGCTGAGACTCCTGCACCTGAAGCGCCAGAATCTGCCACACATTCCCGCTGTCAACCTTGCGAAGCTCCATCCTCCACTCCCCTTTCGCCGCAGGTCTTCCTATATTCGTAGTATAGCATAGATCCCGAAAAATTCAATCGTGTATCCCCTCTGAGCGGCAAAAATCCCGCCGAAGGGACACCGAAAAATTAAATTCATATTTTTTCAAAAAAGTGCTTGACATTTTTGCAGACTGTGTTATAATACAGAAGCTGTCTGACAGAGACGCACAAAACAAGTCCACATGGGGGTATAGCTCAGCTGGGAGAGCGCTTGAATGGCATTCAAGAGGTCAGCGGTTCGATCCCGCTTATCTCCACCATCAACAGACCGCAAGGCCAACGCCTTGCGGTTTTGTTATATCCAAGTCCGGTTACATCCCATCCCCTAAAGAAGCAGGTGAATTTTTAGTTCACCTGCTTCTTTTGCTTAATGAGGCTTTTCTCGATTCGCATTTGCGCTTTGCATCAGCATAATTAAATACCATGGACATCCCCTGGGCGCGTTGCAAAATGCGCTGAAAAAACACATCGGTCAACTCTGAAAAGGGTTG
>CALYTP010000109.1:0-6334 GCA_945486915.1 uncultured Clostridia bacterium | reverse complement strand
ACCTTATTGGAACGGAGGCATCTGGTACAAGCGTACACATGGCAGGGAGTTCCATTCACGACTGCCTTGACCCGCTTCACATTGGGCTTCCACTCGCGGTTGGAACGTCTGTGGGAGTGGGAAACCTTAATACCAAAGGTAACGCCCTTGCCACAAAAATCACACTTCGCCATTCATTGCACCTCCCATCCGAATCATTACTTACATAACTTGCACCCCAATCGGGCGCTTAGGTATCATACCAGATTTCGCCGAAAAATGCAAGCATTTTTTTCATTATTTTTTGAAAAAGTTACCGCTGATTGTCCGCAGGCCACGGACCGCCCCGTCCGCACGCCGCACGATGCCTTCCATCGCCTATTTTTTCGCAAAAGCGGTTGATATTCCCCGCAGGACTGCTATAATATTTCCAAAAGCCGATGGGAGGTACCCATATGATTGAAACCTACAGCGTCCCGCTGTCTTCTCTGGTGAAGGAATTCAAGCTGGAAATCGCCTATGAAGCCGCAGACTACGATTCCATCCGCCTCACCGTGGAGGATGTGGCCCGCCCCGGCCTGCAGCTGGCGGGGTATTTTGACCATTTTGAACCCATGCGGCTTCAGATCATGGGCAATGTGGAGATCAGCTATCTGGAGAAAAAGACCGCTGCCGACCGCTGCATGATCTACGACCGCCTGTTTTCCTACAAGCCCCCTGCCCTGCTGATTGCCCGGAATCTGCCCGTGGACGACCAGTGCCTGGAAATGGCGCGGAAGCACAACATCACCATTCTGCGCTCCGGCGAGGCCACTGCCCCCCTGGCCTCCGGTATCATCACCTATCTGCGCTCTGCCCTGGCCCCCAGGATCACCCGGCACGGCGTCCTGGTGGAGGTCTACGGCGAGGGTCTGCTCCTCACCGGCGACAGCGGCGTGGGCAAAAGCGAAACGGCTCTGGAGCTTCTCAAGCGCGGTCACCGTCTCATCGCCGACGATGCCGTGGAGATCCGTAAGGTCTCGGAGGGCTCCCTCATCGGCACCTCACCGGAGCTGATCCGCAACTACATCGAGCTGCGGGGAATCGGCATTGTGAATGTGGCAAAGCTGTTTGGTATGGGCGCCGTGCGTACCTCCAACGAAATCAACCTGGTGGTCAACCTGGTCCCCTGGAACACCCAGGAGGCCTATGACCGTCTGGGTCTGGAGGATCAGTATACGGACATTCTGGGCGTCAAGATCCCCATGAACACCATCCCAGTCACCGCCGGACGAAATCTCGCCGTCATTCTGGAGGTGGCCGCCATGAACATCCGCCAGCGGAAGCTGGGCTACAACGCCGCCCAGGAGTTCACCGACCAGATCAACCGGCATTTTGAAAGGAGCACCGGGCGCTGACATGAAAGAACTGACCATCGGCCCCAACGACTCCGGCCAGCGGCTGGACCGTTTCCTGGCAAAGGCGGTTCCCCTGCTCCCGGCTTCGCTGGCCCAGAAGTACATCCGCATCAAGCGCATCAAGTGCAACGGCGCCCGGGCCGAGCGGGACACCAGGCTCAAAACCGGGGACGTGCTCCAGCTGTATATCAACGATGAATTCTTTGACAAGCCGAGGCAGGACAACGCCTACCTCACCGTGGCGTCCCCAAAGCTGAACATCGTCTATGAGGACGAGCACATCCTGCTGGTGGACAAGCGGCCGGGTCTGGCGGTGCATCCCCACGACGGCGCCGAATACGGCAGGACCCTCATAGACCACATTCAGGCCTACCTCTACCAGAAGCACGAATGGAGCCCCCGGGGGGAAAATGCCTTCACCCCGGCCCTGTGCAACCGCATCGACCGGAACACTGGCGGCATCGTCATCGCGGCAAAAACCGCCGAAGCCCTGCGGGTGATGAATCAGAAGATCAAAGACCGGGAGCTGGACAAGCGGTATCTGGCCATTGTGGAAGGAACCCCAAAGCCCAAGGACGGCAGTCTGAAGGGGTATCTTTTCAAGGACGCCAAACAGAACCGGGTCTTTGTCACCGACACCCCCCAGTCCGGCGCCAAAACCTGCCAGACAAACTACCGGACCCTGGCAAGCCGCAACGGTCTTTCCCTGGTGGAATGCGAGCTGATCACCGGCAGGACCCACCAGATCCGGGCCCAGTTTGCCCACGCAGGCCATCCGCTGTTGGGCGACGGCAAATACGGCAAGCTGGACAAGCGCTTTGACCGGAATTATCAGGCGCTCTACTCCTACCGTCTCACCTTTGCCTTTACCACCGATGCCGGTTCCCTCGCCTACCTGAACGGGAAAGCCTTCCAGGTAGACGCAGTGGACTTCGTCACGGAGTACTTCCCCGGCATTCGGATCTGACACACAGAAAGGACATCCCAATGAACGTATTTATCACCAGCAGCCCCTATCTGGATGGGGCTGACCGGGCCATTCTCAATCCCGAAAACCAGTTTCTTACCCGCCTCCGGGAGGCGCTGCCGGAATTCCCCCGGGCGCTGTTTGTGGCCGCCGACCCGGAACGGCATGACCTGACCTGCTCCTTTGGCATGGACACCGCCGTCGCCTTCTGCCAGGCGGGCATTCCCTTCAGCGCATTCCGGGTTCTGGACGGCACCAATGCAGACGATGCCGCCGCACTGGTGGCTGACAGCGATCTGATTGTCCTCTCCGGCGGCCACGTGCCCACCCAGAACGCCTTCTTTCAGGAAATCGGCCTGCGGGAAATTCTGGAGGATTTCGACGGCACCGTGATGGGAATCAGCGCAGGCTCCATGAATCTGGCGGATACCGTGTATGTCCAGCCAGAGGAGGAGGGCGAGGGCGTTGATCCCGATTTTGAACGCTTTGCCCCGGGCCTTGGGCTCACCGATATCAACATCCTGCCCCACTATCAGAAGGTGAAGGACAACATCCTGGACGGCCTTCGGCTGTTTGAGGACATCACCTACGCCGACAGCATGGATAACACCTTCTTTGCCCTGCCGGACGGAAGCTACTTCTATCAGAACGATGACGAGCTTCTGCTCTGCGGCGAGGCGTATCTGCTCCGGGACGGAGAACTTCAGATGCTGACCCGCTCCGGCGACTGCCTGAATATGGCCGATTTCGACTAAGGCAACAGCTCCCCTGATTCGTTCAGAGGAGCTGTTTTTTTGCATATCCGGGCGGGTAACTTGGAATTTGTGGGGCAATTACCACCCAGCTATTGTAGGGGAGGCTATTAGCCTCCCGCGCAGTGTAAGCCTCCATAATACGATCATGTTAGGCGAATTCGTATCCATGTCCAACATTTTCCCATGCAACCGAACACTCAGAAATTGAAACCTGGCGGGAGGATGATATCCTCCCCTACAAAGGCTTGTCATATTCCAGTTTGCTTTTCAGGTATTCATAGCGAAGGCGCTTTTCCTCCTTGGCGAAGTGGGCTGCAGACTCCCGGTCCTGGAGCCAGGAGCAGTCGTAGACAAGGTCCTTTGCCTTTTCCCCGAACTGGGCATCGGTCAGATCAAAGACGATGCCATCCACCCGGTTATAGCAGTGAATGCCGCCGTTATCCGTGGCCATGCCAAAGACCTCACCGCCGAAAAGATCCTGCGCCAGAAAGGCCGTGATGGAGCACTGGCCCAGCGTCCTGTTGGATTCGCACCAGTCAGGACGGAGCCGGGGCGCACAGGTTTGCGCGCACCACAGCTTCTCCAGGCGGTCATACAGGTCAAGGGGCGTCTCAATGCCCGGATACACAGGATGCTTGACATGGACATTGGCAGCTTCCTGCCAGCCATGGAAATGGTATTGCTTCATGGGAATCCCCCTCTTTTTATGCGTTTTCTGATGCCGCCCCGGCACATTGTCAAACGGAACGATCCGGGCAGTCACAGTGCCCTTCCACAAAACCGGAGCCTCTGTCCCTGGAGCTGCGGATGACCTCCGGAGGCATTTTTGAAGCTTCTCCGTTCCTGTGCGGCAAAAATCTGCGCTGCGCAAGGATCACACCACCGTGAACCATACCTTGTCGGAGCCCAGCTGAAGCCTGCTGCCCTTTCGGATGGAAACGACGGCTCCCGGAGGCAGGCGGCGGCCGTCCACATAGGTGCCGTAGGTTGCGTTCAGGTCCTGCACCACCCACCCCTTATTGGAGCGATAGACCCGGCAGTGCTGCCGGCTGACCCGGGGAGCGTCCGCCGGAAGACAGACGCCGCAGCTTTTCTTCTCCCGGCCGATGACCAGGACCTCTCCCCCGGTTTTCCAGCAGCTGCCCCGAAGCGGAGCGTAGTTGCAGTAAAGGATGATCTCCTGTCCGGCGGAATCGGCCCGGGTCTGGGATGTACAGATCGTCGCGATCTGCTGCAGGCATTTACGAACCCAATAGATCAGTCGGAAGGGTGCCAGGCAGCACAGACCAATCAGGATCACCATGCTGCCGGCGCTGTTCCAGCACCAGTGAAGACCGATGGAGATGGCAAAGGCCAGCAGCGTCTGGGGACACACTACACTTGTGGCCTTCAGTTTTCCGTTTTCCGTATTCAGAGCAATGGCGCAGCTATAGGGAATGCAGTAGGCCACATGACCGGCGATGGCAAACAGGCTTCGCATCAGCTGGTTCGTGGCAACAGCTCCCAGGGAACCGTACATATCCAGGGCATAGCTCATGGATTCCAGCCCGGAGAATGCCGCTCCCACCGCCGCACCCACGGCAAGGCCGGTCAAGCCGTAAATTCTCTTTTTCTGAACATTCTGGATGTACAGCAGGATCGCCAGCGTCGCGATCAGCTTGGCAGGCTCCTCCCGCAGGGAAGCGTAACAGGCGGGCATCCAGGAGGGCAGCACCAGAAAGCCCAGGGCGGTAACCGAAAAGCTGATGATCCCTCCCACCAGGTAAAATGCGCCCATATCCAGCAGGGAGATGTTCTGCGGAACATTCAGCTCCCAAAAGAAAATCATCATGATCAGGGGGATGATCAGCGGCGGGATGATGACGCACATCTGATAAAGCGTGACGCTGCCTGTATCAAAAAACTCCCACAGAATAAAAAACGCCGCATACAGAAGCAGGATGAAAATCAATCCGGCCTTTGTCAGAGGCCACCAGAGCCAGGGGCGATGCCAGGTCGACAGCATTCTGCTCTCCGGAACCTGCCGTGAAATGGTTCCGACCTGCATTGCGCGCTCCAGCTCCTGCTTGGAATGCCTGACGAAGGATTCGGAAAAAATATCCTTCCATTTGATGGAAGAATTCTCCTTGGACGTCTCGCGGAAAAAAGAAGCATTGCCCATCCAGTATCTCTCTCCCTTGTGAAACCCATACCGTGGGTCTCGGCAATTATCACAAATATTGTAACCCGATTCCCCGGAAAAAGCAAGAAACATTCCGTGGATGCTCTCCGAAACCAGATGCGCCGAAAAAAGAATCTGATGGGATTGATGCAGCAAATTGTAATTTGGCGGGGCAAAACTTTCTTGCGCCGCAGCGCATATCGAGTGCTATGCACATATCGATTGCGAAGCAAATATCGTTTTGATATATCGATATCTTTCCCACGGGAAAGTCGATATTGCCTTCGGCATCGATATTGATCGGTTGATCAAATGAGATACTTCGTATGTGCCCCGACAAATTGCAATTTTCCGAGTTGACCCGATAATTTTATCCCCCCGGGGGGCTTACGAACCGGTTTGCACTCTGCTACAATAGAACCATCCTGAAATACAAGAGGTGCATATCTATGCATATGGCAGACGCGTTGCTGGCTCCGGCTGTTGCGGCGACCATGTACGCCGCTTCCGCAGTCACGGTTGGCGCTTCCGTGAAAACGCTGAAGAAAGATGAAAACCTGGAGAAGCTGCCCACCATGGCAGTCGCCTCCGCTCTGGTCTTCGCGGGCCAGATGATCAACTACACCATCCCCGGCACCGGTTCCTCCGGTCACCTGTGCGGCGGCATGATGCTGTCCTCCCTGCTGGGCCCCCAGGCGGGCTTTTTGTCCATGGTGGTGATCCTGACGATTCAGTGCCTGTTCTTTGCCGACGGCGGACTGCTGGCGCTGGGCGCAAACTGCTGGAACATGGCGTTCTATGGGTGCTTTGTGGGGTATTACCTGCTATGGAAGCCGATCCTGCGAAGCAAGCTGTTTGCCGGCATGGGGACAAAGGCTGCCACCCGCATCAAGATCATGCTCTCCTCCGTCCTGGGCTGTGTCATCACCTTGCAGCTTGGCGCCCTCTCCGTGGTTCTGGAGACCTCCCTTTCCGGCATCACCGAGCTGCCCTTCGGCGCTTTCGTGGGCATCATGCAGCCCATCCATCTGGCCATCGGTCTGATCGAGGGTCTGATCACCTCCGCTGTGCTGGT
>CALYTP010000108.1:0-6334 GCA_945486915.1 uncultured Clostridia bacterium | reverse complement strand
GCCTCGCCGGTGAGGGGGAAGGTGAAGCCGGTGATGCCCATGGAGCTGTACATATCCGCCCAGCCCAGCCGCTTGACCGGGTAGGTGGAACCGGCGAACACCGGGAAGAACCGCTGATAGGTCAGGTAGTTAAAGCCGCTGCCCGCCCGGCTGGCCAGGGTCTCGAAGTCCTCGAACACCAGGCTGCCGCTGCTGTCCCGGTTCATCTGGGCAGCCAGGGCGTTGGCCTGGCTCTGGTAGTATTCGGTGGCCTCGGTGAGCTCGGAGAGGGTATAGCCCGCCACATCCATCCGCAGATCGTCGGCCAGATCCCCGGCATAGTAGTTCATGCCGTAGACCACGGTGTGCAGCAGAAACACGAAGGAGCCGCAGGCCAGCACCCAGCCGAACCAGCGGATGATGCTTCGCTTGAGGATGATGTTAATGACCAGCGTGGCCAGCACCACCACCAGCAACGCCACCGCCAGCAGCTGCCACAGCAGGAAATCCACCTGCCCGCTCCACTGGGCCAGGGTTTCCTCCAGGGTGCGGACGACATAGGGGTAAACCATGTCGATCAGCGCGGAAAACTGCTGACCGAACCGGGAAAGCACATAAGTAATCGCGGCAAAAACCGCCGCCGTCAGATAGCCGAACAGATTCTTCAAGGGGTAACCTCCTTAAAAAGGCAAAGTGTAATTTGGCGGGGCAAAACTTTCTTGCGCCGCAGCGCATATCGAGTGCTATGCACATATCGATTGCGAAGCAAATATCGTTTTGATATATCGATATCTTTCCCACGGGAAAGTCGATATTGCCTTCGGCATCGATATTGATCGGTTGATCAAATGAGATACTTCGTATGTGCCCCGCCAAATCACAATTTATCCAAATGCTTACCAAAACAGTTATACATCCTATAGTATAACACATTTGCGCAGGATTGTCTCCATCTATTTTATTAAATTTCCCTTGGGTTTTCCGGAAAGTATCCGATTTTTTCTGTCTCCGGCATTGTACGGCAATGTCCCGATTTCTCTTGCAATTCCCGCTCTCTTATGGTAATATGGTATAGTTAATGAGCAAAATATGACAGGAGGGATAGAATTGAACCGGTTCCGCGTGATGCTCTGCGCTTTTTTGCTGATTTTGGGCTGTTTCGCCGCCCCCCGGGCCGGCGCCGCGTCCGTCGGCAATTACGCTTCCTCCGTGGAGCTTTACTGCACGGTGAATTCCGACGGCGACTGTCTTGTCAGCATGACGGTGAACCTGCACCTGGAGGACAGGCTCAATACCCTGCAGTTCCCCCTCCCCGGCACCGCCACCGACATCACCATGAACGGCAGCAACGTCTTCACCTCCCGCTCCGGCGACATCATCCAGGCCGACATCTCCCGCGCCATCGGCACCGTCAGCGGCGACATTCCCCTGCGGTTTGACTATAAGCTGCCCAAGGCCGTGGGCGTCGTGAAGGTGGGCACCGAGCGCAGGCTCCAGCTGTCGCTGCCCATGCTCTGCGGCTTTTCCTACCCCGTGGACAGCCTGAGCTTCATCATCACCCTGCCCGGCGCCATCACCAGCAAGCCCTCCTTCACCAGCACCTACCAGCAGACGGGCTTTGAATCCAATCTGGAGCTGGTGACCAACGGCAACCTGCTCACCGGCGCCAGCCTGAACACCCTCAACGACCACGAGCGGGTGGATATGACGCTGCTGGTGCCCACGGATATGTTCCCCTCGGTCAGCCTCTTCCAGCGGGAGGGCAACCCGGAGATCATCCCCATGGCCATCGTTGCCGGGATCGCGCTGGTGTACTGGCTGCTGTTCCTGCGCAATTTCCCCCTGCTGTTCCAGCGGGCCACGGTGCCCCCCGAGGGCATCACCGCAGGCGAGCTCAACTGCCGGGTCACCATGTCCGGGGGCGATCTGACCATGATGGTGCTGTCCTGGGCGCAGATGGGCTATCTGCAGATCCAGCTGGACGGCAGCCGGGTCTGGCTCCACAAGCGCATGGACATGGGCAACGAGCGCAGCCTCTTTGAGATCCGGGTCTACCAGTCCCTGTTCCAGAAACGCCGCAGCGTGGACTGCACCGGCTCCGCCTATGCCAAGCTCTGCGCCAAAACCGCCGCCATGGTCCCCGGCGAGAAGGCCATGTGCCGTCCCATCTCCGGCAGCCGGAAGGTGTTCCGGGTGCTGCTGTGCGTGGCCCAGGCCATCTGCGGCGTGTGCGTAGCCATGAACATCACCTCCATCAGCCTGCTGCAGTGGCTGTTCGCCGTGATTTTCGCTCTGCTTGGCGCCGTCTCCGCATGGCTGCTGCAGGAATTCGCCCTGACCCTGCGCAGCCGCCACAAGACCCTCCTCTGGGTCGACCTGGGCATCTGCCTGTTCTGGGTGCTCCTGGGCGCATTGGGCAGCCAGCCCTGGATACCCCTGGCGGCCGTGGCGGTGCAGCTGCTGTGCAGCTTCCTGGTGGCCTACGGCGGCATCCGCACCGAGCTGAACCGCAGCGACTGCGGCGAGATCCAGGGTCTGAAGCGCTACCTGCGGCACCTGCAGCCCGCCGACGCCAAGCGGCTGCTGCAGTCCGATCCCGAATACTTCTTCCGCATGGCCCCCTACGCCATGGCCCTGGGGGTGTCCAAGCCCTTCGCCCGGGCCTTCGGCAGACGGAAGCTGGTTCAGTGCCCCTATTTTATCACAAGAGTTCAGGGCAAGCGCACCGCCGTGGAATGGATGAGCCTGATGACCAAGGCCGTCGCCATCATGGACGACCGCTGGCAGCGCTCCCAGAAAGCCCGCTGGCTGGCAGTTCGTTTCCGATAAATGCCGCGCAGCGCCCTTGTCTTCCCCCATCGCCATTCAATCTCAACATAAGGAGAATGCAATATGACAATCACCAATGATATCCGTTATGTGGGCGTCAACGACCATGAGGTGGACCTGTTCGAGGGGCAGTACGTTGTGCCCAACGGCATGGCCTACAATTCCTATGTGATCCTGGACGAGAAAATCGCCGTCATGGACACCGTGGACGCCCGCTTTGGCGAAGCCTGGCTCAATAACATCGATGCCGTGCTGGACGGCCGGAGCCCCGACTATCTGGTGGTGCAGCACATGGAGCCGGACCACAGCGCCTGCATCCAGCTGTTCCTGAGCCGCTATCCGGGCGCCGCCGTGGTGGGCAACGCCAAGACCTTCACCATGATGGGTCAGTTCTTCCCCGACGCCCCGGAATTTGACCGGGTCACCGTCAAGGATGGGGAGAGCCTGTGCCTGGGTAAGCACACCCTGACCTTCGTCTTCGCCCCCATGGTCCACTGGCCCGAGGTCATGGTCACCTATGACGCCGCCGACAAGGTGCTCTTCTCCGCCGACGGCTTCGGCAAGTTCGGCGCTCTGGATGTGGAAGAGAACTGGGACTGCGAGGCCCGGCGCTACTACATCGGCATCGTGGGCAAGTACGGCCTGCAGGTGCAGAAGCTGCTGAAGGCGGCTGCCACCCTGGACATCGCCGTCATCTGCCCCCTCCACGGCCCCGTCCTCACGGAAAACCTGGGCCATTACATCGAAAAGTACGACATCTGGTCTTCCTACCGTCCCGAGGAGTCCGGCGTTCTGATCGCCTACGCCTCCATCTACGGCCACACCAAGGCCGCCGCCGAGCTGCTGGGCAAGGAGCTGGAGGAGCGGGGTCAGAAGGTGGTACTGGCCGACCTGGCCCGGGAGGATATGGCCGAGTGCGTGGAGGATGCCTTCCGCTATGACCGGCTGGTGCTGGCCTCCGTCACCTACAACGGCGACATCTTCCCCTGCATGCACGCCTTCCTCCACGCCCTCACCGAGCGCAGCTACCAGAACCGCCGGGTGGCCTTCCTGGAAAACGGCACCTGGACCCCCGCCGCAGGCAGAGTCATGGCCGCCGCCCTGGAAAAGAGCAAGAACCTGACCTTCTGCCAGGAAAAGGTCACCATCCGCTCCGCCATGACCGCCGACACCGTGGCCTCCATCGCCCGCCTCGCCGACGAGCTTTGTAAGTAATACCCCCCCCCAAACAGAAAATGACGAACCACCGTTTCCGATGGTTCGTCATTTTTTTGTTTCTTTACTGCACCGCCAGGGTGGATTTCTTCCGGGTAATGAGCTGCAGGGCAATCACAACAGCCGCCAGCGCCAGGCCGCCGACGTCCGTCACCGTGCCGGGCAAGATCAGCATCAGGCCGCCCACCAGCGCCAGCAGCCGCTGATACCAGGGCATATTTGTCAGCAGATACCCCTCCAGCGCTGCGGAGATGCAGCAGATGCCAACGAGGGAAGTGACGGTGATCAGCGCCACCTCCATGACCGTGGTGTCGATGAGCAGCATGGCGGGGCTCAGGGCGAAGGCGTAGGGCACGATGAAGGCGCCGATGGCCAGCTTGGTGGCGGTGACGGCGGTCTTCATGGGGTTGGACTGGGCGATGGCCGCGCCTGCGTAGGCCGCCAATGCCACCGGCGGCGTCAGATCCGCCACGATGCCGAAGTAGAACACGAAGAAGTGGGCCGCCACGGTGGGCACGCCCATCCGCACCAGAATGGGGGCGCAGGTGGCCGCCATGATGCAGTAGGTGGCGGTGGTGGGCACGCCCATGCCCAGCACGATGCAGCAGATCATGGTCAGCACCAGGGCGATGAACACGGAGTTGCCCGCCAGCATGACCACGCCGTTGATGATGATGTTGGCAAGGCCGGTCATGGTGATGGTGCCCGCGATGATGCCCGCGATGCCGCAGGCGGCGGCCACGGTGATGGTGCCCTGACCGCCGGCAGCCAGCGCCTCGACGATCTTGCCCGGGGTGATGCTGGTGTCGATGTTGATGAGGGAGACCACCAGGCAGGCCACGATGGACAACGCGGCGGCGTACTGGATGGAGCGGGTGCTGGTGCTGACCAGATAAATCAGCAGGATCAGGGGCAGCAGCAGGTAGCTCTTTTTCAGCAGGGGCAGGAATTTGGGCAGATCCTTCTTGTCAATGCCCTTCAGCCCCAGCTTCTTGGCCTCCAGATGGACGGAGATGAAAATACCGGTGAAGTACAGCACGGCGGGCAGGATGGCCTTCAGCACGATCTGGCCGTAGGGCACCTGCACATAGTCCGCCATCAGGAAGGCGGCGGCGCCCATGATGGGAGGCATGATCTGTCCGCCGGTGGAGGCGGCGGCCTCGGTGGCGGCGGCGAACTCGGACTTATAGCCGGTTTTCTTCATCAGGGGGATGGTGACGGAGCCGGAGCCAACGGTGTTGGCCACGGAGGAGCCGGACACCACGCCCATCAGCGCGGAGGCCACCACCGCCACCTTGGCAGGGCCGCCGGAGAAGCCGCCCACAATGGCGTTGGCCACCTGGATGAAATACTCGGCGATGCCGGTGCGCTCCAGGAAGCCGCCGAAGATGATGAACACCACAATGAACTTGGAGCAGACGTTAATGGGGGTGGACAGGATGCCCTCCTTGCTGTAGAACAGGTAGCGCACGGAGTAGTTGATCCGGCCCCACAGGCTGGGATTGGCCAGACCGCCCAGCAGCGCATAGGCCAGGAACACCGCCGCCACGATCAGAATGGGGACGCCCACGCTTCTGCGGCAGACCTCGGCCAGGCTCGCAATGCCCACCACGCCGATGATGATCTGATACCATTCAAAATGGCTGCCCTGCTGGATGATGGGCACGGCGTTGAAGGTGAAGTACAGGAAGGAGCCGGTGCCCAGCACCATCAGCACGATGTCATACCAGGGGATGTAATTGACCCGCTGCTGGCCCTTCTTCGCCGGGAACACCAGATAGCCCAGGAAGACGATGAAGGCCACAAACGAGGTCAGCCGGATCTCCTCCAGCCAGCTGGTGAACAGGGTGACGTAGAGACAGAACAGGGAAAAGGACGCCAGGATCAGCGTCACCGCCGTCTTGGGTGCGCCCTGCCAGACGCGGACGTTGGACTCCTGATCGTACTTTTTCATGACGGATTCCAGATCCATCGCCTCGGCGGGAGCCGATTTCTTTTTGAACAGATTCATAGTATACCTCCATGGGAAAAATCGGTATGTCCCGAAATAACAGCCATGCTTCTGTAGGGGAGGATAGCATCCTCCCGCCACGCAACGGTTTTTGCGTGTTCCGTTGAATGGTACCATGTCGGACAGCATGCGGATTCGCCCAACGCATCCAAGCAAATCGGGTGCCACCGCGCGGGAGGCTGATAGCCTCCCCTACAATAGCAGGGCAAACTGTTTGAAAACACTCCAAAAACGCAATGGCTGCGGAATTTCTTCCGCAGCCATCTGTTTTGGAATTAACCGACCTCGACGGTGACACCC
>CALYTP010000107.1:0-6358 GCA_945486915.1 uncultured Clostridia bacterium | reverse complement strand
TGGGAGAGCTGGCTGCCCCATAGGGGCTTACCTGAGAGGGGCCCACGTTCCAATGGACGCTGCCCAACCATCAAACGGAGCACCCTCTCAGTCAGCCTGTTCGGCTGACAGCTCTCCCATAGGGAGAGCCAAGGGCGCTACCGCGCCAGTGCGATAAACTACAATTTCACGATCATCTTGTAAAAACAATCATCTGATTTTCATCCGATGGCGGTCTGATATTCCGCTTCGATGCGGGCGGTGACGGTATCGGCATCCATGGTGACGATGGATTCCGTAATGGTAACGGCATCCTCCCGGAAGGAATTCACATGGATCTGAACCTTGACAAAATTGTCCCGGTCATCAAACAGGAATTCCACAAAATAGCTTTCTTCCGCCTCTTCTTCACCATCAAAGGGAGCATCCACCCGGAACATACACCACTGTCCCTCCGCAGATTCCAGGGTGTCAATGTATGTCACATATTTGCGAATGAAGTTGAACGAGGACAGCCAGGGGCCGGTATAGGAATCAAAGCCCGCTTCTTCCTTCCAGACGCGTTCAGCCCCCTCAGCGGTGAAGAACCGGTCATAGGCATACAGCATGGCCGGATGCTCTGCCGATGGGCGGTCAGGGATGGAGAGGAAGCCCAATTCATCGTTCCAGTAGGAATCCAATGTGTAATTCTTCGCGGAATCCGTATCAAATTGGTATTCGCTGCAGATCTGTATGCAGCCGGACTGCCCCAGATCCATCACGGCCTGGCATTTGGCAAAAGCCAGGTCTTCCGCCGTCTCAGGCGCTTCCTGCTCCATGGCCGGGGCTGTGCAGCGCACTGCATCCTCGAAGGCAAACTGGGTGGGATTGTCCAGCAGCAGTTCATCCAGCCAGAAGTCATAGACCACATCCCCAGAGGGCCGGAAATAGTGGGTTCGCATCACGGTGATTTCCGCTCCTTCGGGTACATTGCTGGCAAAGGTTGCCTTCCATCCGCCGGAGAACATCGTGATTCCGCCCCAGAATACCAGGGAGCTGTCCTCATAGTCAGGGATACCCACATCCTCCAGCCAGAGGAACGCATCGTCATAGGGGTCGTACACCCCCTCCGGGATTGGGTAGCCGGTGATGCCGCCGACGGTATTGCTTCCATCTGTAAAACGGATGCTGCCGTCCGGTTCCGCCTCATAGGCATATCCTTCAGGAAGCGTCCCAATTTCATAGGGCAGCGAAGGAAGGACGAACGGTTCCGGCTCCGCACCAAAGGAGAGCGAATTCAGGATCCCCTCCCGGAAGGCCGTTTCCGTCGTCAGCTCGTCGAACCAGATGTCATAGACCCGGTCCTCTCCGACGAAAAGGTTGTGCACCCGCAGCACCGTCCGTTCCTCCCCCTCAGGCACATCGCTGAAAAACTCCAGGGTGTATCTGTCACCGGAGAAGCGGTCGGCATAGTAGCCCAATGTGACATCGCTCCACTCCCACAGGTCCAGCGTCTCCAGCCAGTCCCAGCCGTCCAGATTCTCCGGCGCCGGGAAGGTCATCACGCCGCCCACCACATTGGTGCCGTCGAAGATTTCGCCGCCATCCTCCTGCGGCGCGAAGGTATATCCCGCAGGAAGCCGGAAGTACAGATCCTTCACCCCGACATAGCCGTTTTCCGTCACTGCCTCCGCCTGTCTCGGATTGAAGCCGCAGGCGATGAGGATTGCAAGACACAGCACCGCACAGACAATGCGCACCCACCATCTGGGCTGTTTCCACCGTGCCATGTTTTGAATCCGTCCTTTGGGGTCCCCTTCGCCAAAGGCCAGGGGCATTCCGGCAATGCGCTTGCGATGTGTGGCAAGGCGCAGCAGAGCTGTAGCGTAATCCGCCCGGATCTCAGCGCCCAGCTTTTTGACCACCGCCTCGTCGCAGCTCATCTCCATATCCCGGGACGCCAGGACGAAGGCCGCCCACGCCAGCGGATTGAACCAGTGGATGCACAAAGCGGCATACCCCAGCAGCTTCCAGGCAGGATCGCCCCGGCGGATGTGCTGCCGCTCGTGGGCGAGGATGAATTCCCGCTCCTCCGGGGCAAGGCCGGAGGGCAGATACACCCTCGGCCGCAGAACTCCCATGACAAAGGGCGTATCGATGGAAGCCGACAGGTACACCCCTTCCCCAAGGGAAACCGCACCGGCCAGCTTTCCGCGAAAACGCAGGTACTGCGCAAGGCTGTAACCGGCCATGGCAGCCGCGACGATTGCCCAGATGCAGGCCCCAACCATCAGAAGATTCGGGGCTTCAGCTTCCCTTTCCCTGACCGCCGTGGGGGCTTCCCCGGGGGATGGCGGCACCGTTTCCGCTGTTTCCTGCCGCGTCGGGGCGCTGGGAATATAGGACACCGTACTGGTCACGGCAGTGGGAGCCGTCACCTCCGGCTTCAGCCACCCCAGCAGGGATACCGATGACGACAGGGACACCGGGCACAGCAGCCGGAACAGCACCACGCCCCAGAGGGCATAGGAAAAGATTTTTGGTGTCCGCTTCAGCGCCAGCCGTGCCGCCATCACCAGTAGTATTACGGCACTTCCCGTCAGGCTCATATTCAGAACCGTTCGAAAGATCTCTTTCATGGCTTCTCACCCCCGCATGGAATCAATGAGCTTCTGAAGCTCCTGGATTTCCAAATCGGACAGCTTTTTCCGGCTGCTGAAGGCCGCGAGAAACGCGGGAAGAGAGCCCTGAAAGGCGCTGTCCACGAACTGTTCGCTCTGCCGGGCATAGAATTCCTCCCGGCTGACCAGAGAGGTCACCTGACCGCCGCTGTTCTGAAACAGCCCCCGGTCGCACAGCCGCTTCAAAACGGTGTAGGTGGTGGTGCGCTTCCAGTTCAGGCGCTGCTCCGCCAGTTCCGCCAGATACCTGGAAGCCAGCGGCTCATTCTTCCAGATGATGTCGGCAAAAATGGATTCCATTTCGCCCAGCTTGTATTCTCCCATATAGTTTCCTCCTTTGTTCTACATTCAGTAGACAGCTGTATTCTACAATAAGTAGACAGGTTTGTCAAGCCCCATTTTGCGCAAAAAAAGCCGCCCCACACCGAATGTGGGACAGCTTGTAATGATTTCAAACCCGATAGATCAGGTCCTGCACGCTGTTGTCTCTACCCAGGACCTTGGCAACCACCCGTTCTTTTTTGATTTCCATCTCCCGGGGCTTGCCGTTGAGCCGGATCACCAGGTCCCGAAGCTCCGTGATGTCCTTCACAGGCAGCTTCGCCTTCAGCAGCGCCTGCTTCAGCTCCGGCCGGGCGGGATTCACCGCGATACCGAACTGCGTCACCAGCAGATCCACGCTGGAGCCGGGGGTGGAAATGGTGCGCACCCGATCCACCACAATGGGCATCCTGGCCCGGCTCAGGGGCGCCACAATGATGGTCAGTTTGGCTTCCGCCGCCACATCCGTATGGCCACCGGAACCGCCGATGATATAGCCCATGGAATCCGTATGGACATTGACGTTGAACTGGGTATCAATCTGGGTGGCACCCAGAACCACCACATCCAGTGAAGTGGCCGCGCAGCTCTTGGCCGCGGGACTGGCATACTGGGCAGCGCTGATCTCCCGGTGGCGGGGATTGGTGCGGATGGACTCCACCGCCTTCAGGTCAAAGCACTGGACATCCCGGATAGCCTCAAACAGCCCGGCATTCAGCATATCCACAATGTAGCCGGTGATGCCGCCCAGGGCAAAGCTGCCCCGGATGCCCCGCCGGAGCATGATCTCCTTCAGGAAGGACGCCACCGCCAGGGACGCTCCCCCGGCGCCGGTCTGGAAGGACACGCCGTCCTTCAGCAGCCCCGAAGCGTCGATGGCTCTGGCGGCCGTCTCGGCAATCTTCAGCGCCACGGGGTCCTTGGGCATCCGGGTGGTGCCGGAGACGATGCCGTTGGGATCGCCGATGGAATCCACCTGCACCACATAATCCACATTGGTCTCCCCGATGGAGAAATCGCTCAGGGGGTATGGCACCAGGTTGTCGGTGATCACCACCACCTTGTCGGCGCAGGCGGCATCGGCAAAGGCATAGCCCAGGGAGCCGCAGGCGGATTTTCCGATTTTACCGGTGCAGTTGCCCATGGTGTCGGAGGTGGGCGCCGCCAGGAAGGCAACATCGATGTGGTCCACGCCTGTTTCCAGATTTCCGGCCCGGGAGCCGTGGGTGTGGAAAATCACAGGATTCTGCAGAACACCCTCCGAAATGGCTCTGCCCACCAGGCTTCCCATATAGTTGGTCATCAGGCCGGTGACGACTCCGTTTTTCATATGCTCGATCAGGGGCGCATGGGTATCAAAGACGGAGCTGGCATTGACGGTGAGATTCTTGATCCCCAGCGCGGCGATTTCCTCCATGACCATATTGAGCACATGGTCGCCGCTGCGCAGATGATGATGAAAGCCGATGGTCATGCCGTCCTTCAGGCCGCTGGCAAGGATCGCCTCACGAATACTGCCGATTACCTTACTCATCCAAAAGCCCTCCAATTTCCCGTGCCGCATCCAGCACGATCTTTGCACGCTGAACGATGGGCGCATCGATCATCTTTCCCCGCAGGGAAATGGCGCCCTTGCCCATGGCCTTGGCCTGCTCAATGGCGGCAAACACATCCAGTGCGTACCGAATCTCCTTCTTCGTGGGGCTGAACACGCGATTGATGCAGTCCACATGGCGCGGAGAGATGGAAGCCTTCCCGGTGAAACCCAGCCCCTTTGCCAGCATGGCATCCTTCTCCAAGCCTTCCAGATCCTCCACATCGGTGAAGGGTGTGTCATAGACCTCAATGCCCGCAGCTCTGGCGGCGCAGACAATGCGGCCTCTGGCATAGGCGATTTCCGCCCCCTCTTTGGTGCGGGCGCAGCGAAGGTCCGCGGTCAGATCCTCCGCGCCCAGGAACATGGCAGTCATACGTTGGGACGCGCAGGCGATCTCATAGGCATTTTCGATGCCCTGGGCAGTTTCCAGCAGGGCAATCAGCTTTGTTGTTCCGGGTTTCATCCCGTTTTTCTGCTCCACCTCGGTGAGCTTCTCGTCCAGCTGCCGGATATACGCCCCGCCGCTGACCTTGGGCGGCATGATGGCATCCGGCTTCAGAGGAATGATCTCCTCCAGATCCTCCTGCCAGTAGGGAGTATCCAGCCCATTGATGCGGATGATGATCTCACATTTCCCGAAATCCACAGCCCTCAGTGCATTCTTCACCAGTTCCCGGGCGGCGTCCTTCTGATCCGGGGCAACCGCGTCCTCCAGATCCAGGATGATGCTGTCGGAGCCGAGAATGCCGCCGTTGGCGATCATATTCGGATTGTTTCCAGGCAGAAACAGCATGGTTCTTCTCATCGCTCACGCCTCCTTCAGCGCCCGCTTGACAGCGGTGGTCATCCGGGCACGGATGGTGCAGTCCAGGGCGCCGTGATCCACAGCCCGGACGGCTACATCGTCTATCCGCATTTCCTTCAGAACACCCTGCAGGGCATCCATGATCTGATCGTGATAATACATATCCACAGTGGACTGCAAATCGATTTGTACGGTGCCGTCTCCCGGCTCCAGCGTGATCAGAATGTCGCTGGACTCCAGTGTCCCGGCGATTGCCGCCTTTGTAATCTTCACGAAAATGCCTCCTGTCATGAATTGTTTATAGGGCACCACCGCATAATGGGGCAAGGAGATTCGGCCAGTGTTTTGGCGCAAGCGAAAGTACGAAAAATGCGGGAATACTGGATGTATTTTCCATTTTTCGTACTGCGCGCTTGGGGCAAAAGATTCGCCGAAGCCCGCAGTCCCCATTGTGCGGTGTTGCCATAGTAAACAATTTGTTATTCAAATGATACCATATGATTGTTGAAATTACAAGTATCTGCATCATAATCCGAAAGGATCACATCTTCCACCGGTAAAGACAGCCCGATTTCCGGATCCTTGTAGCTGATAACCCCGGAACGCTCATCCCGGAATTCCGCGTCCATCGCGAAGGTCTGTATGGTATTGTCCTCCAGCGTGAGAAACCCGTGTCCAAAGCCCGGAGCAATGTATACCAGTCTGGGATGATTTCCATCCAGCTCCAAACACTTGTATTGCCTGAAGGTCGCAGATTCACTTCTCAAATCCACGATGTAATCGAGTCCTCTTCCCTGTATCACGCCGATCAGTTTCCCTTGTGGATTGTCAGCGCTTTGATCGTGAATCCCAAAAAGGTATGCTTCTTTAGGGCAACACCGCTTAGGTGGGGCAAGGAGATTCGGCGAGAAATTTTGACCCAAGCGAAAGTATGGAAAATACGGGAATACTTTGTGTATTTCCCATTTTTCATACTGCACGATTGGGGCAAAAGAT
>CALYTP010000106.1:0-6358 GCA_945486915.1 uncultured Clostridia bacterium | reverse complement strand
CGATGCGCTGATAGGGGATCCCCAGACCGTCCAGCAGGTCATAGCATTTGATTTCTTTTTCCAGGCGGCCCGCATTGTCTTCCGGCCGCCCTTGCGTCAGGGTAAGCATTCCGTTGCCTCCGTTTTTTCTTTTTCGCCTATTATAGTGGATTTCCGCACCGGAAACAAGAGGGTAATTCCTTTACTTCCCGCCTTTTATCTGCTATACTATATAAATAATGTGTTTGCGGAGATTTTCAGGCATTGCCGCAAATTGTAATTTGGCGGTATCGTTTTTTCGGAGCGAAGCGACCTTGGCTCTCCCTTTGGGAGAGCTGGCTGCCCCTTTGGGGCAGACTGAGAGGGTGCCGCACCATAGAGATGCACCTTTTTCCGACTGCGGTACCCTCTCAGTCAGCCTGTTCGGCTGACAGCTCTCCCATAGGGAGAGCCAAGGGCGCTGCCGCGCCAGTGCGTTAAATTACAATTTTATTGAGGAAATCCAGGAATGCATACCAAAATTAGAAAGAAGGGACTCCCATGAAGCACACCATGCTCCGGTGGATCTGTCTGCTGCTGGTTGCGGCTACGCTGCTCACCGGCTGCGCAGTTGCCGCACCCATCACCGCGGAAGCCGATCCCGCCAACCTGTCCGTCCAGCTGGGCAAGAGCAAGAAGAACACCCAGCCCACCGAAGAGACCCGTGCCCCCATCACAGAGGACGGGCAGTACAGTTCTAAGGAGGATGTGGCAGAATACCTGCACCTGTTCGGCCACCTGCCGGATAACTATCTGACGAAAAACGAAGCCCAGGACCTGGGCTGGGTGGCAAGCAAAGGAAACCTGTGGAAAGTGGCACCCGGCATGAGCATCGGCGGCGACCGCTTCGGCAACCGGGAAGGGCTGCTGCCCACCAAAAAGGGCCGGAAATACTATGAATGCGACATCGATTTTGACGGAACCTACCGCAACGCCAAACGCATCGTCTTCTCCAACGACGGCCTGATCTACTACACCGAGGATCACTACGAATCCTTTGAGCTGCTCTACGGGGAGGAATCATGATGGTCATTCTGGACGCCTCCAAAATGGTTTCCCGTCAGGAAGCCCACCGGTATCTCAAGGAGCAGCTGGCCTTTCCCGATTACTACGGCAAGAATCTGGACGCCCTCTACGACTGCCTGACAGAGCTTACCAGCACGGCGGTGGTTTTCGTGGATCTGCGCCGCGCCGAAGGCACCTATTTCGACAGGGTGCTGCAGGTCTTTTGGGAAGCCGCCGAGGACAACCCGGGCCTGACGATTCTCAACGTTTTTTCTGAATAACATCTTCCCGCCTCACATTTCTGTGGGGCGGGTTTCTTTGTGGCTGTATTCACAATTTCTTTCCATTCCCGCCGTTGCAATTCGGGCGGAATTATGATAAACTGAGGGGGATTAAACTTCGGAGGAATACCATGGACGACGAACAGGTGAAAACCCGTATCGGGGCAAATATCGCATTTTACCGCAAGCGTGCCGGGCTGACCCAGGCAGGGCTGGCAGAAAAACTGAACTATTCCGACAAGGCGGTGTCCAAGTGGGAGCGGGGCGAATCCGTGCCCGATGTGCTGACCATGATGCAGCTGGCAAACCAGTTTGAAATCACCGTCAATGACCTGTTGGGCGACATCAACGCCCTGCCCGGAAACCCCTCCACCCTGGAGCGGGCCATGACCCAGGTTTCCGAAAAGGCCCTGCGGCGCAAGGCGAATAAGAACATCATTCTTGGCCTTTCCGCCACGCTGGTGTGGTTTGTGGCGCTGCTGATCTTTGTGGTGATGGCGACTCTGGGGATCGGCTACAGCTGGGTGCCCTTCGTCTATGCCATCCCCATCACAGCCATTGTGCTGCTAAGCCTGCGGTCTGCCTGGCGCGACTTCCGCTGGAACAAGGCGCTGATCTCCGCCATCGTTTGGGGCAGCCTTGCCTGCGTCTATGTGACCCTGATCGCCATCCGGCAGTTCTATGCCTGGCGGATCTTCCTGCTGGGCATCCCCGGCCAGATCGCCATTTTCCTTTGGTTCCGTATGTTCCACCCCGTGGGCGTCAAAGCCGAAGCGCATCAGGAGGAAGAACCCAATGAATAAACAGGAACTGCGCAAATCCATCCGGGAGCGGAAGCGCGCCATGACCGCAGAAGAAATCGACGCCAGAAGCGCCGAGCTTGGGAGGCTCTTCACCGCCTCCGAGACCTACCGGAAGGCAAAGACCATCTACGGCTACCTGCCCTATAACCAGGAGGTGCGCACCGTGCCCATTCTGGAGCAGGCCATCCGGGACGGCAAACGGGTGGCTGTGCCCAAGGTCTACGGGGATGAGATGAAGTTTCTCTACCTGGATGACTTCTCCAGGGTGGAAAAGGGCTACGCCGGGATTCCAGAGCCGGTGGACGACGGTCCCGTTGCCGATGACGAAACCGCCCTGGTGCTGATGCCCGGACTGGCCTTCGACCCCCAGGGGCACCGCATCGGCTACGGCGGCGGATTTTACGACAGGTTTCTCTCCCGGGAGCCAAACCATCCCACCGTGGCGCTGTGCTACGGATTTCAGATTCTGCCCGCGCTGGAGACCGAGGAATTCGATATCCCCGTGGACACCGTGATCTGGGCATAAAAGGAGCGCAGCTATGCAGGTTATTGTCATTCTTCTCCTTGCCGCCATCATCTTTGGCATCTGCCGGCTGGTGGATATGGCGTTCACCAGGCTGTTCCGCAGCAAAGCCCAGCACCGTTCCGGCCTTGCCATCCGCGCCAGCAAGCGCTACGGCATCTTCGGTGTGATTTTCAGCGTTCTGGGTATCCTGGGCATGCTGTGCGGCCCCAGTGAAAAGGTACTCTTTTACGCAGGGCTCATCGTCCTGCTGATGGGCGCTGCCCTGGCGGTGCACTATCTCAGCTTCGGCATCTTCTATGACGGGGACTCCTTCCTGGTCAGCCGCTTCGGCAAGCAGGACCGGGAGTACCGCTTTCGGGAAATTCAAGGGCAGAAGCTCTATGTGGTCACCGGCGGAAGCGTCGTCATCGAGCTGCAGATGGCCGACGGCTCTGTGGTGAGCCTGCAGTCCAACATGGACGGCGTATACCCCTTCCTGGACACCGCCTTTGCCGGCTGGTGCATGCAAACCGGGCACAAAATCGAAGACTGCAAATTCTATGACCCCGCCAACAGCTGGTGGTTCCCCCACGAGGAGGAAGTGTGATGCACATTCCCAGCGGCGCCACCACCGAACTGGAGCTGGTTCCCTTCCGCGATGCTCTGGAAGCTGCCAATCAGCCCAATGCCGACTATGACGCGGAGCGTTGGCTCTACGTCCCCAATTTTTACAGCGAATACCGTTACATTCTGGGCACCCGGGGTAAAAATCCCCTGATCTGCATCGGCATCAACCCCTCCACCGCCCGCCCCGGCGATCTGGACAACACCCTCAAATCCGTGGAACGCATCGCCCTGGGCAACGGCTTCGACAGCTTCATCATGTTCAACGTCTACGCCCAGCGGGCCACCGACCCCAACGCCATGGAGCGCATCTGCAACCCAACACTGCATCGGGAGAATATGGAGGCCTTCCGCTATGTGCTGTCCATTTCCGATGCTCCCGCCGTCTGGGCTGCCTGGGGCTCCATCATTGAAAAGCGGGCATACCTCTCCGATTGTGTGGCGGATATGCTCGCCATCGGCCAGGATTACGGCGCCAAATGGTACTGCGCCGGAGCCGTCACCAAAAAGGGGCACCCCCATCACCCGCTGTATCTGCGTAAAGACGAAAAACTGAAGCCCTTTGATGTGGAAAGCTATCTTCAAAACACCCGGTCCGGGAACAAATAACTGAGGTGAATCCCATGAAAATTCTGATTGCATCCGACCTCCACGGCAGCGCCTACTGGTGCCGCCGGCTCATGGAGGAAATTGAAAAGGAACAGCCTGACCGCATCGTGCTGCTGGGGGATCTGCTGTACCACGGCCCCCGGAACGATCTGCCCAGGGAATATGCCCCCAAGCAGGTCATCCCCATACTCAGCTCCCTGAAGGAGAAGATCCTGGCCGTCCGGGGCAACTGCGAGGCCGAGGTGGATCAGATGGTGCTCCCCTTCCCCTGTCTGGCAGACTTCAGCCAGCTCTTCGTGGACGGCAGGCTGATGCACCTGACCCACGGTCATCATCAGAATCCCCAGAATCTGCCGCCGCTGCCCCAGGGTAGCATTTTCCTCTACGGTCACACCCATGTGAAGTTTGACCAGGTGGTGGACGGCATCCGCTGCCTGAACCCCGGCAGCGTCTCCATCCCCAAGGACGGGAGCCACAGCTATTTGATTTACGAAAATGGGAATTTTTCTTTCAGAATTCTGGAGGAATGACCGTGGATACGACACAATGCGACACCTGCTGGTATTATGATTATGATGAGGAGTACGACTGCATGTACTGCATGATGGATCTGGACGAGGACGATGTCTATCGGATCAGCACCTCCCGCAGTCAGCAGTGTCCCTACTATCGACAGGGTGATGACTACACCCTGGCCAGGAGGCAATGATATATGCGAATCCTGCTCGCTGCGATGCTCTGCCTGTTCTTATTGGGATGCGGGCAGACCGCTCCGGCAGAAGCTCCCAACCGGCTCACCCCCACAAAAGACACAGAAAACGACACTCTGCGATGCTATCGAACCGATGGCGCAGAATGTCGTTTTTTTGTTCTGGGGGAGGATCTTCTGCTGCTGCAAACCAAAGACGGAGCCGCTTCCCTGCTGCGCTTTACAGGAAAAACCATGACCCAATCCGCATCCTTTGCTCTGGAGGCGGGAAGCACGGTACAGGTGGCGGGCACCACGGTTTTGTGCTATGCACCGGAAAGCCGTCAGGCGATCGTACTGGATGACGCCCTTCGGGAGCAAGCGCGTCTGACGCTGCCGGAGGGGACAGCGGGAACCCCGTTCTATCATGAAGGCATCCTTTTTTATTGCACGGAGGATGCGCTGATGGCGGCGGAATTCAGCACCGGCATCCACCGCACCCTGCGAAGCACCCACGAAAACGTGCTTCTGCCCACAGCAGTTTTTGGGGAGGCTCTGATCTGTACATCCGAAACCGAAAGTCTGTTTCTAAGCGCGGAGGACGGCGCCACCCTGGGCAGCGGACCGAAAGTAGCTGCCGCCGGGAAAAAGGCGCTGACCCTCCGCTGTGGGGGCAACGACTGCCTGTATCTGGGCGATACCATGCTGCCGCTGCCCCCCGGCTGGCGGTTTCTGGCATTTACGCCGGATAACCGCCGCGCACTGCTCTGCCGCGAAGGGGATGCCCCCGAGCTTGGCATCTACGATCTGAGCACCGGAAACCGGACGGCGCAGCTGGTGCTGACGGGAATCTCCGCCCCGGAGCAGGCAGCGGTTATGGAGGACGGACGTGTTTTCTTTCGGACCCAGGAGGTCGGCCGCCTGTATCAGTGGACGCCGGACTTTGCGCCTGCCCGGGATTCACGGCTGCAGATTTGTCCGCTCTCCACCGCGGAAAGCCCCGACACCAAAGCGCTGGAGCAGTGCAGGAAGAACGCATCCAGTCTGGAAACGCGCTACGGCCTTTCCATCCTGCTGAACACCGAAGTTCCGGGAGCCTCGCCCCAAGGGTGCACCATCGTGCCTGAGCACCTTGCCGCCATGGTGGCGTACACCCTGACGCAGATCGAGCAGTCCCTGGCCCGATACCCCCAGGATTTCATCCGGCAGGCTGCATCCTCCCCGGGGCGGACCTTTCTCTGCCCGGTGCGCAGCATTCAAAAAGGCGGCGAGGAACTGGACTTCCTCCAATACTGGTGCGGTAATGACAGCTATCTGTGCATCGCGGTGACGGATCAGGCCGGTTCTTCCGCGATCCGCGCTCTGAGCGCCATGATGGATGACCGGATCGTCTCCGTTTCCTCCGCCTTCGACGCATGGGAAGCGCTGAATCCCGAGGGATTCCGCTACGGACAGGGCGCAGCCGCGGATCGGGCATATTTTGCCGATTCCCGGAGTGTGCTCTCACCGGCGGAGGACCGGGCCGGAATTTTGCTGACCGCCATGGAAAGCGGAAACCGGGAGCTGTACTGCTCGGCAATGCTGCAGGCCAAGCTCCGCCGCCTCAGCACCGCCCTCCGGGAGGTCTATTCCCTCTCCGGCACGCTTCCCTGGGAACAGTATTTGTGGGAGCCGCTGGGATGACCGATGCCTGTAAAGTTCATACACGCAAATTGAAATTTCGACTATCGGTTTTCATAAGCAGAACGTGAAATTGGAATTTGGCGGACCGGCGCTTACGGCGCCCTTGGCTCTCCCTTTGGGAGAGCTGTCAGCCGAACAGGCT
>CALYTP010000105.1:0-6401 GCA_945486915.1 uncultured Clostridia bacterium | reverse complement strand
CTTTTCAGAGTTGACCGATGTGTTTTTTTCAGCGCTTTTTGCAACGCGCCCTTTTTGATATGCTCTTATTTCACCGGGGAGGTGGAGCGGAGGGTGACGTCGTGGTAGCCGCCCTCGACGATGGAGACGGAGGACACCAGGGTCAGCTTGGCGTCGCGCTGCAGGTCGGGGATGTTGGTGACGCCCACGTTGCACATGGTGGACTTGACCTTGTACAGGGATGCCTCCACGTTGTCGTGCAGGGGGCCTGCGTAGGTGACGTAGGAATCCACGCCCTCCTCGAAGCTCAGCTTGGTGGAGCCGCCCAGGTCATAGCGCTGCCAGTTCCGAGCGCGGTTGGAGCCTTCGCCCCAGTATTCCTTCATGTAGACGCCGTTGACCATGATCTTGGGGGTGGGGCCCTCGTCGAACCGGGCAAAGTACCGGCCCAGCATCAAAAAGTCCGCGCCCATGGCCAGGGCCAGGGTCATGTGGTAATCGTGGACGATGCCGCCGTCGGAGCAGATGGGCACATAGATGCCGGTCTCCTTGAAGTATTCGTCCCGGGCCGCCGCCACTTCGATGAGGGCAGTGGCCTGACCGCGGCCGATGCCCTTGGTCTCCCGGGTGATGCAGATGGAGCCGCCGCCGATGCCCACCTTGACGAAGTCCGCGCCGGCCTCGGCCAGGAACCGGAAGCCGTCCCGGTCCACCACGTTGCCGGCGCCGATCTTCACGGTGTTGCCGTAGGTCTTGCGGACCCAGTCGATGGTCTTCTTCTGCCAGCAGGTGTAGCCCTCGGAGGAGTCGATGACGAAGACGTCGGCGCCGGCTGCCAGCAGGGCGGGGATCCGCTGGGCGTAGTCCCGGGTGTTGATGCCCGCGCCCACGAGATAGCGCTTCTTGTCGTCCAGCAGCTCCAGGGGGTTTTCCTTGTGGGAGGCGTAGTCCTTGCGGAAGACGAAGTACATCAGGTTGCCGTCCTTATCCACGATGGGAAGGGAGTTGAGCTTGTGATCCCAGATGATGTCGTTGGCTTCCTTCAGGGTGGTCTCGGCGGGGGCGGTGACCAGCTTCTCCAGGGGGGTCATGAAGGTCTTGACCTTGTCTGTCGGCTGCATCCGGGAGACCCGGTAGTCCCGGCTGGAGACGATGCCCAGGAGCTTGCCGTTGGCGGTGCCGTCTTCGGTGATGGCCACGGTGGAGAAGCCGTTTTGTGCTTTCAGTGCCAGCACGTCGGCCAGGGTGTTTTCGGGGGTCAGGTTGGAGGCGGAGGTGACGAAGCCTGCCTTGTGGTTCTTGACCTTGGCCACCATGGCGGCCTGGCTCTCGATGGACTGGGAGCCGAAGATGAAGCTGATGCCGCCCTCCTTGGCCAGGGCGATGGCCAGGGTGTCATTGGAAACGGACTGCATGACGGCAGAGGTCAGGGGCACGTTCAGGGAAATGGCGGGCTCCTCCTGACCCTTGCGGAACTTGACCAGGGGCGTGCGCAGGCTGACCCGGTCGGGGATGCAGTCCTCCGAGGTATACCCGGGGATCAGAAGATATTCGCTGAAGGTGTGACTGGGCTCCTGGTAGTAGTAGGCCATGTGTTTTCCTCCTTAGTATATGATAAAGATATTGATTGATATTTTTATTGTTTTTCCCACGCTCCTGTAGGGGAGGATCGTATCCTCCCGCCAGAAACCGATTTCTGAGTGTTCGGTTGAATGGGAAAACGTTGGACTGGTACGGAGCGAAGCGACCTTGGCTCCCCCTATGGGGGAGCTGGCTGCCCCATAGGGGCAGACTGAGAGGGTCCCACGTTCCAATTACGCAATTTCTATCCTCAACCGGAGTACCCTCTCAGTCAGCCTGTCCGGCTGACAGCTCTCCCAAAGGGAGAGCCAAGGGCGCTGCGCGCCGGTGCGATAAATGCTAATTTGCTGAGTTAACCCGATAAGAACATGAAACAATTGCCGCACCAAGGCTTCCCTTGATTACGCTACATCGTCTTTCCGTCGCCTTCGTCTAAGATGGCGGCCACGGGCTTGCCTTTTTCGGAGAGCTTCTTGAAATTGCCCATGACGCCGCCCACGGGGCTCATCATGGCGAAGGTATTGGGGTACTTGCGGACGATGGAAGCCAGGATCTCGGTCTGGGCGTTGTTGATGACGCACATGACGATCCAGGTTTCCTTGCCGGTGAAGGCGCCCACAGCCCGAACCTTGGTGGCGCTGTGGTGGAGAACCTGGATGATGTCGCCGCAGACCTCGTCGGGATGGTCGGTGACAATCTCGAACCGCATGGCGCTGCGGCCGCTTTTCAAAAACCGCTCCCCCACGGTGGAGGTGGCGAAGCTGTACACAATGCACATGATCACCGGCTCCATCTTATAATCATACACGAAAAAGCTGGCGATTGCAACAATGGCGTTGATGGTAAAGCTCAAAGAAAATACGCTTTTCTCCGGGTGGCGTTTGTGAATTATGGCCGAAATGAAGTCGGTGCCGCCGGTGTAGGCGCTGGCGCGGATCAGCACGCTGTAGAAGAAGCCCATGATGATGCCGGCAACCAACGGCCCCATGATCCGGCTGGTGCCGTTCTCGGTGGAGTAGGCGATGACGGACAGATCCACATGGTCCAGGATCAGCAGCGCCGCGGAGAACACCACCACATACACCATGCTGCGGATGGCAATGGGGCGGCTGACCTCAATGTAGCACCAGATGGCCAGCGGCAGGTTGATGAGCAGGCTCAGGTAGCCCACGCTGATGCCGGATGTGTACTGGATCATGGTGCAGATGCCGTTGAGCCCCGAGGGGGCGAAGGCATTGGGGAAGACGAAAAGCTCATAGTTCACCGCGGCGAAAAACGCCACGGCCGCGATGACAAAATAGGTCCAAACCTTTTTCAGTGCCGCCATATGTCCTGCTTCCTTATGTCATTTTTTTGCCAAGCCATTGTAGGGGAGGATAGTATCCTCCCGCGCGGTACAATCCAATTCCATTTAGATCTGTTGGGCGAATTCGTACCATGTCCGACATGGAACCATTCAACCAAACACTCAGAAACCGCAACCTGGCGGGAGGCTAATAGCCTCCCCTACAGTGGCTGGGTGGTATCTTTGACGTGCTCATCTGTCTTTGTATGAAAAACATACCAAAAAATTTGTTCCGTCCGTGTTTAATTTCATAATATAACACAGGAAACAAAAACGGTCAATAGAGATTCTTCATTTTTACCAAATTCGGCTTGTAATTTTCGGAAAAATGTGCTAGAATATAGCGTGAAGTATTGTGCCCAAAAATGCGCGTTTTTTGAATTTTGGGCTGCTGTAAACAGAGGAAAGGAGCACAATATGTATTCATCTGCCTATGTCTGGGCAAAGGTTCTCAATTACATCGAGGAGCAGCTGGGTTCGCTGACCGTTTCCGCCTGGTTCGACGACACCGAGGTGGTGGAGCTCAACGAAAACAACCTGATTCTGTATTCGCCCTCGGACTTCCGCCGGGACTTTATCCGCCAGCGGGGTACAAGATATATCGAGGAAGCCCTGGTCACCATCTTCCAGTCCAACGCCAAGCTGCTGGTCTTCGGGGACAAGGAGCGCGACGCCTTCCGCAACAAGGGCAAAAACCTTTCCTCCATGGATTTTAACCCCCAGTTCACCTTCGACAATTTCGTGGTGGGCCCCTCCAACCGCTTCGCCCACAGCGCCTCCATCGCCGTGTCCAAAAATCCCGGGCAGGTCTATAACCCCCTGTTCATCTACGGCCCCTCCGGCGTGGGCAAGACCCATCTGCTCTATGCCATCGCCAACGGCATCCGGCGCCAGAACCCCAACGCCAACATCGTCTACATCAAGGGCGACGAATTCACCAACGAGCTGATTTCCGCCATTGCCAGCGGCAAAAATGTGGAATTCCGCAGCAAATACCGGGAAAGTGACCTGTTCCTCATCGACGATATCCAGTTCATCGCCGGCAAGGAATCCACCCAGGAGGAGTTCTTCCATACCTTCAACAAGCTCTACGAGGAGCACAAGCAGATCGTCATGACCTCCGACCGGAAGCCCAGCGACATGCTGACTCTGGAGGACCGGCTGCGCACCCGGTTTGAGTGGGGACTGCTGGCCGACGTCCAGCCGCCGGACTACGAGACGAGAATGGCCATCCTCAAGAACAAGGCAAAGAGCCTGGGCATTGAATTATCCGACGACGTGTGCAACTACATCGCCATCAACGTCACCAACAACGTCCGCCAGATCGAGGGCGTGGTGAAAAAGCTGCTGGCCTACCGGGACCTGGACAACATGCCCCTGGATCTTCCCAACGTGTCCCGGGTCATTGAGGACTCCTTCAAGACCGAGGGCAACGCTCTGCCCACGCCCAGTCTCGTCATCAGCCAGGTGTGCAAGTTCTATTCCATCGACGAGGCCGTCCTCCGGGGCAGCCTGAAGAAAAAGAACATCGCCGAGGCCCGGCAGATCGCCATGTACCTGATCCGCACCCTGACCAACCTGAGCCTTCCCGACATCGGCAAGGAGTTCGACCGGGACCACACCACCGTCCTCTACGCCATCCGCCGGGTGGAGGCCGCCCTGAAAACCAAGGACGAGACCATCCAGAATAATATCCGCGACATCACCGCCAATATCAATTCCAGCCTTTGATTGCCCGGTAACGTTTCTTCGGAGCGAAGCGACCTTGGCTCTCCCTTTGGGAGAGCTGTCAGCCGAACAGGCTGACTGAGAGGGTACTCCGTTTGCGGTTTGGAATCGGGTAATTGTGACGCCGGACCCTCTCAGACTGCCCCTAACGGGGCAGCCAGCTCTCCCATGGGGAGAGCCAAGGGCGCCGTAGGCGCCAGTGCGTCAAACCGATTAAAATTTTACACAGGGGCTGTGGATTGTGGAAACTTTTTCTGTGGACAAATTGCGTCACGAAATTGCGTCAACAGACCCTGTGGAGAATTTGTCAGGTTTTCCCGGACCCCTGTGGAGACGATTTTCCTACTGCCGCCTGCATTTTTCGACTTATTCACATAAGTTGTCACTACTACCGCTGTTACTACCTAAAACCTCTGATATATAGATATATCTATCTTATCTTACAAAAGAAGGAGAACCGCCATGCGTTTTACCTGTGAAAAAAATACCCTCCTTCAGGGACTGAACATTGCCTCCCGGACGGTGGCCCAGAAGAGCGCCCTCAGCGCCATCGAGGGTGTCCTCTGCCGGGCGGGTTCCGGTCTGACCCTCACCGGCTACAATATGGAAACCGCCATCACCTATAACATCGATGCCGATGTCAGCGACGGCGGCGAATGCGTCCTGCCCAAGCTCTTCGGCGACATCATCCGCCGCCTGCCCGAAGGCCCCGTCACCGTGGTGGTGGACGACAACTTCAAGGTCTCCATCCGCTCCGGCTACGCTTCCTTCTCCATCAGCGCAGAATCCGCCGACGAATACCCCGACCTGCCCGACGTCAGCACCGGCCACGCCATCCGCATCCCCCAGAATAAGCTGAAGGAGCTGATCTCCGGCACCATCTTCGCCGTGTCGGATAACCAGGCCCGGCCCATCCACAACGGCGTCAAGTTTGAGGTTTCCGACGATGCCGTCACCGCCGTGGCCGTGGACGGCTTCCGGCTGGCAAGGAGAACCTACCACCCCGAGGAGCCCACCGGGCGGAACCTGAGCTTCGTGGTCCCCGCCTCGGGCCTGAAGGAAGTGGAAAAAATCCTCTCCGATACCGACGATCCCGTGGGCTTCACCCTGGGCAGCAAGCACATTTTGTATCAGGTGGGGGACGCCACCCTGGTCTGCCGGCTGCTGGAGGGCGACTTCCTGGACTGGAAACGGGTGGTGCCCACAAACTGCCCCATTCAGCTGGTGGCCAGCGTCCATGATCTTGCCTCCAGCGTGGAGCGGGTGGGCCTCATCGTCTCCGAAAAATACAAAAGCCCCATCCGCTGCGTCTTCGGCAACCAGGAGCTGCTGATGCGCACCAACACCACCATCGGCGCCGCCGAGGACCGCTGCTCCTACGCAGGTGACGGCAAGGAGCTGGAAATCGGCTTCAATGTAAGGTACATGGCCGATGCCCTCCGTGCAATCCCCTCCGAGGAGGTCACCATGGAGCTGACCAACGGCCTGAGCCCCATCGTCCTCACCCCCGTGGATGACAAGCAGGATTTTGCTTATATGATCCTGCCCGTGCGGATTAAGAACGGTTGAGCTGCCAGTCGTCCCACCGGCGCGAAGCGCCCTTGGCTCTCCCTTTGGGAGAGCTGTCAGCCGAACAGGCTGACTGAGAGGGTACCCCGGTTGAGGGTTGGAATCGCGTAATTGTGACGCGGGACCCTCTCAGTCTGCCCCTCTCGGGGCAGCCAGCTCTCCCATAGGGAGAGCCAAGGTCGCTTCGCTCCGCAAAAAC
>CALYTP010000104.1:0-6639 GCA_945486915.1 uncultured Clostridia bacterium | reverse complement strand
GGTCACACTTACCTCCACGGAAATCTATGAGGTTCTCGCCCGTCCCGCCCGTCAGATCGCGGATGAGGTGTTGGCTGTCATGGAACAGTCTACCCCGGAGCTGGTCAGTGATATCTCCGAAACCGGCATTACCCTCACCGGTGGCTGCAGCCAGATCTGGGGCTTTGCCGAGCTGTTGCTGGAGCGCACCGGACTGCCGTGCATTCTGGCGGACGACCCCGATTCCTGCACCGCATATGGCTGCGGAAAGAGCCTGGCCTGGATCAACCGGATGCAGGAAGGTCCCATCAATATTGCCCGCAAGAGAATGATGAAGAGCAGGTTCTGACGAATTGTCTGAGAAAAAAGTAAAATCCTCTGTATGCTACCGCCATACGGAGGATTTTTTCTGCGTTCTTTTGCAGGAGGGGAAGAAAAGTACTGCATGGAAAAGCCCCGGAGCACTGGCTCCGGGGCTGCTGTGATTTACTTAGCCAGGACGATGTCCTTCTTCATATAGGAGGTATCGCCGTTGACAACGGTATAGCTCTCCAGAAGAGCATTGTACCAGGTTTCCATATCTGCGCTCACAAGATCATTGGTAATCAGGTAATCGCGGTAGGTCTGGTCGGTGGTGCCGGAGAAGTACATAACGTGATAGCCGTAGGTGGTTTCCACGATGCCGGTATCACCAGCGGTACGGGAAGCATCGAAGCACCAGTCGTTGAACTCGGTGACCATCTGGCCGGGGTAGATGTTCTCATAAAGCCCGCCGTTGGCGTTGGAGCCGGTGTCGGTGGAACGTTCGTTGGCCAGAGCAGCAAAGCTGTCTTCGGTGGCATCGCCGTTCTTCCACTCGTCCAGGATGCTCTCGGCGGATTCCTTGGCGGCTGCCTTGGCCTCGTCGGTGTAGGTGCCGTCTTCGTTGGTCTCGCCGTCAAAGCTGACGAGAATGTGACGAACATTGACCAGCTTTGTCTCATTCTTGTTCTCTCCGCGGAAGAAGACAACATAATAGGCGGTGACGGTCTCGGTCTCGTTGCCATCTTCGTCGGTGGAAGTGGTGCTGACGGGGATGACAGCCTTGTCACCTTCCTGACGGGAAGAGTCAGTGACCCACTCGGTGAGGTAAGTGTTGATGGAAGAATAGCGCTGGTCGTTATACGCGGTGGAAGAGGCATCGGTGCCCTTGTTCACGGGCATGGCGGCGATGGCGGCATCCAGCTCCTCGACGGAGGTGATTTCCTCGTTCACCAGGGCGTTGGCAGCCTCCTCGGCAGCCTGAAGAGCGGCTGCGTTCTCAGCATCGGAATAGGTGGTGTTGCCGTCTTCATCTGTGGTACCACCGGTGAGGAACTTGGAAGGAGCAACATAATACTGATTGTAGCTGTAGGAAGAGTAAATTGCGGCGTTGGCGCTGTCGGCGTCACGGATCTGATCGTCGGTGTAGGTCAGAGCATCCTGATGAGCGGTCTGGTAAGCGCTGGCAATCAGATTGCGCTCATAGTAGTCCAGATAGCTCTGCTTGGAGGTGCCGCTGCCGTACTGAGCCTTGATGAATGCGTCGGCATTCTCATAGCCGTAGATGGAAGCATAGGCATCCAGATTGCCGGCGGTCAGCTCCAGCTGCTGCTGTTCTTCGGGAAGGGTGAAGCCCTCGGCCTTGGCTGCGTCCACCAGTGCATAGACGGCCTGTGCGGAAGAGATGGCCTGCTCAATGAAGCTGTCAGCCCAGGTCTCGCCGGTCTCCTCGTCAATGATCTGCTGATCCAGAGCCGTGGAGGTATCAATACCGTACAGGTATGCGTAGTCGCCGTAGGTGCTGTTGAAGTTGTTCAGGGCGTCCATGTAGTAATAGCTGAGCTCGGCATTGCTGATCTCGTGATCGCCGACGGTGGCGGCGATGGTGTTCTTCTCATGAATGCCGCTGGAGGCAATGTAGTTCGCAATGCCGGTATAGACAGCAACTGCGATCATCACGATAAGAACGGCGACAAAGGCGATGGTGTAAATTTTGAGTTTCTTAGCTTCCTTCTGCTCCGCGATCTGACGCTCGGTCATCTTGGCGGAGGTGTTTTCACTGCGAAGCTTCTTTTTGCTGGATGCGCTCATGAAATCATTTCCTCTCATTGTTCCTTGATCGTTTTCGTTTGCAATGTGGAATTACAAACAAGCGAAAATATTATAAACTATTTTTCAAAATGATGCAAGCATAATATTCAAAATACAGCAAAATTAACAATTTCGCTATTTTTACAAAAAAACATGGGGGCAAAAGCCCCCATGCACCCGCTTCGGCCGCAGCGCGTCCAATTATGACCTGCACGAAATGGCAGGTGGGTTGCCGCTCACGGCTTTCTCTGCTCCCAACGTCCACCCATCGTCGAGGCGTGGGCGGGAGGTCTGCAATCCAGCCGGGAAGTCTAACATCCCGTTAAAAAAATGTGGGTCCAAAAGGACGCACTCGCACCAAGCAGGAAATGATTTACCCTTCTTCGTCCTCTTCTTCGTAGAGAGAATCCATGATAAGCTCATAGACGGCCTGAAGCTCATCCTCATCCTCAATTGCACACAGGAGCGGCTCGCCGTCTTCTTCGATGGACTTCAGAATGCTGATCTCAAGGTCTGTGTCAGCCTCACCGTTGTCTGCGGGAATGACCGCCAGGTAGCTGGCGCCGTTGTATTCAACTGTATTCAGAACTTCCAGTTCATATTCCGTTCCATCCTCATCCACAATGGTGATAAAGTCAGAACCATATTCGTCAGCCATAAAGGACCTCCCGGATTTATTGCTATTGGTATTTTAACCTGACAGACGGATAAAATCAATAGTGAATTTTGCACAAAGGAAAACCCTGCTTTTTCTCCCCGGACATTGTTGACGGAAAAAATGGGCTATGTTGACGTTCCCGACGGAAATTCGGAAGCAATCGGATCTCATTTTCATTATTTCCTCGAATTTAATGGATAATTCATAAATTAGGTCTTTCGTTTTGGGCATCATTATGCTATAATCTTATGAAGGTTTATTGTGTAATATGCCTGCTGAATTCTGATTTCATACCACACCCGCCAATGGGCCGGGGTTTCGGAGGTTTCAACTATGTCAAACGATAAAAACAGAAGCAACAGGAGGAAAGCGCAGAAGGTTCGCCAGGAATGGAATCCAAACTGGCTTGTGAAGCTGCTCTATATGCTGGGTTCAACACTTTGGTCTGCTGCAAAGATTGCTGTTGGTGCGGCTGCAACCGTTGCGTTGATCTGTATCATCAGCGCCGTTGTCTTCGTGGGAGCGTTGGCGGAATATCTTCAGAATGACATTTTGACGGAGGCGGCCAACTGGTCCTACGAGGACTACGACATCGAAAAGACCTCCTATGTCCATTATGTGGACAACGAAGGCAATATTCAGCTGCTTCAGCAGATTTATACCACCACGGACCGTCAGCCTGCCACCTGGGATGAGATTCCCCAGGCGCTGATCGATGCCACCGTTGCCATTGAGGACAAGCGCTTCTATGAGCACCAGGGTGTGGACTGGATCACAACCGTGAAGGCCTGCGCCAATATGTTCTTTGGCGGTGATTCCCAGTTCGGCGGCTCCACCATTACCCAGCAGCTGGTCAAAAATACCACAGATGAAAAGAGTATCACCGTGCAGCGTAAGGTGATGGAGATTTTCCGTGCGCAGATGCTGGAAAAGGAGTACGATAAGGATGTCATCATGAAGGAGTACCTGAACCGGATCTTTCTGGGCAAGGGCTGCTATGGTGTCAAGTCCGCCGCTGCTGCCTATTTCGGCAAGGAGCTGCAGAGCCTTTCCGTCGCGGAATGTGCCAGTCTGATCAGCATCACCAATAACCCGTCCCTGTTTAATCCCTATTCCACCAGTGAATATCTGTATAAAGGAGAGATTCGTGACGGTGCCGGCAGAAACAAATACCGCCAGATGAATGTCCTCAATGAGATGCTTAATCAGGGATATCTGACGCAGGAGGAGTACTACCAGGCAATCAACGAGCCGCTGGTCTTTAAGGACGGCATCGATGATGCGGACAGATGGGCTTCCTGCGACCACTGTACCTACAGCGGAACGGTTTCCACCTACGTCCAGCAGGGCGACCTGTATTTCTGCCCCCGGTGCGGCTCCCAGACCTCTGTAAGCCTGAATGCTTCCCGCCACGTTTACTCCTGGTTTGTGGACACTGTTATCCTGGATGTGGCAGCCGATCTGGCGGAAAGAGACGGTTTCCTTTGGGATGACATGGATCAGGCTTCCCGCAACTACTATCTGGAAAAGATTCAGAAGGGTGGTTACCACATTTATACCACTCTGGATATGGATGTCCAGAATCAGGTGGATGCCATCTATACGGATCTGAACAACATTCCCACCACACGAAGCGCCCAGCAGCTCCAGTCCGGCATTGTTGTCATCGATAATTCCACCGGCGATATTGTGGCACTGGCGGGCGGCGTTGGTGAAAAGACGGATTTCTTTGCCTATAACAAGGCAACCCAGGCAAAGCTGCAGACCGGTTCTGCGGAAAAGCCTCTGTCTGTTTACGCTCCCGCTTTTGAAAAGGGCGGCATCAGTCCCGCCACGGTCATCAAGGACCTGCCCCTGACCTACGATGGCGGTGCATTCCCCAAGAACGACAGCCGTGTCTACGGCTACTCCAAGACAATTTTCCAGGGCGTTGTGTCTTCCATCAATGCCATCGCGGCAAACACTCTGAATCAGATCGGCACAGATTACAGCTTCAGTTTCGCAAAGTACAATTTCGGGCAGAACTATCTGGTTGACCGGTACGTCTCTGCCAGCGGCATGAATATGTCCGATATCGCGTTTGCTCCGCTGGCTTTGGGTGCACTGACGGTTGGCTCCACGGTCCGCGAGATGTCCGCTGCCTATGCCACCTTTGCCAACGACGGTGTCTACCGGACGGCAAGAACCTACACCAAAGTTTATAACAGCGACGGCGAGATCGTTCTTGACAACGAGCAGGAGAGCCGGCAGATTCTCAGCGAAAAGACTGTCAACTATATGAACTACTGCCTGTACAACGCGGCCAACTCCGGTACCGGTACGGCGGCGGTTTTCCCGGGACAGAACATTGCCGGCAAGACTGGCACCACCTCCAGTAACCGTGACCGCTGGTTCTGCGGCTATACCAAGTATTATACCGCAGCGGTCTGGTGCGGCTACAACCAGCCTGAGCAGATCAACCTCACCGGCAACTATGCAAACCCTGCAGCGCGCCTGTGGAAAATGGTCATGCAGCCCATCCACAACGGTCTTCCCACGGTGGGACTGTATAATGGCAATATGTTCCGCAACGTGGCAATCTGTCTGGATTCCGGTATGCAGGCGACGGCTGCCTGCCAGAGTGATCCCCGGGGCGGACGCGTGGTCTATGTGAACTGTTATCCGGAGGATGTTCCTTCCGGGGTCTGCACCAAGCATGTGCAGGTGGATTACTGCGTCACCGGCGGCGGTGTGGCTACGGAGTTCTGCCGCTTGTTTACGGATTCCATGGTGGAAACCCGCTCCCTTGTGAAGCTTACCCCGGATGAGGTCAATGAGATCCGCAACGCGCTGCGGGTGGGACTGGACGGCTCTTATGGCAATGACGGGTATGTTTACTATGTGGACAACTACGGGAATCCGCTGTCCTGGTTTGGCTTCAACGGTACAGCAAACAATTCTTCCGGTTCTCCCTACCTGAGCTGCCCGCTGCACACCCAGGAGTATTTCCAGAATTATCTCCCGAATCAGGGCTTTGGCGATCAGTACGGAGATCAGTTCGGCGGAGACTATATTTACCCGGATGATTTTGATTACAATTACGGCGGAAACTACGGCGGTACCACGGATAATTACTACGGTGATTATTCCGGGAATGGTGATGTCTGGTTCTGATTATAGAAAGAAGTGAGGGAAAAGCCAAATGCTGTGGATTTCCGATGAATGGAAGGACTATGAGGTTTTGGACACCTCGGACGGAGAACGACTGGAGCGTTGGGGAAAGTATATCCTGGTCCGGCCGGATCCCCAGGTGATCTGGAGCACACCCCATACCGCTCCGGAGTGGAAGCGGTATGATGCGCGGTATATCCGCTCCAACACCGGCGGCGGACACTGGTCCGAGCATAAGCTGCCGGAACGCTGGCAGATTCGATACAAGGATTATCTGACCTTCAACGTAAAGCCCATGAACTTCAAACACACCGGCGTGTTCCCGGAGCAGGCAGCCAACTGGGATTATATCCGGGAGAAGGTGGCTTCGGCCAATCGTCCGGTGCGTGTGCTGAATCTGTTTGCCTATTCCGGCGGAGCGACACTGGCTGCGGCTGCCGGCGGTGCGGAGGTATACCATGTGGATGCCTCCAAGGGCATGGTGGCCTGGGCGAAGGAGAATGCGGCGGCGTCTGGTCTGGCCGACCGTCCCATCCACTGGATCGTGGATGACTGCGGGAAGTTTATCCAGCGGGAGATTCGTCGTGGCCGCCGGTATGACGGCATCATTATGGACCCACCCAGCTACGGCCGTGGCCCCAGCGGAGAAATCTGGAAGATGGAAACCAGCTTCTATCCCTTTTTGCAGGAGACTGCCAGGCTGCTGACGGACAATCCCTTGTTTGTAATCATCAATTCCT
>CALYTP010000103.1:0-6703 GCA_945486915.1 uncultured Clostridia bacterium | reverse complement strand
TTGCGGTAAGTGCGTGGCTTCTTCCCATCCGCGGGATCATGAAGAGCATCCAGAAACTTCTCGGCATTCTCCCTGGTCTCATTGAGCAGAGAAACGTCCTGGGGATAACGGATATTGGACGGTGCACAGGTGGCGTCCACAATCATGGTGCCGCTGTTTCCGCCTGTTCCTGGATGATTGCCAGAGTCATCATCGTCATCCCTGGATTTGGCCTCTTTTTCCTGACGCTCCTTTGCGTCCTGTATGATCATCTCATTGATCTCACCCAACACTTCCGGCGTCAACCGCTTACGGAAGTACACCATCAGAGATGGGTCAAAGGGCAGCTTTTCATCATCATAGCCGGGATACCCACAGAAGTACTGCAGGTACGGGTTCTCTTGGATCATAAGGGCAGTTTCTTCATCTGAGAAACCATACTCCGCCTGAATGATACAGGCGCCCAGAGCCAGACGCAGCGGTTTGGCTACGTTGCCTTTGCGGTTGGTAAACAGAGCGGCGTACCGCTTCTCAATCTCCAGCCAGGGGATCGTCTGTGCTTTTTTCACCCACCGGTTACTCTCTTTCAGATTCATGCCGACTAGCTGCTTGAAATCTGCCAGGCTGATCTGTCCGTTGCTGTAACGATACATAGCTGTCCTCCAAGTGCAAGGTTTTTGCCTGATTCCTGCGTTTTTCGATACTCTTATTATATCACGAATCAGCCTCAACAGCTTGCACTGCAAGGATTTTTCAATTATTCAGCAGACATTAAAATAGTTCTGGGTATCGTAACCCACCTGCTCGGCGATGCGGGCGATGGGCAGGTCGGTCTCCACCAGCAGGTTCTGGGCCTCGCCGATACGGCGGCGGGTCAGGTACTGCATGGGAGAGTAGCCGCTTGCCTCCTTGAACACATGGGAGAGGTAATAGGGACTGGCGTGAAGGGCATCGCCCAGGTCCTGAAGGGTCAGAGACTCCCGGAAGTGATCACCGATATATTCCGTACCTGTCGGGCCAGCGTACCTGGCTCGGGACTGGCCGGCAATCGCAGCGTGGTGGAGCCTGTGATGGTCAGCGCCCGGTCCAGCAGGGCCAGCATCAGCCGGTGGCAGAAGGCTTCGCAGTCCGGCCGGTCCGTGGTGAGATAGCGGAACATGATGTTGTACAGCGCCCGAAGGTCCGGAAGCTCCGCCCCCATCGGGTGGACGGGAGCCGCATTTTCCGGGATGAGGGCGTTTTCCAGCAGGCCCGGCAGCCGCAGGCCGCCTACGGCGATGCACCAACTGCCGAAGGGGCTGTCACTGAGTTCGTCGTGGACTACGCCGCTGTTGAACACCAGCAGGTCGCCTGCCCGCACCTCATAGGCATTGTCGCCAATGAGGAAGCGGGCGCTGCCCTCGTCGATGAGCAGCGCCTCCACAAAGTCCGGGTGGGCATGGAGCAGGCGGGGGTGTGGCCTACTGCGTGGGAGGCCGGCGGCTGACATACAGCAGCCGGGGCATGGTCTCCGATGTGAAGGCGGGGCGGTGGTTCCGTTTGACAAAGCACTGGAGCCGCAGACCCTGCATAAGCGGTCCTCCCTGGGCCGTCCACCGCGGGACAGCAAGATAATATAAAACGTTCCGGTGGGTCACAACTGCCGCTCAAATCAGGTTGGCAGCCGCTGAAATCCTTGAAAACCAAGCGATTTCAACAAAAAAACGGATGCTGTTTTTGTGAAACTGACAACAATAAAATTGTCGAAAACCCGGCAAGATATTCAATGTCTTTGGTGAAAAGACATGGTATCATATAGCCAACATCAAGAAAGAAGGAGGTGCCCCAAATGTTCTACGCTCTGCTTTCCATCGTCGTTCTGGGCGGCGCCATGTATTTCAATCGATAATGCTGGCGTGATTCCAAGGCGGTCCCGAAAGGGACCGCTTTTTTATTTTTCAGCCGCCGATCATCACGCCGATGCTGCCGTGGAGTGCGACGCGGATGAGACCGCAGAGGAACAGGTGAAGGGGATAGTAGACATAAAACAGCCACTTCATGCCCTTCCGGTTTCCCCGCTGGCCGTTGTACCGCTTCAGCAGGGGGATGGTAAGGGCGGTGAAGAGCTGGAGGACGCCGTAGACGGGGTCAATGAAAATGGCGTACACGGCGGCGTAGACCGCCACCCAGCACATCATACCTGTCATCTGCCGCTGGAAGTTGCCCCGGTGCTGACCAATCTCCAGAATCGCCAGCACCGCGATGCAGCTCCAGTCCGCACAGAAGGTCACCACGGCGATGGCGATGACTGCCCAAAATTTCTGCCATTGCTTCAGCCGTTCACTGTCGGCAATGGACAGCGCCACCACACCCCAGAACAGTGGCCAGAGCACACTGGTCTGGTTGAATACAGTGGTCCGGAAGGGGATGAACGGGATACCGAAGGCAAAGTTATAGGCGAAATGGCTGATAACGGCGAACAGCAGGAGCCTGCCGGCGTATTTTTTTCGGTCATGGGTGTGGTAATACCCCTCCGCCACGAAGAACCAGAAGATGGGGGCCGCCATCCTGCCGATGATGTGCAGCAGCAGGATCCACCAGACCTTCGGATAGCCGGGAAACAGGACGGAGGTCACATGGTCGATGGTCATGGCGGCCATGGCAATGACCTTCAACTGGCTGCCGTTCAGGGTTTTCTGTTCCACTGTTTGCACCTTCTCTCTGCCGAAGGGGGGCTGAAATCATCCCGGGCGGTCAGCCGGAGGATGGCCTCCATCTCATCCGGCCCGATCTTCACAAAGCCGCCGAAGGGGAAGCCGTTTGGCTTTTCCGCCCGGTGGGTCACCATGGCGGGGATGTCCTCCTCCCGGCCGCCGATCTCCGCCAGGGTGGTGGGCATTCCCAGGGCGCGGAAGAATTCCCGCAGGCGGGCGATGCCCTCCCTGGCGGTGTTTTCGGGGTGGGCAAAATCCATCTCACAGCCGAACACGTTGACGGCAAAGCGGGCGAAGCGCATGACGTCATGGCTGTACACAAACTCCATCCAGGCGGGCATCACCACAGCCAGGCCCGCGCCGTGGGCGCAGTCGTAGAAGGCGGAAAGCTCATGCTCCATCTGGTGGCTGGCCCAGTCCTGAACCCGGCCCACGCCGCAGGAGTTGTTGTGGGCCAGCATCCCTGCCCACATCAGGTCGGCACGGGGCGCGTAGTCGCCGGGATTTGCCAGGGCCTTGGGGGCGGCCTCCACGATGGTTTTCAGCAGAGCCTCGCACAGCCGGTCCGTCAGGGCCACATCGGGGGTGTTGGAGAAGTACCGCTCGCAGATGTGGGCCAGCATGTCCACGGCGCCGCTGGCAGTCTGGTAGGCGGGGAGGGAGCAGGTGAGTCGGGGGTCCAGCACCGCGAATTTGGGCCGGATGAGGTCGGTCTTGGGGCAGCCCCACTTCAGGTTGCCCCGCTCCTGGGTGATGACGCAGCTGTCGCTGCCCTCGCTGCCCGCGGCGGCGATGGTCAGCACCACGCCCACGGGGAGGGTGCGCTCGATTTTGGCCTTTCCGGTGAAGAAATCCCAGAAGTCGCCATCGTAGCCTGCGCCGAAGCCAATGGCCTTGGCGGTGTCGATGACGCTGCCGCCGCCCAGGGCCAGCAGGAAGTCACAGCGGTTCTGACGGGCCAGCTCGATGCCCTCGCAGACCTTGCCGCTGCGGGGATTGGCCTGGACGCCGGAGAGCTCGGTGAATGGGAGACCTGCCTCCCGCAGAGAGGCGGTGACGGCGTCGTAGGCGCCGTTGCGCTTGACAGAGCCGCCGCCGTAAACCAGCAGGACGCGGGCACCACCGAAGCGGCGGACCAGAGCGCCGGTATTTTTCTCCTCGCCGTCGCCGAAGGCAAAGAAGGTGGGGGAATAGAATGTAAAGTTATTCATGGGGAACCTCCTGAATGGGATGATTGGGGGATAACGGGGACTGCGCCGCGCACGCGGGGCCGGACGGGGGGACGATTTAATATCCCTTCGTGCGGTCCACAAAACCGTTCAGCGGCTTTCCAGCGGCGTAATTTTTCAGGTCCTCGCAGAACATGGCTACATTGGTATCACAGGTGTAGCCCAGGGTCATGTTGCCGGAGACATGGGGCGTCAGGATGAGGTTCTTGGCGCTCCACAGGGGATGGTCATGGGGCAGCGGCTCCGGGTCCATCACGTCCAGGGCGGCACCGGCGATGCGGCCCTCGTTCAGGGCCTCGATCAGCGGCTCCTGCTCAATGGCGGTGCCCCGGCCCACGTTGATGATATAGGCATCCTTCGGCAGCAGGGCGATGCGCTCCCGGTTCAGAATGTGGATGGTCTCCGCCGTGCCGGGCAGGGCCATGACCAGAATTTTCGTGTCGGGCAGGACTTTGTCCAGGTCCGCAATGGGATGTACCTCGTCAAAGGCGGGGTGGGGCCTGCCGGAGCGGCTGAGGCCGATGATCTTGGCGGCGCCCATGCCCCGCATCCGGTCCGCCACGTTGACACCGATGTTGCCGGTGCCCAGAATGGTGAACTCGTTGTCCCGGATGGAGCGGATGGGCAGCTGGTTGCTCCAGCTCCGGTTTCGCACCACTTCCTCATATTCCGGCATCCGGCGCAGCAACATCAGGGTGACCATGACTACATGCTCGGCAATGGTGACGCCGTAGACGTTGGAGTTGGTAAGGATGCAGTCGGGGTTGGCGAAGATGGCCGGGTCCTTGCAGTAGGGATCCACCCCGGCGAAGGAGCAGCAGTACCATTTCAACGTGGCGGGGGCGGCGCGCAGCAGGTCCGGGGAGTGGGCGTAAAGAATTTCGCAGTCCTGTACGCAGGCTTTCGCCTCCTCAAACTGGTCGAGCGTGAAGAAGTGGGGGGCAAAGCCCAGCTCTTCGGCGGTTTTCTGAATTTGGGCTTTGTGGGCGTCTGTCAGAAATTCCTGATAAATGCAGATATTACGGCTCATAAATCAAACCTCCTGTGAGATGGATCGATAGATTTGCTCGGCACAGCGCATTCCGTCTGCCGCGGCGGAGAGGATGCCGCCGGCGTAGCCCGCGCCTTCGCCGCAGGGGTACAGGCCGGGAAGGGAGGACTGGTACGTCTCGTCCCGGGGGATGCGGACGGGGGAGGAGCTGCGGCTCTCCACGGCGGTGAGCACCGCGTCGGGATGGTCGTAGCCCGCCAGCTTCTGGCCCAGAATGGGCAGGGCCTGCTCCAGCGTTTCCGCCACGAAGGGAGGCAGGCACTGGTGGAGGTCCGTCCAGGTGACACCGGGGCGGTAGCTGGGCTTTACCCGGCCCGGGCCCGCGGAGGGGCGGTGGGCCAGGAAGTCCTCCACCCGCTGGGCGGGGGCCAGGTAGCCTCCGCCGCCAAGGGCGTAGGCATCATCCTCCAATTTCCGCTGGAAGGCGATGCCCGCCAACGGACCGTCGCCACCGAAGTCCTCCGGGGTGACGTTCACCAGCAGGGCGCCGTTGATGTTTTCCTGATCCCGGGCGAACTCGCTCATGCCGTTGGTGACCACCCGACCCTGCTCCGACGCGGCGGCCACCACCTCGCCGCCGGGGCAGACGCAGAAGGAGAAGGCGGAGCGGCCATTGGGGAGGTGGCAGGACAGTTTATAGGTGGACACGGGCAGACCGGGGTGGCCGGCGTACTGCCCGTACTGGGCGGCGTCGCAGTCCGATTGGTGCTGCTCGATGCGGACGCCCACCGCGAAGGGCTTGGCCTCCATGGCCACGCCCCGGGCGTGGAGCATCTCGAAGGTGTCCCGGGCGGAGTGGCCGGGGCACAGCACCAGATGGCGGCAGGGGAGGGAATAGAGGCCGTCCGGACCGGCGACAGTGATGGAAGCCAGGACGCCGTTTTCAATATGCAGGTCGGTGAGCTGACTCTCAAAGCGGATGTCCGCCCCCAGGTCCAGCAGGTCACGCCGCAGGTTTTGCAGGGTGATGTGGAGGTAGTCGGTGCCAACGTGGGGCTTGGCATCGATGAGGATATCCTCCGGCGCGCCGTGAGATACCAACGTCTCCAGAATGAAGCGGTGGCGGATGTCCTTCGTTCCGGTGTTCAGCTTTCCGTCGGAAAAAGCCCCGGCGCCGCCCTCACCGAACTGGACGTTGCTGGTGAGGTCCAGCTCTCCAGTGGACCAGAAGCGGTCCACGTCTGCCTTCCGCTGCTCCACGGGACGGCCCCGCTCCAGCAAAATGGGCCGCAGGCCGGCCCGGGCCAGCACCAGGGCGGCAAATAATCCGGCGGGGCCGGCGCCTACCACCACCGGGGGAATTTCCGGCGCGGACAGGGGAGCGGGGAGAAGATAGCCGGGCTTCCGCTCCGCGCGGGCGACTTTTTTATTGTGGCAGCGTTTCAAAACGGTGGGCTCGTCCTTCACGGCAGCTTCCACGGTGTAGACCACGGAAACTTCGCCCTTGCGGGCGTCGATGCTGCGGCGGAGGACCTTCAGGGAGCGCAGGTCCTTTTCCCGGACCTTCAGGATACGGGCTGTCTCGGCGGTGAGGGCGCCCATGTCCTGCCCGGGAGTCAGCTTGATGGATTCGATCTTCAGCACGGCGGCGGTTCCTTTCCTTGCTTTTTTATACACGGACTGTTTTAATGCGTACTGAACAAAGCCTTGAAAAACAAGGCTTTCAAGGCCATTTGGCTTTGTTCGGGTGCAAGGTTTTTGGACTAAATTGTCTAAAAACCTTGCACCTTCCACTGGTGCGCCGCAGCGCA
>CALYTP010000102.1:0-6709 GCA_945486915.1 uncultured Clostridia bacterium | reverse complement strand
CACCGCCAAATTGCAATTCAGCAAGCGGCTGAGTACGCCGATAAGCACATTTTCCTATATCTCATATCTCATATCTCATATCTCATGTCTCATATCTCCACTCTCCACTCTTCAATCTTCACTCTCTTAGATTCATAGGATGCAATTTGTTGACATTTCAACAAAAATGTGGTAGGATTTTTATGACCGAACCCTGAACAAAGGAGACAAATCCATGGAAAACCGATTTGAAACCTTCACCGTGCTGGTCAGCCGGATCAGCCGGAACATCCGGAAGCTCAAAAATCAGGAGATGTCCGAATACAATCTGCGCAGCGCCCACGTCTCCTGCCTGTACTACCTGTACGCCTCCCGGGGTCTCACCGCCACCGACCTGTGCGAGCGCTGCGACGAGGACAAGGCCACCATTTCCCGGGCGCTGGAATATCTGGAAGCCCACGGCTATCTGGAGCCGGAAGCCGAGCGCCGGTACCGCAGCCCCCTGGTGCTGACCCAAAAGGGCGAGGAAACCGGCAGGATCATCGCGGATAAAATCAACGGAATTCTGGAGCAGATCAGCGGCGGCCTGACGGAAGCGGAACGCCTGGACTTCTACCGGAGCCTGGCCATCATCAGCGACAGTCTGGACGCCATTGTCAACAGGGATTGATGCCGTTCCCGTAAAAATTGCAATTTGGCGCGGAGCGCCAGTACAAATTGCAAGTTTTCGCATTAACGCCCTACTACAACAAAGAAACGCACATTCCGGTGCAAACCATCACGAAAATCAACGAAATCAGGTAATCACAATGTTTCTGTTCAAAACCATTTTCTGCCGGGTCTTTCAGGCGGGGTTCCGGGCGGTTTTGCCGATCCTGCCCTACCGGGAGCCGGAGATCATCGCCTCCTGCACTCTGCTGGGGGACGTGTGCCGGAGGGAAACCCTGCGCAGCGTCCTCATCGTCACCGACCCCGGCATCGTCAGCCATGGGCTCACCGCGCCGGTGATCTCCGCGCTGGAGCGGGGCGGCATCGCCTATGCCGTCTACGACAGGACCCAGCCCAATCCCACCGTCGCCAATGTGGAGGAGGCCCTGCAGCTCTACCATGCCCACGGCTGCGACGGCCTCATTGCCATCGGCGGCGGCTCCTCCATGGACTGCGCCAAGGCCGTGGGCGCCCGGGTGGCCTATCCGAAGAGAAAATTGCAGCAGATGAAGGGCATCCTGCGGGTGCTGCGGCGGCTGCCCACCCTCATCACCATCCCCACCACCGCCGGCACCGGCAGCGAGGTCACCCTGGCCGCCGTCATCACCGACAGCGAAAAGCACCACAAGTACGCCCTGATGAGCTTCCCCCTGATCCCCCGCTACGCGGTGCTGGACCCGGAGCTGACCTTCTCCCTGCCGCCCCAGCTCACCGCCACCACCGGCATGGACGCCCTGACCCACGCGGTGGAGGCCTACATCGGCCGCTCCACCACCCGTCAGACCCGGGCCCTGGCGCTGGAGGCCACGGCGCTGGTGTTTGCCAACGTGAAAACCGCCTATACGGACGGCCGCAACGCCATTGCCCGGGAAAATATGCTCCACGCCGCCTACAAGGCCGGCAATGCCTTCTCCCAGTCCTATGTGGGCTATGTCCACGCCGTGGCCCACTCCCTGGGCGGCTGCTACGGCACCCCCCACGGCCTGGCCAATGCGGTGATCCTGCCCTATGTGCTGGAAATGTACGGAAAAAGCGCCCACAGAAAGCTCCATGAACTGGGCGTCGCCGCCGGGGTCTGCTCCGAAGCCGATTCCCATGCGGTTGGCGCGGAGAAGTTCATCCAGGCCATCCGGCAGCTGAACCGGGACATGGCCATCCCCGAAAAGCTCCCCGGCATCCGCCGGGAGGACATCCCCACCCTGGCCCGCCGCGCCGAGCAGGAGGCCAACCCCCTCTACCCCGTGCCCAGGCTCATGGACCGGGAGGAAATCGAAACCATTTACCATAAAATCGCAGATTGGAATGCTGAATCATGTGTAACGAAGAAATCCGCGCCCTTCTGGACCGGCAGAGGACGTTCCATCAAACCGGCGCGACAATCCCGCTGAGCTTCCGCATCCGGCAGCTGAAGAAGCTCTACGCCGCCATTGAGAAATACGAAACCGCCATTGAAGCCGCCATCCGGGAGGACCTGGGCAAGAGCGGTTACGAGAGCTTCATGTGCGAAAGCGGACTGGTGCTGTCGGAGATCTCCTGGATGCTCCGCCATATCCGGGGCCTTTCCCGGCGGAGGACGGTCTGGTCGCCCCTGGCCCAGTTCCCCTCCCACAGCTACCGCCAGCCGGTGCCCTACGGCAACGTCCTGATCATGAGCCCCTGGAACTACCCCTTCCTGCTGACCATGGACCCGCTGGTGGATGCCATCGCCGCGGGCAACACCGCCATCGTCAAGCCCAGCGCCTATTCCCCCGCCACCAGCCGTGTTATGGAAACCATTCTTCGGGAATGCTTCCCGGAGGAATACGTGGCGGTGGTCCCCGGCGGCAGGGAGGAAAACGCGGCACTGCTGGATCAGAAGTTCGACCTGGTGTTCTTCACCGGCAGTCAGGCCGTGGGACGGGAGGTGCTGCGCCGCTGCGCGGAGCACCTGACCCCGGCGGTGCTGGAGCTGGGGGGCAAAAGCCCCTGCATCGTGGACGAGACCGCCGACATCCCCCTGGCGGCAAGGCGCATCGTCTTCGGCAAGTTCCTCAACTGCGGCCAGACCTGCGTGGCTCCGGACTACATCCTCTGCCACAGTTCCGTCAGGGACGCCCTGGTTGCCGAGCTGGACAGGCAGATCGAAAAACAGTACGGGAAGAACCCCCTGGAAAATCCCGACTACGGCAAGATCATCAACGAAAAGCACTTCCGCCGTCTGTGCGGCCTGATGGACGAAGGCAAGGTGGTCTTCGGCGGGAACATCGACGAAGAAACCTTCCGCATCGCCCCCACGGTGATGGCCGATGTCCAATGGGAGGATGCGGTGATGGGACAGGAGATCTTCGGGCCCATCCTGCCGGTGCTGACCTACGACAGCTTTGACGAAATCGTGGCAAAGCTTCAGGGCAGGGACAAGCCCCTGGCGCTGTACCTGTTCTCCCACAACCGCCGCCACATCCGCACCGTCACCACGCAGCTTCGCTACGGCGGCGGCTGCATCAACGATGTGGTGATCCACCTGGCCACCAGCAGTATGCCCTTCGGCGGCGTGGGGGAGAGCGGCATGGGCTGCTACCACGGAAAAGAAGGCTTCGCGGCCTTCTGCCATACCAAGTCCATCCTCAGCAAAGCCACCTGGCTGGACCTGCCCATGCGCTACCAGCCCTATAAAAACAAGCTGTACAAAACGCTCATCCACCTGTTTCTGCGGTGAACGGAAATTGCGCAGACCCGCTGTATGACGCCGCGCAACGTGCGGCATACAACGGAGCAAAGCTCCCTTGGCTCTCCCTTTGGGAGAGCTGTCAGCCGAACAGGCTGACTGAGAGGGTACTCCGTTTGAGGATTGGAAGCGTGTATTGGAGCGCGGGACCCTCTCAGTCTGCCCCAAAGGGGCAGCCAGCTCTCCCAAAGGGAGAGCCAAGGTCGCTTCGCTCCGAAGAAACGACGCCGCCAAATTACAATTTGCGAAATGCTGAGTCAAACCGATATGCACATATTTTTGCCATGAAAATCCATATTTCGGAGGAAAAACCCATGAATTCCATTGAAAAAGCATTGAACGACCTGCAAGCTGCGGTGAAGGATGAGCTGGGGGTTCAGGCGCAGATCCTGACCGCCGTGGATGCCTTCCGGGTGCTGCTGAAGGAGCAGCTGGACCGCATTGACCATATGTCCTCCGAAAAGGTGGACTTCACCACGAAGGAGGTCGTGACCATCGGCCTCATCGACGGCGACGGCATCGGCCCCATCATCATGAAGCAGGCCGCCCGGGTGCTGGAAACCCTGCTCTCCGACGACATCGCCGCCGGGAAGGTGGTTCTGAAGAAGATCGACGGCCTGACCATCGAGAACCGTCTGGCGCTGAACAAAAGTGTCCCCGATGACGTGCTGGCGGCCATCAAGTCCTGCGACGTGCTGCTGAAGGGCCCCACCACCACCCCCATGGGCGGCAAAATGGAGAGCGCCAACGTGACGCTGCGCCGGGAGCTGGACCTGTACGCCAACACCCGCCCTGTGACCATCCCCGAAGAGGGCATCGACTGGATGTTCTTCCGGGAGAACACCGAGGGCGAGTACGTCCTGGGCAGCCGGGGCGTGGAGTTGCCCGGCATGGCGGTGGACTTCAAGGTCACCACCGACGCCGGCACCCGGAGAATTGCCCGGGCGGCCTTTGATTACGCCCGGCAGAACGGCAAGACCAGGGTGTCCATCGTCACCAAGGCCAACATCATGAAGAAAACCGACGGCAAATTCACCGCCATTGCCCACGAGGTTGCCGCGGACTACCCGGAGATCACCGTGGACGACTGGTACATCGACATCATGACCGCCAATCTGGTGAACACCGCCATCCGCAGCCAGTTCCAGGTGGTGCTGCTGCCCAACCTCTACGGCGACATCATCACCGACGAGGCCGCCCAGATCCAGGGTGGCGTGGGCACCGCAGGCAGCGCCAACATCGGCGACCGGTTCGCCATGTTCGAGGCCATCCACGGCTCCGCACCCCGGCTTCTGGAGCTGGGGCTGGGGGATTACGCCAATCCCCAGAGCATCCTGAAGGCCGAGGCCATGCTCCTGCGCCACATCTGCCGCCCGGAGGCAGCCGGAAAGCTGGAGAAGGCACTGGAGACCTGCCCTGTCACCGTCACCGGTGACCGAGACGGCGCCACCGGCGAAGCGTACACCGACGCGCTGCTGCAGCTGCTGTAACAGACAGAAATGACGAACCTCCCGGGGTTCGTCATTTTTTTGGTTTGTGCTTATCGGGTTCATTCAGCTAATTGTAATTTGGCGGGGCAAATTACCACCCAGCCAATGTAGGGGAGGATATCATCCTCCCGCGCAGTAGAGCTTCGCAATCTTGTACTTTGTCGGGCGAATTCGTACAAAGCTGGACAATTACCCATTCAACCAAACACGCAGTTATCCCACGTGGCGGGAGGCTAATAGCCTCCCCTACAGTAGCTTGAGCAAAAACCTGCTCTACAAATTACAATTTAACAATGTGCTTACGAAAACCGATAACCAAAATTGTAATTTATTGCACTGGCGCTTCGCTCCATACGATTTGCGGATTTCCATCGGAGAATGGTACCTTCTTCGTTATCTCCACTCTTCACTCTTCACTCTTCACTCTTCACTCTTCACTGTTCACTGTTCACTCTTCAACTAACTGTAAAAATCCACCTTATAAGTGTTACCCACAAATACGATGGCTTGGGAGAAATTTTTGAGGCGTACGCGGGGGCGGGAGGTTTGTTTTCCAGCGGTGGAATGAAAATCGGCGATATTACGGATTTACTCACAGGAAAGCGGCGGAGATTTGTATATTTTGCATATTTCCCCGCGCTTTTTTGCAGGATACTGCCCAGGAGAATCCAATCGGATGGCGTTGAAAACGTTTGAAAACGGGCTTTTTGCAGCTTTTGAAGCATTTTGCAGCAAAGTTTTGAAGCTGAAATGAATTTAATTCCTTGCAAAAATGCAAAATGTGATGTATACTAATCGCATCCGCCGACTCGCGGCGGTTTTTGGAAAAGGAGGATAAATTATGAAAATCAAGAAGATCCTGTCTCTGGTTCTGGCCATTGCGCTGGTCGCCTCTCTGGCTGCCTGCAGCGGCTCCACCAAGATGACCATGGGCACCGGCGGCGCCACCGGCACCTACTACGGCTACGGCGGAGTCCTGGGTCAGTACATCAAGAATAACGCCGGGATCGACGTTGTTGTTGTCTCCACCGACGGCTCCAAGGCCAACATCCAGGGCATCGACGCCGGCGACTATCAGCTGGGCACCGTCCAGTCCGACGTCATGGCCTACGCCTGGGGCGGCACCCGCTCCTTCGAGGGCGCTGCCGTGAAGAGCTTCCGGGTGGTTGCCGGTCTGTACGCCGAGGCTGTGCAGCTGGTCACCATGGACCCCGCCATCAAGAGCGTGAAGGACCTGGCCGGTAAGACCGTCTCCATCGGCGCTCCCGGCTCCGGCGTTTACTTCAACGCCTGCGACGTGCTGGCTGCCGCCGGTCTCAGCGAGAGCGACATCAACGCCCAGTACCAGAGCTTCGGCGATTCCACCGACGCCCTGAAGGACGGCAAGATCGACGCTGCCTTCATCGTGGCCGGTGCTCCCACCCCCGCCATCACCGAGCTGTGCACCACCAACAGCGCTTACCTGGTGCCCATCGACGGCGACGTGGCCGAGGCCATGATGGCTTCCTGCCCCTTCTACACCGTCTACGCCATCCCCGCCGGCACCTATCCCGGCCAGGATGAGGATGTGAACACCGTCACCGTCAAGGCCACCCTGATCGTCAGCGAAAAGGCCAGCGAGAAGGACGTCTACAACCTGACCAAGGCCATCTTCGACAACATGGATGCCATCGCCAAGGAAAACGGAAAGGGTGCTGAGCTGAGCATCGAAAATGCCACCTCCGGCATGACCGCTCCCTTCCACGCAGGTGCTGCCAAGTACTTCGCCGAAAAGGGTGTCACCGTCGAGGTCGGTTAATTCCAAAACAGATGGCTGCGGAAGAAATTC
>CALYTP010000101.1:0-6748 GCA_945486915.1 uncultured Clostridia bacterium | reverse complement strand
CTCCCAAAGGGAGAGCCAAGGGCGCTACCGCGCCAGTGCGCCAAATTACAATTTGATTTTCTTATTTGTTTTGCGTCAGCACCGCCACGGCGTAGGGCGGGAGGGTCAGCACGCTGCCATCCATCATAACCTGGTTTTCGTCCACTGTCAACCGGGCAGTGAGGGTGTAATCGGCGTAATCCGTCAGGTCCACGGCGGCCTGCGCATCCTGAATGTTCATGAGGATAATGCAGGATTCCTCCTGCCAGGTCTTTCTCACCGCACTGACGCAGTTTGCGTTCAGCGCCGTCTCGGCGGTGGGGGTGCCCCGGTAGATGACGGGATTGTCCTTCCGGATGGCAATGGCCTGCCGGTAGTAATTCCAGATGGAATTCTCCTGCTGCTGCACCTCCAGACTGCCGAAGGGGTAGCTTTCCGGCAGCTCGCACTCGGGGGGCGCAATGGTGGTGCCGTCGTCCCGGGCTTCGTTCCAGAGCATGGGGGCACGCTTGCTGGGGTCGTTGCCGCTGCCGGTCATGCCCAGCTCCTCGCCGTAGTAGACGAAGGCGTTGCCGCTCATGAATAGGTTCATGGCCCCCGCCAGCTTGATCTTGTTCTCATCATAGCTGCAGAAGCCGGCGATGCGGCCGGTATCGTGGTTGGACAGGAAGGGGGCATCGATGAAATCGGGATTGCCGCCCCGGTAGGCCGCGTCCGCCTTCTCCTGGGCGGTGGCGAAGGAGGTGACGGTTTTGGCGTTGCCCGCGCCCCGGAGGACGGAGACGATCTTGCCCGAGGCATCGCCGAAGGGGAAGTTGAAGATGCTGGTGATGCCGCTGGCGTAGTAGTCGGCAATGGTGGTGAAGCTCTCCCAGACCTCCGCCACGAGATACACATCGGGCCCCAAGCTCCGGGCGGTGTCCATCAGGAAGGACAGCACCTCGCAGTTTTTGGACGTGCTTCCGGAGTAGAACTCCTTGGCCGCATCCAGCCGGAAGCCGGCAACGCCCTTGTCCAGCCAGAACTGCATGATATTGCGGATTTCCTCCCGGAGGGCTTCATTTCCCAGGTTCAGGTCGGGCATTCCCGACCAGAATTTGCCCTCGTACTGCCAGTCGGTGCCCTCCACGGAATAATAGCAGGAATTCACCGGCTCTTTTTCAAAAAAGTAGTAGTCCACATACGGGCACACGGCAGGGTCCGGCTCCTGTCCGTCTTCCAGGGCTGCCAGGTATTCCACAGCCTGGCGGAACCAGGGATGATCCACGCCGGTGTGGTTCAGCACCAGATCCAGAATCACCCGGATATCCCGCTTTTCGCACTCGGCCAGAAAACAGTCAAAATCCTCCATGGTGCCGTACTGGGGGTCGATATCATAGTAATCCATGACATCGTACTTGTGATAGGTGACACTGGGGTGGATGGGCATGAGCCAGATGCCGTCGAAGCCCATGTCCTGAATGTAATCGAGCTTCGAGGTCAGGCCCTTCAGGTCGCCGATGCCGTCGCCGTCGCTGTCGCAGAAGGAATAGACAAACACCTCGTAAAAGGTGCGGTACAAATCATCGTGCTCCGTGCTTACGTCACTGCAGGGGACCAGCTCCGAATACACATTCACCCCCGAAGCATCGGGGGTGAACGGATTGCAGAAGAATGCGGTCAGAAGCAGTGCGGCAAGCAGCAGGCACGTCAGCTTTACGCGCCGCCGCATACGCTCACCCCTTGACGCCGCCAGCCATGGCTTCCTGATAGAAGCGCTGGGTGAAGATGTACAGGATGGAGATGGGCACGGCCACCAGCACGGCGCCGGCGCAGAACCGGGTGAACCAGGTGGACACGTACTCCTTGGAGTCCAGCAGGCTGAACAGACCGATGGAGACGGTGTAGTACTGGGTCTTGGTGCCGCAGATGATCTTGGCGAAGATGAAGTCCATCCAGGGCGCCATGAAGGAGGTGATGATCTGGTAGACCACCATGGGCTTGCACAGAGGCAGGGTGACCCGGGTGAAGGTTTCCCACTTGGTGGCGCCGTCGATGTAGGCGGCCTCGTCCAGGGCGGTGGGGATGGTGTCCATATAGCCCTTCATCACATAGAACTGGGTGCCGGCACCGGCGGAGTAGCAGATGATCAGCGCCAGGGGGATCAGATTGCCCTCGGTCAGACCAACGGCCTTCAGCAGGAAGTAGATGGCCACCATTGCCATGAAGCCGGGGAAGAGGTTGATGACCATGGCCATGTTCAGATAGGTCTTGCGCATCTTCCACTTGACGCGGCTGACGCAGTAGGACACCGCCAGCACAAAGAAGGTGGAGATGCAGCAGCTGCAGCAGGCAATGATGAAGGTATTGATGAACATCCGGGGGAAGTTGATGGTCGCGGTGTCGGTGAACAGCCGGGTATAGTTATCCAGCGTCCACTGGGTGGGGAAGAAGGTGGCAGAGAACTGGCCCCGGTCGACGCCGCCCCGGAAGGAGTGGGCCACCAGCCAGATGAAGGGGATCAGCCAGACGATTGCCACGATGACAAGGAAAATATGGACGATAATGTCCATGATGGTTCTCTGGGCTTTCATGGAGCCGCTGATTTTCTTACCCATTATTTGAATGCCCCCTCGTCTTTATAGGATGCGGAATTGCGGTAGGTCACCAGGGACACAAAGGCCAGGATCAGGAAGGTCATAATGCCGATGACAGCCGCCACGTTGAACTGCTGCTTATCCACCGTCAGCTTGTACAGCCAGGTGACCAGCAGGTCGGTCTGGCCGGCCGTATCGCCCACGTAGGTGGGGCCGCCGCCGGAGAGCAGGTAGATGACGTTGAAGTTGTTAATGTTGTTGGTGAAGGTGGTGATGAGGGTGGGGGTCATGACGAAGAACATATACGGCAGGGTGATGTTCACGAACTGCTGCACGGCATTGGCGCCGTCGATCCTCGCGGCCTCATACTGCTCGGCGGGGATGTTCTTCAGGATGCCGGTGACGGACATCACCGTGTAGGGGATGCCCACCCAGATGTTCACCACGATGACGGTGACTCTTGCCCAGGTGGCATTGGTCCAGAAGGGCAGGTTCACGCCCGCGCCGATGATGCCCAGATTCTGCAGGAGCTTATTCACGGCGCCGTCATCCTTGAACATGGTGCGGATGATCATCAGGGAGACGAACTGGGGCACGGCGATGGTGAAGGACAGGATGGTACGCCACAGCGCCTTGCAGCGGGTGGTGGGCCGGTCGATGATCATGGCCATGATGGTGCCCAGGAAGAAGTTCAGGAAGGTGGCGAAGAAGGCCCAGATAACGGTCCAGCCCAGCACGCCCCAGAACTGGCGGCCGATGGTGCTGGAGCTGTTGAACAGGTCGGCGAAGTTCTTCAGGCCCACCCAGTCAAAGAGCACCAGGTGCTCGCCTTCCTTGGAGTAGTTGGTGAAGGCCATCAGCATCATGTACACCAGCGGGGTGATGGTGAACACCAGCAGCATGGCAAAGGGCGGGGTCATCAGCAGCTTATGGATGTTCTCGTCGAACAGAGCCTTCACATCCTCCAGGAAGGTGGGGACCTTCTTGCCTGCGGCCTTCTTCTGCTGGGCCTTGTGGCCGCTGCGGACGGAGGCACGCCAGATGACGACGAACAGCGCGATGATGACCAGGGTGGCCACGGCGTACAGCAGGATCTGCTGGGAGCGGTCGCCGGGCAGGTACTCATAGAAGCCCTCGTCTTCGTTCCAGACTTCGATGCGTTCCACATCGCCCAGTCCGGGGAGCATGGACAGCCAATGGGCGCCGCCCATGGGGATGGCCATATAGGCAACAAACGCAACTTCAATGGCAAGGAAGATCAGGCCCTTGATGATCTGTCCGGCTGCGATGTTTGCCAGACCCATCACCAGGAAGGATGCCAGGACGATGGGATTTCCGCTCTTCAGCGCGGCCATCAGGGTATCCGGAGTCTGTTTTTGCCGGGCAGCGGCGACTTTTGCTAATTCTTTGGAAGACATAGTTTCCGTTCCCTTCTCTTCAATCTTTCGGAGGTAGCCAAAGGGCGGCAGCGGAGTTTCCGCTGCCGCCCGGGTTTACCTTTGACAGCTTATGGATTACAGGCCGCCGTTGTTGATGACGTCCAGAGTCTTGACCAGGGAGTCGGCACCGTTTTCGGCAGTGACTTCACCGCTGACGATGTTTCTGCCCAGGGTCTCCATGGGAACCCACCAGTTGCCCATCTCAGGCAGAGTGGGCTGCAGGACGGAGGTGTTGGCGATGGTGTCCAGGATGGCCACGGCCACGATGTCGGCAGCGACAGTGGGATCCTCAGCCAGAGCGGTGGCCACGGGGATGGCGGAACGGACTTCGTAGCGCAGCAGCTGGCCTTCGGCGGAAGCCAGGAAGGCGGCGAACTGCATGGAGGCCTTCATGTTCTTGCTGTTGGGGTTGACGCCCACAGCCTTGGAGCCGGCGAAGGACTTCAGGCTCTTTGCTTCACCATTGATGGTGACGGTGGGCAGCTGGCAGGCGCCCAGCTTGTCGCCCAGAGCTTCCTTCAGGTTGTCGTAATCCCAGGAGCCGGAGAAGTAAGCGGAGACCTCACCGCTCATCAGACCGGACTTGCCCAGGCCGGCATCGTCGGTGCGGTAGTTGGGGTTGGCGACCATGGCCAGGATAGCTTCCAGGGAAGCCAGGCCGTTGTCCTCGCCGAAGACAACACCGGCGGCGGCATCATTGCCGGAAGGTCCGAACACGGTGGCGCCGTTGGCAAAGAAGAAGGAGCCGATGTACCAGGAGTTCATGGTGGGGAAGGCCACAACGCCCTTTTCCAGCATGGTGTCCAGGGACTTCACGTCTTCCTCGGTGTAGACGTCCTTATTGTAGTAGCAGAACCAGGTGTTGGCAGCCATGGGGAAGCCGTAGACATTGCCATCGGTGCCGGTGACGGAGTCGATCATGGCAGCGCCGTTGTCGGCCTGAACCTGCTCCAGGTAGGCGCCGCCCAGACGGGCGATGCCCTGGCAGGCCAGCAGGTCGCCCAGCTGGTCGTTGGCGAACATGTAGACATCAGCGGCGGCAGCGGGGTCCTTGGAGACCTCGTCCTTGGCCTTGTCCTCACCGCAGACCTCGTTGGTCCAGGTGATCTTGTACTCGGGGTGAGCAGCCTCGAACTTGGCTTCCATCTGCTGCAGCCAGGAATCGGCGTTGGCCTGATCTTCCTGAGGTGCCCAGACCTTCAGGGCGACTTCGGTGACATCGTCAGCGGAAGCGACGACGCCGAAAACGCCCATGACCATAACCATGGCCAGGAACATTGCAATAAACTTCTTCATGCTTTTCTCCTCCTAAGATGATTGTGTGTTTTACGGTACCGGGCAATGGAACCAATGCCGGAAATCCTCATTTCCATATTCATGGAAATGAAAACAGCGGTACCGCTGTTATGGCGAAAAATACCGAAATCGTCTGTGTTGAATGGACTTTTGGAACACCAAACTTGTTTCGGGAAGTTTCGCTACAGTTAATTTTAAGCCTTTCCCCATTTGCTGTCAAGGCGGTTTTTGGCGGTGGGGCGCAATTCTCTCTTTTGAACAATTCTGCCTTTCCTTTTTGTCAATTTCGACAGTCCCGGAGCCGATTGCATTTTCCCCCGTCATCGCATATAATGAATCGAAAAAAGCAGAAGGGAGGCGCACGTCGTATGGCAACCATGGACGATATTGCCAGAAAGCTGGGCATCACCAAGGGCACGGTGTCCAAGGCCCTCAGCGGCGCCGACGATGTCAGCGATGCCATGCGCCGCTCGGTGCTGGAGACCGCGGTGGAGCTGGGCTATTCCCGATCCCCCCGCACCGCCGACACCCCCCGGCTGTGCATATTTATTGAGAACATGGACTACGGCCGCCCCAGCGACTTCGGCTGGGATCTGGTCACCGGCTTCCGGAAGATGGCGGAGCCGGACGGCTACGCCGTGGACATCATCTCCCTGGACATTGCCACCCAGCGGAAGCTGCACTACGACGAATATATGCTGATGCACAACTACCGGGGCGCCTTCTTCCTGGGCATCACCCTGCTGGACCCCTGGATGGAGGATTTCCGAACCTGCCGCACCCCCACCGTGCTGCTGGACAACCAGGCCCAGTACAATCCCGTGGTCTCCCAGGTGGGCATCGACAACGACGAGGGCATGGAGCTGGCCATCCGGCAGCTGCGGCAGCTGGGCCACAGCACCATCGGCTATCTGGGCGGCGGCGTGGAGTCCTACATCTACCGCGAGCGCAGTCAGGCCTTCTTCCGGGCGCTGAAAAAATACGAAATGGACGACGAGCCGGAGCTGGCCGGCTGCTCCTACTTTGAAAAGGAATGCCTGCTGACCCATCTGCCAAGGCTTCTGCGCATGGGCTGCACCGCCATTCTGTGCAGCCACGACGTGCTTGCCCAGGCGGTGATGAACCACTGCCGGAAGCAGGGCATGGATATCCCCGGGGATCTGAGCATCGTGGGCGTGGACGACCTGCCCCTGTGCACCCAGACCCGCCCCACCCTGACCACCATCCGCCAGGACAGGACCCAGCTGGGCAAAAGCGCCTACTACGCCCTGTCCAGCCAGATCAGCCGCATCCACATCAACACCCTGAAGCTCCACCCCGAGCTCATCGTCCGCCAGTCCATCGGGAAGGCAAAAAAGCCGTAACCCATGTGCCCAGCCACTGCAGTAGTGTGTTACAACGGAAAATTGTAATTTAACGCACTGGCGCGGCAGCGCCCTTGGCTCTCCCTTTGGGAGA
>CALYTP010000100.1:0-6805 GCA_945486915.1 uncultured Clostridia bacterium | reverse complement strand
GAAATCAAATGCTATGACCTGCTGGACGGTCTGGGGATCCCCTATCAGCGCATCGACCATGAACCTGCCATGACCATGGAGGTCTGCGCTCGGATCGATGAGAGCCTGGAGGCGGTGATCTGCAAGAACCTGTTCCTGTGCAACCGGCAGGAGACTGCTTTCTACCTGCTGATGATGCCGGCAGACAAGCCCTTTAAAACCAAATACCTCTCTTCCCAATTGGGGGTGTCCCGGCTTTCCTTCGGCAATGAGAAGTACATGGAGCAGTTTCTGGACAATACCCCCGGTTCTGCATCGGTGCTGGGCCTGATGAACGACACAGAAAACCGGGTGCAGCTGGTCATCGATGCGGATGTGCTGAAATCGGAGTACCTGGGCTGCCATCCCTGCATCAATACTTCCAGCCTCCGTCTGCCCGTCCGGGATGTGACGCAGAAGCTGCTGCCCGCTATGCACCACACCCCCATTGTGGTGGATCTGCCCCGGGAACAGGAGGAACCATGCACAAATCCGTAATCATCGCCCTGGCAGAGGTGGGCTATCTGGAGAAGGAGACCCGGGATTCTCTGGATGACAAGCTGCAAAACGCCGGGGATGAGAATTTCACCAAATATGCCAGGGATCTGGATTCCCGGCTGGGCTTCTACCGGGGGCTGAAGCAGGGAATGCCCTGGTGCGATGTGTTCGTGGACTGGTGCTTTGTGCAGGCCTACGGCGCCCACATGGCAAGAAAGCTCCTCTGCCAGAGCGTGTTCAGCCGGGGCGCAGGCTGCCGGTACTCCTATGCCTATTACCGGGAGGCAGGCCGCACGGTTACAGAGCCTGCCGAGGGCGACCAGATCTTTTTCGCGCAGAACGGCACCATCTGTCACACCGGCCTGGTCACTGGGGTGGATGAGACTTACGTCTACACCGTGGAGGGCAACACCTCGGACGCATCCGGCATTGTGGCCAACGGCGGCTGCGTGGCAAGGAAGCGGTATTTGCGCAGCGACCCCGGCATCGCCGGCTACGGAAGACCGGACTATGTTCTGGTTCAGGAACCGGTCTGACCGCCGAAAAGAAAATCATGCTCCCTACAGCGCAGTTTTCGGACTTTGTTCCGGGCGGCTGCTCTGTGGGGAGTTTTTTCACCCGGATGTGTGAGGTTTTCGCAGGAAAATCGGTCTATAGGGGTGAGGAACAAAAAAACACAAGTGAGGTGACCCCATATGGAAGACAGCGAAATACTGGAACTCTTCTTCGCCAGAAACGAGGATGCCATCCGGCATACCGACGAAACCTACGGCAGGCGGCTGTTTGTTCTGGCGGATAACATCGTCAAAAACCACCAGGATGCCGAGGAGAGCGTCAGCGACACCTACATGCGGGCATGGGACACGATTCCTCCCCAGAAGCCCCGGCATTTCTTCGCATACCTGGCCAAAATCTGCAGAAATCTGGCGCTGAACAAGCTGGACTGGAAAACGGCAGCCAAACGGAATGCGGAGGTTGTCAGTTTGACCCAGGAGATGGAGACGTGCATCCCGGACAAAACCCGGGACACGGAAATGGAAGACAAAGAACTGAGCGCGGTTCTGGACAGGTTTCTGCGTACGCTGACACAGGATAACCAGATGGTTTTCCTGCGCCGGTATTGGTATGCGGATACCATTGCGGAAATCGCCGCCCGGTATGGCATCAGCGAAAGCGCTGTACAGATGCGGCTGAACCGAACCAGAGCGAAACTACACACGTATCTTGAGAAGGAGGGAATCCGGGTATGAACGGTAAGGATTTGTTTCGGGGACTGAACGATGTGGGAAATGATCTGATTGAAAATGCGCAATTCGGTCAGTTTCCTTCTGATGAAAAAAACAGGGGAGAAATAGGGCATCAAGGAATCAGAAGAATCGGGAAGCCTGTGCTGGTTGCGGCAATGGTTGCCCTGATGGTGCTCCTGATGGGCTGTGCCGTGCTCCTGCTGCATTTGGAAGACCTTCGCGTTGGCGAAGAAACCTATACGGACAACATGCGCTATGCGGAGGACGGCAGCAAGATCCCTGCCACGCAGAAGGTAAAGCAGTTTATCTCCATTGTGGGCGCCGAGGGCAGCAAAAACCATCTGGCCATGCAGGAGTGGATGGACTTCAAGAAAAGCTACGACCCGGACGGCTCCCTTTGGCGTGAGGCAGGCGGCTTTGAGAAACCGGCAAGGTACAATAACTATGTGGATGCCTATACCCAGGAAATGCTGGATAAGATCGATGAAATCTGCCAGAAATACGATCTGAAGCTGGAAGGGGACGCGGTCATCTTCCAGCAGGGAGTTGCCGACCTGTTCGCGCAGGTATCAGGGATTCCAAGCGTTGTCAAGGAAAATTCGGATATGCAGGCGAAATTCGGCGGTGCCAGGGTGGCAGAATGCGGCAATTTTAATGCGTCCTATCAGGCAGTCCTGAAAAACCCGGAGACAAGTCAGGAATATAGCTTCAACCTCATCTATGATTACCGGGACAAGGCGTACTTTTCCACTGCGTATCTCATCATTGAGGATGCAGAGGCCGTCCAGCAGTGGAATGAAACCCTGCCGGACGGAACGCAGGTGCTCATTGCCAGCGACAAAGGGGGCGATGCCTACATCCTGTATGACCGGGAGGATGCCTTTATAAATGTCACCATCCGGAATGTGGGCTCGAACTGGGACAGCCCCGGCGATGTATTCTCCCGGGAGGATTTTGGACGGATCGCAGAGGCTTTGGATTTCTCGCTGAAGCCGAAGCCGGTGGAAAAAATGGCGCAGCTGCAGGCACGGCTGGAGGAACTGTACCAGGCCCGGGAGGATCAGGAGGAAGACCCCGCGGAAGCCGAAAGACGCAGGCAGCTCTATGAGGAGAACGAACACCACGAAAGCTATGGGGACCTGATCTGCCGGATCCGGGACAACGAGTCCTATTTTACGGCTTACTGCAATGTGGCCTATGAAAATTTCTGGGACACCATGGAATATACCCTCCTGGATGTCACCGGCGACGGGGCGGAGGAATTGATCCTGGGACGGGAGGAACATATCCACGAGATCTGGACCATCCGGGACGGCAAGACAGGCAGGGTTACTTCCAGCTATTATGAGGGGTATCTGTGCCGGGGAAATGTGTATGAGGACTATGTGTTCCTGGATGGGAAGCCCTACCATTTCTATTCTCGGATCGATGCGGACGGCTACGCCGAAAGGCTGCTGGATGTGGAATATGATGCCACCTGCGGCAGCTGGATGCTGAATGAATTCCCCGGAGAAACCGCGCCGCAGCCGATCTCCGAGGAGCGGGCCATGGAGATCATCGGCACCTTTGCCCGAATCCCCCTGGAAATGAAGCCTGTCAGTGAATTCCCCGTAAACTGAAGCAACAAAAAATGAGAGCTGCCGGATTTGGCAGCTCTCATTATATAAGGCAACACCGCTTAGGTGGGCGCTGCGGGCTTCGGCGGATCTTTTGCCCCAATCGTGCAGTATGAAAAATGGGAAATACATCCAGTATTCCCGCATTTTTCATGCTTTCGCTCGGGTCAAAATCTCTCGCCGAATCTCCTTGCCCCATTATGCGGTGTTGCCATAAATGTGTGGAAATCGGCACAGTACATGGGCAAATTGTGAATTGCCGAAGTATTTGCCCAGCCACTGTGGGGGAGGATAGTATCCTCCCGTCAGGTTGGTCGCCTGAGTATTCCGTTGAACGGAACTATGTTGGACATGGCACGGATTTGCCTGGGCAGCTCTGGGGAAAACTGATGCGTGAAGGTTACTTTTCGACCTTGAAGGTATAGACCGCGCCCTCGGTGATCTCGGTGGCGTCCACGCCGGTGAGGGCGTACTCGCCGTCGATGTAGAAGGCCCAGTAGCTGCCGTCGGTATTGTAGTCGGCGGTGATGCCATTCACGGTCTTGACGTACAGCCCCCATTCGCTTTCGTCACCGGCGATGATGCACAGCTCCACCAGGGCAGCGCCCACGGTCTCGGCATCGGTACGGACGAGGACGGTGACGTCATTGCCCTCTTCGTCCTGGGTCACGAAGGTGAATTCCTTTTCGCCCTTGCCGTAAACGCCGCCGTCGGCCAGGGTGATGGTGTCCTCTTCCATGGGAGCGCCCTCCACCGCGAAGGTATAGACACTGCCCTCGGTGATCTCGGTGGCATCCACGCCGGTGAGGGCGTACTCGCCGTCGATGTAGAAGGCCCAGTAACTGCCGTCGGTGTTGTAGTCGGCGGTGATGCCGTTGACGGTCTTGACATACAGACCCCATTCGCTTTCGTCACCGGCGATGATGTTCAGCTCCGTCAGAGCGGCGCCCACGGTCTCGGCGTCAGTGCGGACGGTGACGGTGATATAGCGGAACAGGTGGGACACTTCGAAGGTGAATTCCTTCTCGCCTTCGCCGTAGACGGCGCCGTCGGTGAGCAGAATGGTCTCCTCGTTTTCGTCCCAGACGATTTCGGTCTCTGTCTGGACGGCCTCGGCGCAGACGGTGCTCATGGCAAAGGAAGCCAGCAGCAGGAGGCAAAGAAGCAGGGAAGTCAGTTTTTTCATTTTGGAAAACTCCTTTTCAAGTTTTTCTGCCGGAAAGGCAGTAAAAAAGCTGCGCCGATGGAATGCTCCACCGGCGCAGCCGTATTTCTGCGCAGTATCCCCCAAAACGGCCGTACTTGCAGCCGGGGAAATGTCTGTCCAGCAGGTATCCTGACTTGCGCATCCTCAGCCTCCGCACTGCCTTCTCAGGTTTGCACCCAATGACCGGCTTTCGCCATGTGCGGCGCCTCCACGCATACAGTGGCGGTACCGTTCGGGATTTGCACCCGATTCCCTGTCCGCTCCGAAGCCGCGAAGGCACCGGAGCACTGGATAGATTCACTTGTACGCGCTCAGAATATCACATCGGAGCGCCGTTGTCAATCGAAAATATACATTCCGAAGAACGCCGTCAGACCTTCGCCGCAGTCGTATTCCATGCCGCATTCCTCCACCAGCTTCCGGACGAAGATACAGTAGGCCGACATGCAGGAGTACCGGGAGTCGGGGAACCGGCAGGGCTCTCCGCTGCGAAGCGCGCAGGGCGAACACAGGGCGCAGCCGCTGGCGCCGATGAGAAAACCGGGGACGCCAGCCTGGCGGAATTCCTGCATCAGCCGGATGGAAGCCCCGTTGTGCTGCTTCTTCCCCAGCTTGAAGGCTTCGTTGTCGGCGTAGTCCGCGATCTGGACGATGGTCTGCAGCACCAGTCCCTTTTTATGGGCAAGAACCCGGGCTTTCATCTGCTCCACGGTGCCGCAGTCCGGCGGGCAGGCATAGTTTACGCCGTACTGTCCGCACAGGTTTTCCTCGCAGAAGGGACGGAACATGGGATCGAATACAATTTTGTCCGTGTCGATGACCTCCGCCGCGGCAAAGCCTGCTTCCACGGCCCGGGCAATCATTTCGTCTTTTGTCATGCTGGAATGCCTCCTTTTGCTGATTATTGTACCCGCGGGATTGGGATTCGTCAAGCAGGGAAAATCTGCAAAAACAGGGGAAATCCCATGGGCTTCCCAGGAAATATGGGAGTTGACATTTGAAAGGGGAGTTGCTATATTGAGCGCAACGAAAAGAAAAATGCGGGAGGGGAATTTCAGTGAAGCAAGATGCATTTTCCGGATGTCATCCGGCGGTGAACTTCCTCTTTTTTGTGGGCGCCATCGGCTTCGGCGTGGTGATCCAGCACCCGGCGTATCTCATGGCGGGAGTCCTTGGCGCGGCGGTGTATTACCTGCTGCTGACGGGGAAAAAGGGCCTGAAGCTCATCTTTGGCACGCTGCTGCTCTTTGCCCTCATCAGCCTGGTAAATCCCCTGATGAACCACTACGGCAAGCATGTGCTGTTTACCTGCTTCGGTAAGCCCTATACCCTGGAGGCGCTGTACTACGGCATGGCCTTGGGGGCGATTTTTGTCATTATGATGCTCTGGTTTGGCTGCTACAGCATTGTGCTCACCAGCGATAAATTCACGGCGCTCTTCGGAAATCTGATTCCGGCGCTGTCGCTGCTGCTGGTGATGGTACTGCGGATGATCCCGGCCTTTACCAGAAAGGCAAAGCAGATTCTGGGTGCCCGCCGCGCCATCGGCAAAGGCGTTTCCCAGGCCGGGAAGCTGACCGAAAAAGCCAGGGACGGCGCCACGATTCTGTCCGCCCTGACGGATTGGGCACTGGAGGGCAGCATCGTCACGGCGGACTCCATGCGCTCCCGGGGCTACGGCACGGGAAGACGCACAACCTTCCGGATTTATCGCATGACCCTGCGCGATTGGGTGCTTCTGCTTTTGATCCTGGGCATGGAGATTTCAGTCCTTTTGGCCGGCGGCACCGGGGCGTCCTTTACACCCCGGCTGAAGCTGGACAGCCTGAGTTGGGGCTTTATCGTGTATTGTTTCTTTCTTCTGATTCCCACGATTCTTCATATCAAGGAGGTGATCACATGGCGAATTTTGAGATCCGCGATCTGACGTTTTCCTATCCCGGCGCGGCAAACCCCGCTCTTGACCATGTGAACCTCACCATTCGGCAGGGGGAATTTGTGCTGCTGTGCGGCAAGTCCGGCAGCGGCAAGACCACGCTGCTGCGCCACCTCAAATCGGTGCTGACGCCCCATGGCGAGCGCTCCGGAACCATTTCGTTCCGGGGCAAGCCGCTTCAGCAGGTGCCCCAGGGGGAGCAGGCCGCAAAAATCGGTTTTGTCATGCAGAATCCCGATGACCAGATCGTCACGGACAAGGTCTGGCACGAGCTGGCCTTCGG
>CALYTP010000099.1:0-6945 GCA_945486915.1 uncultured Clostridia bacterium | reverse complement strand
CCGGCCTCCAGCAGTTGCTTCATAGATACGACAGCCATTTTTCATTTCTCCTTTTGTTTGTGCCTCCACCCCGATCATCCCGCGCTGCCCGCCCCAAAAAGGGCACTTGGGAAGGCGGTCCCCGGGTGTGTGGTGTAAAATATGCTGTGGGCACAGACCCACGCCGGGATATTATACCCGATTCCGTTACAAATTGCAACAGTTATTTGAAATTTTTCCCTGTTTTATTTGGAAAATCCCCGGCGCAATTCCTCCGGCCTTTTGATGCAGATTCCACAAAGCGCATCCCTTGCAGGGGAGGCTGCCAGCCCTCCCTCTAAAATTTTTAATTTGGCGCGGCAAACACTGTCTTGCGCCGCAGCGCATATCGAGTGCCATGCACATATCGATTGCGAAGCAAATATCGTTTTGATATATCGATATCTTTCCCATGGGAAAGTCGATATTGCCTTCGGCATCGATATTGATCAATGGATCAAATGAGATACTTCGTATGACCCCCACAAATCCCAGTATTTATATGTTACAACCCGCTGCGATGGTACGCGCCGGGCGATTCGGTGTTCCATCCGGCGAAATACCCGGACTGCCTAACGGGGCAGTCCTCTTTTGGGGCGTCTGACCCGGCAGTCATCCGGCTTGGTATCCACCAGGATAATGTCCGGCCCGATGCGGCAGATGCAGTTCCAGGGAATCACAAAATCGTCGCTCCTGCCCACCACGCCGAAATACCGGCAGGGACCCGGCACCACAATGGCGCAGACCGTCCCCTCCGGTATTTCCACCACAACATCCTCCACAAAGCCCAGCCGCCGTCCGTCCTTGATGCAGATGACCTCCTTGCACTGCAGCTGGGTAAACTTCATCGACATGGCAGATTCCTCCCCCGTTCATTCTGATAGAGGATATGCCCCTGCCTACGGCTACATGACGCTCTTTCTCATATTCCCGATGGCTCCCTTTTCCAGCCGGGACACCTGGGCCTGGGAGATGCCCAGCACATTGGCCACCTCGATCTGGGTCTTGCCGTCGTAGAAGCGCAGGGACAGGATCTGCTTCTCCCGGTCGTTGAGGGAACGGAACGCATTGCGCAGGGCGATGTGCTCCATCCAGCTCAGCTCGGTGTTGCGGGTGTCCATCACCTGATCCATGACGGTCAGCGGATCGCCGCCGTCGGAGTACACCGGGTCAAACAGGCTCACCGGGGTGGAAACGGCATCCAGCGCCTGATTCACTTCCTCCACAGGCAGGTTCAGCTCCCGGGCGATCTCCTCCAGACTCGGCTCCCGCCCCAGCTGGGCGGTGCGCTGCTCCTTGCACTGCAGCACCCGGTAGGCCACATCCCGGATGGAACGGGAGACCCGGATGGCGGAGTTGTCCCGCAGATACCGCCGAACCTCCCCGGCAATCATGGGAACGCCGTAGGTGGAGAAACGGACATTTTTGGTGGGGTCAAAATTGGAAATGGCCTTGATGAGGCCGATGCAGCCCACCTGGAACAGGTCGTCGGGACACTCTCCCCGCTTGTCGAAGCGCTGGATCACCGCCAGCACCAGCCGCAGATTCCCCTCGATGAGCTTCTGCCGGGCCGCTTCGTCCCCCTCCTTCACCCTCCGAAGGAGCATATCCGTCTCTGTCTGGCTCAGAACCGTCAGACGGGATGTGTTCACGCCGCAGATATCTACTTTTCCCTGCATGGTGTTCCTCCTGATGACTTTTTTACAACGGTACAAAGGAAGTATTTCCAGCGCAGGCGGAAACATACATTCCCCGGCCGGGCGCGGTCAGATGTCCGCCGGGGAGGTTTGGCATTTTTTCACAAACTTTTGGCGGCGGATTCCGTGCGGGAAATGGCTTTGACAACGTTATCCGGGAAAGGCAGAACTTTTCCGTCCGTTTTTTCCCATAACCCCAGGGCTTGGGGCTGCCTGTTTCCCGGTATCCATTTGCCCGCTGCCGGAATTTCCGCGGGGAAAATCCAAAGCTTCTCCACAGGAGGCCGCCCCTGGGCAAAGGCGGCGAATACCTGTTGATAACTGTGAGTTTTCCACATTTTCCACAGAGTTTTCCACAGGAGTTATTCACAACGCACTTTCAACTTTTTGCCCACAGTCCGATTGACATAAAATTGTCACATTTCTTTCACACCTCCCACAACTTTTTACGGAATTGTAATTTTTGCCACAGCTTTTTCTTTGTGCAAAAATTCACCCCTTGACAGCCGCTCTGCAAATTTTCCTGTTCCCCCATCGAATGGGGTCGACTAAAATTTTTTGAAAAAAGGGTTGATTTTGTGTTGCAAAGCCGTTATAATAGGGTTCTGTATGAAATAGTAGCGATAGGAGGTGGAATCTATGCCCAATATCAAGTCCTCTAAGAAGGATGTCATTTCTTCCAAGATTGCTTACGAGAAGAACAAGGCCGAAAAGTCCGCGCTCAAGACCTGCCTGAAGAAGTTTGACGCTGCCCTGACCGCCGGTGATAAGACCGTCGCCGAGGGTGCCTACAAGGCAGCCGTCAAGGCTGTTGACCAGGCTGTCATCAAGGGTCTTCTGCACAAGAACAACGCTGCCCGCAAGAAGAGCAGCATGACCCTGAAGCTGAACAAGCTGGCCTGATTTCTCTGAAAATATCTCCTTCCGAGCAGCCGCTTGGAGGGAGTTTTTTCATTTTTGCCGCCGGTGGCGGCGGACAACGGTGGCGCCAAAGCTGCCTGTATTCGCCACACTCCCGGGTACCGACCGGTGTCGTTCCTGCGGAAAAATGTTTGCCCAGCCAATGTAGGGGAGGATATTATCCTCCCGCGCAGTGTAAGCCCTCAAAAGGCAATCACGTTGGGCGAATTCGTACAAACCTGGACAATTCCCCATTCAACCAAACACGCAGTTATCCCAACGTGGCAGGAGGCTGATAGCCTCCCCTACAGTAGTGCGGCAATCGATTTGAATTGTACCATTCATATAAAGCCCAAAATATGACACGGAGGTGGATGTATGATGAATCTGTCAGACAGATATCCGGTTTATTCCGCAAACAGCAGCCGCTGTCTGCGGTGGATGCTGATTCTTCTGGTTCTTATTTGCTTCTGTGTCTCCGCTGTGACGGGATTTGTCTGGCTGTACGGCGTTTCCGTTGTTCTGCTGGGGATTGCAGGTTACTTTTTCAGCCTGCTGTGTTCCACCGTCTCCTTTTCGGAGGAAGGCATCCGGCTGCGGTATGGATTCTTTCGGGTCTATACGATGAAGTGGGAGGACGTGCTGTGCTGCGGAACCTTCGCTGTCACCATTCTGGGTGCCTCCGGGAAAGAAGAATTCCTGTATTTCTCAAAAAAAGCTGTGCCGTATTCCAAGCTTGTCACAGGCAGGACCCTTCCCGCTCCATCCGGTGATTTCATTTTTCTTGGGAAACAGGAAAAGGAAGTCAAATCCGTTCACCGGTTCTGGAAAAACACAAAAGCAAGATTCATTAACTGACCGAATAACCGAGGTGATTTCATGGCGCGTCTGACCGATCCCGTCTCCATGCTCAAGGGCATTGGCCCGGCAAAGCAAAAGCTGTTTGCAGCACTGAATATCTTCACCCTGGAGGATCTGATCTGCCATTTTCCCAGAGGCTATGAGGACCGGACAAAGCTGGTCACCGTGGCCGAGCTGGAGGCAGACAAGCCCGCCTGCTTCCGGGCCATGGTCATGAGCACCCCCCGCACCAGCCACATCCGCAAGGGTCTGGACCTGACCCGGGTGCAGGTGGCCGACCACACCGGGCGGCTGAATCTGACCTTCTTCAACTCCCGGTTTGCCGCGGAGAATCTGGAGTACGGCGCGGAATACGTCTTCTACGGCAGCATCAGCGGCGATTACTCCGGCTACGGCATGACCAACCCCGTCTTTGAGCCTGTCCATTCCGCAGGCGTCACCACCCGGCGGGTACTGCCCATCTATCCATTGACGGCGGGGCTGACCAACGCCGCCGTGCTCAAGGCCGTCCGGCAGGCTCTGGCCGTCTGCGACCCTCCCATGGAGATCCTTCCGGAAGCCATCCGGCGGGAGTACGGCATTCTGGACGCGGCGGAGGCCTACCGCGTCATCCATGAGCCAACGGATATGGAGCAGGCCATGCAGGCCAGAAAACGGATGATCTTTGAGGAGTTCTTCGTCTTCTCCGCAGGCCTTTCCCTGATGCGCTCCGCCCGGGCGCAGAAGAAAGCCGCCCCCTATGCCAATACCGATCTGGCTCCCTTCTATGGCAGTCTGCCCTTCACCCTCACCGGGGCGCAGCAGCGGGCAATTGACGAAATTCTTGCCGACCTGCAAAAGGGCGCGCCCATGAACCGGCTGGTGCAGGGCGATGTGGGCAGCGGCAAGACCATGGTGGCCGCAGCAGCCGCCTACTGCGCCGCCATCAACGCAAAGCAGAGCGCTCTGATGGCGCCCACGGAGATTCTGGCGGAGCAGCACTATGCTTCCCTGTCCCGGCTCTTTGCCCCCCTGGGGATTTCCGTTGCCCTGCTCACCGGCTCCATGACCCCGAAGGAGAAGCGAACCGTCCGGGAAGCCCTGGCTGCCGGGGAAATCCAGCTGGCAGTGGGCACCCACGCGCTGATCTCCGAGAGCACCACCTTCCGGGATCTGGGGCTGGTCATCACCGATGAGCAGCACCGCTTCGGCGTGGGACAGCGCAGCCGCCTCTCCGCCAAGGGCGACGATCCCCATCTTCTCGTCATGTCGGCAACCCCCATCCCCCGGACGCTGGCGCTGCTGATGTACGGCGATCTGGATGTGTCCATCCTGGATGAACTGCCCCCCGGGCGGGAGGCGGTGGACACCTTCCTGGTGGGCGAGAGCTACCGGGCCAGAATCAACGCCTTCATCCGCAAGCAGGTGGCCGAGGGGCACCAGTGCTTTGTGGTCTGCCCCGCCGTGGAGGAAAACGACGGGCTGGACATCAAATCCGCCGCCGTCTGGGCCCAGACCCTGCAGCAGACCGTGTTCCCCGACCTGCGCATTGCCCTGCTCCACGGGCAGATGAAGGGCATCGAAAAGGAAGCCGCCATGGCCTCCTTCGCCCGGCAGGAGGCCGATGTGATGGTGGCCACCACCGTCATCGAGGTGGGCGTGGACGTGCCCAACGCCACGTTGATGGTCATCGAAGATGCCGACCGGTTCGGCCTGAGCCAGCTGCATCAGCTTCGCGGCCGGGTGGGCAGAGGCAGCGCCAAAAGCTACTGCATTCTCACCACCCACAACCGCAACCCGGAGACGCTGCAGCGGCTGAAAGCCCTCTGCAGCACCACCGACGGCTTCAAAATCGCGGAGGAGGATCTGAAGCTCCGGGGCCCCGGCGATTTCTTCGGCTCCCGGCAGTCGGGTCTGCCCGCCTTCCGGATGGCGGATCTGAGCTTCGACATGGAGCTTCTGAAGCAGGCCCAGCAGGCCTCCGCCCAGTGGATCGACCGTTTCGGCACCGCGGACACCCCCGAAGCACAGGCCCTGCGGCAGCGGGTGGGACAGCTGTTTTCCCGTGCCGAGGGAACCATGAATTAAGAAATAAGCTTATCGGGTTAACTCAGCAAATTGTAATTTGGCGGTGAGAGTTACCACCCAGCCAATGTAGGGGAGGATATTATCCTCCCGCGCAGTGCAAGCCCTCAAAAGGCAACCACGTTGGGCGAATTCGTATCTATGTCCAACATTTTTCCATTCAACCGAACACTCGGAAACCGAAACCTGGCGGGAGGCTAATAGCCTCCCCTACAGAGACCAGAGCAAAAATCTGACCGCCAAATTACAATTTTAAGCGTAATATTCCACGACAAAAACTGTCAAAAACCTGATATTTTTTCTCTTATCTCCCTAAAAACGAAAGGAACTCCCCTGTATGCGTAAACTGTTTCTGCTGTTTCTGGCCGCTGTGATGTTCTGCGTGCCCTGCTTTGCCGAGGATATTTCCGGCGAGGGAAACGCCGCCATGTGCGGCGATGGGCTGTCCTGGTATGTGGACGGCTCCGTGCTGTATGTCACCGGTCAGGGCGAAATGTACGATTTTCCGGGCGGCGCCCCCTGGGCGGCTTACAAAGATACGCTGTCCCAGGTCATTCTGGACGACGGCGTCACCTGCGTCGGCGCCTATGCCTTCCGGGATTACGACCGCCTCACCGACGTCCGGTTCGGAAATTCTCTCACCCGGATTGGCGCCGAGGCATTCTACTCCTGCGACGGTCTGACCTCCATCAGCCTGCCCGCAACATTCAAGAAATTCGGCGAGAGCAGCTTCCGCTCCTGCAGCAATCTGAAGCAGATTCACTGCAGCGGCGGCTTCCCCAGGTTTGACGAGAACTGCCTGTGGGACACCTGGTGCACCATCTACTATTCCGCCTCCAACCCCTGGTCCGTGGTCTACATCGAGCAGCTGGAAACCGCCTTTCAGGGCCGCATCGAATTCCGCAGCTCCGACGGCACCGACCCCTACGTTCCCACGGAGGCCACACAGGCCACCCAGCCCACATACGCCACCGAGCCGGTGACAACTCCCATCATCTTCACCGTCCCCACGGAGGAAACCACCGTCCAGACCGTCCCCACCACCGCACCTACCACGATCCCCGCCGCCGTCCCGGAAACCACTTCCCCGGAGGCCACAAAGGAGACCTTCCTCATGGCCCAGCAGCCCACCACCGCCCCGGAAGTCACGGAAAGCTACCGCGCCACCGACGGCAACAGCATCTTCGGCGTGCTGATCCTGGTGCTGACCCTGGCCATCATCGCCACCTCCGCCCTGCTCTTCCGGGCCGGCACCCGGAAACCCAGGCGCAGAAAAAAGAAACGGAAATTCTGATTGACCTTGGGCAACACCGCATAATGGGGCAAGGAGATTCGGCCAGTGTTTTGACACAAGCGAAAGTATGAAAAATGCGGGAATACTTTGTGTATTTCCCATTTTTCATAC
>CALYTP010000098.1:0-6950 GCA_945486915.1 uncultured Clostridia bacterium | reverse complement strand
CTTTGCTATATTACCACCGGCTTCGGGATTTGTCAAGCATCTTTTTCCATTTTTTTCAGTTTTCTTTTTGGAGCAACAAGCAATGGCAGAATGCCCCAGAAAAGAAGCTCCAGAGCGGCATACAGCCAAGGTGCATGGGGGATTCTCAGCAAATAGACTGCGTATGCCGCCGCGGCTGTTCCGAATATCACCCACCCGTTTCGTTTTCCGCTCTGATCCCGTTCCGCTGCGCATCCATCCAGCAGCCAGCTGACAGTTCCGAAATACCCCACCGTTATGGCACAGGCGGCAAGGCTCTCCAGGTGTTCGGCAGCACCCGCAATGGAAAGGCCCCTGCTGTACTCGTACAGGCTCGTCGCCCCCACAGTGACGACACTGGCAAGAATTGCCGCAATTGGCAGCGGATTTCCCTGCTCTTTCCTGTGCACCGCCAACAGCGGCAGGAGCATAACCGCAGTCAGTGGGCCATCCGGCAGCTCCGCCTTCGGTGTAAGGCTCTTCCAGGGAATATCCCCCAATCCCGCCACCATCAGCACCGCCAGGATGCTGTAGATTCCATAGCGCAGAACGCCTGCCGCCGCCGCTGCCTGCTCCGCACCTTTCCCAACAGATACGGCAGCAAGGGCAATCAGCGCCAATGGGACAACGAACCGCGAGCCTCTTCCCGGCCACGGTTCCGATGTCCGCTCCAGGATCCAGGCAATCAGCAGCACCATGGTCACGATCCGCATTCCGGACAGCCAACCCGGAATTGCCGGACGCTCCCCCGCCGTCCAGGAGCACAGCAGCCAGGCAGCCAGTGCCACGATCAGCACCGGCAGCCAGTTTTTTCCCACCGCCGCCTCCGCCGCCGGGACAGTCAGCGCCATGGCCGCAAAGGCGGATTCCCGTTTTTCAGCTTCCGTTTTCAAGATGGAATCGCTCCTCTTTCCAAGTCAGCGCTTGCAGTCTGGTTTCGTCTGTCACGTCACGCAGCTTGTTATTGGGTTCGTGGACCCGCAGATATTGCCAGGCCGCTTCCGCATCCAGCTCCCCTTCCGCCGTGCAAACCCGGACATTGGGTCTGAGAAGTCCGCGCAGATTTGGAAGCAGATAGCGGCTGTTTTCCGTTAGGATCAGGTTTTCCACGGTATCCAGCAGGACTTCCCCGGGAGCTGAATCCCGCAGATCCCGGAGAGCATCCTCCAGGGTCTCTCCCGCCCCCAGGTCACCCATGTCGGTTTCCAGGGTGATCTGCTTTCCGTCCTCCCGAAGCACCAGCACCGCCGCCGGGCGCAGACGGCTCAGTTCCGTCCCCTGGGACGGCAGCAGGGAAACCGCCAGCAGCGCCGCCAGCATGATCATCCAGCGTCTCATCCGCGCCTCCTGAGTTTCATACGGTTACGCAGAATGCTGCCCCCGCCCGCCTCCTGGAAGGGCGACAGATAGGGCACATCCAGGCTGTACAGCCCGGACAGATGAATGGACAGGCTGATAAGCCCCAGCGTGACACCAAACAGCCCCGCCACAGCGCCCAGTATGGCCAGGCCGAATCGCCAGACCCGGACGGCCTCCGCCAGATCCCGGTTGGGCAGGACAAAGCCGCAGACGCCTGCAATGCTGACGATAATCAGCGCCGCCGGGGAGATCAGCCCGGCCTCCACCGCCGCCGTCCCCACCACGATGCCCCCCACCGTGGACACCGACTGTCCCACCGCCTGGGGCAGATGGATGCCGGATTCCTGAAGCAGTTCAAAGGCGATCAGCAGCCCCAGCACCTCCATGGACGTTGCAAAGGGGACCTCCTGTTTGCTTTCGATGATGGCACGCAGAAGCGTCAGCGGAATCATCTGAGGATGGAACACCGTCAAGGCCAGATAGAACCCAGGCAGCAGCAGACTCAGCAACAGAGCGCCATAGCGCAGCACCCGGATACAGGAGGCCGTCACATAGTCCCGGCTGAGATCCTCAGGGCTGGCCATCAGGCGCTTCAGATCCACCGGTGCCAGATACCCCAGAGGCAGGCCGTCCACCAGCAGCCCCACCCGGCCTTCCAGCAGCCCCAGGCAGAAGGTATCCGCCCGTTCGGTGTATTGCAGCAGTGGGAAAGCCGTTGCCCGGGAACCTGTCACTGATTCCTCCACGGCGCCGGGGGTGAGGAAATCCTCGATGGAAATGGAATTCAGGCGTTTTTTCATCCTGTTCACCAATTCCCGTTTGGTGATGCCATCGATCCAGGCCACCGTCACATTGGTCTGGCTTTTTCGTCCCACCCTGGTCTCATACAGTCTCAGAGCGGGGGTACGCAGGTGACGGCGGATCAGGCTGGTATTGGTGCGAACCGTTTCCGTGAAGGCATCCTTGGGGCCTTTGACGGTGTTTTCCACCTCAGGTGCCGACGGGCCGCGTTTCTCCCCGGTTTTCACCTCAAAGGCAATGGCGCCCACATCGGGGAACAGGATCACGCAGAAGCCGTTGACCAGCTTCATAGCAGCATCCTCCAGATCCTTACAGGGCTCAGCCACACTATTATAAACAGCACCGTTCAGGGCGTTTTCGTAAAGCGCCTCCAGGGTATTTCCAACGAGGTTGTCGGAAAGCGGACGGATCACGTATTCCGAGGTATCGCCGCCGGAGGTCAGGCCGTCGATGGCATAGGCATACAACCGAAACCCGCAGCAGGTCAGCTCCCGAACCGTAAAGTCTCCGGCACCGCCGAAGAGGGCGCGGATATTCTTGTCAGTCAGATCGGACATTCCGGCAGACTCCTTTCCCGGATATTCTCTTCCATTATCCCCGGCTCTTCCCTGATTCATACGGAAAGGATTGCAATTTTCAGGAGGAAATGGTATAGTACAGAATACGAAAAAATCTGTACACGCCTTTGCAGTCAGGAGGTCACTGCCATGAGCAGCATTGGAAACATCGAGAAAAAAGCCGGGAGCCGCTTTCTGAGCTATTATGAGCTGGAAGCCATCCACCGGGACGGGAGCGTCTCTCCCTATTATGTCGCATCCAGAAATCCGGATCCGAAGACGCTGAAGGCTGTCACCCACGAAAACAAGCCCGACGGCGTGGTGATCTACAGCATCCATGGCGACAAGGTGGTTCTGATCCGCCAGTACCGCTACCCCATCGGCGATTATATCTATGAGTTTCCCGCCGGTCTGGTGGAACCGGGAGAGGATATGGAACAGGCCGCCATCCGGGAACTGTACGAGGAAACAGGACTTCGGCTTACTCCCATCCCCGGAGGCTGCTGCAGCCGTCCCTTTTTCACCACCGTGGGTATGACGGACGAAAGCTGCGGCACCGTGTTCGGCCGCTGCGAGGGCGAACCCACCAGCATCCACCAGGAGGCCACCGAGGAGATTCAGGTGGTGCTCGCCGACAAGGCCGAGTGCAGACGGATTCTGCGGGAAGAAAATGTCGCCGTTCAGTGCGCCTACATGCTGATGCATTTCATTGCCAGTCAGGATGACCCCTTCCGGTTTCTGGACTGTGGAAAAGAATAGAGGAAAGACATGTCCAATATCATTGCCGCCGTGTCCACAGGCCGTCAGGTCTGCGCCATCGGCATCATCCGCCTGTCCGGCGAGGGCTGCATAGCCGTTGCGGATCGGGTATTTACCTTAAAGAATGAAAAAAACCTCTGCGGCGCACCCGACAGGAAGCTGATGCTGGGTTCCCTCCGCGACAAGCAGGGCCGGGTCATTGACCAGTGCATGGCTGTGGTGTCCCGGGGACCCCACAGCTACACCGGAGAGGACACCGTGGAATTCCACTGCCACGGCTCCCCTGCCGTGCTGGCCGCCGGGCTGGAAGCGCTGTACTGCGCCGGTGCCCGTCCTGCCGGCAGAGGCGAATTCACCAAGCGTGCCTTCCTCAACAGCAAGCTGGATCTGACCCAGGCGGAGGCCGTCATCGACCTGATCGAAGCGGATACCGCCGACGCCGCCGCCAATGCAGCCGGTCAGGTGGGCGGGGTGCTGCAGAAGAAGCTGGCCCCCATTTATGATGACCTGGTGAACCTGTGCAGCCATTTCCATGCGGTGCTGGACTATCCCGATGAAGACATCGAGGACTTCGGTCTGGACAACTACAGCGGAAATTTACGAAGTGATGCCAAAGCGCTGTATGACCTGCTGAAAACCTACGGTCAGGGCAGAATCCTCCGTCAGGGTGTGGCTGCCGCCATTGTGGGCAAGCCCAATGTGGGAAAATCCAGCCTGCTGAATGCCCTGGCAGGCTTTGACCGGGCCATTGTCACCGACATCCCCGGCACCACCCGGGATACCGTGGAGGAATCGGTGATGGTGGGCTCCACCCGGCTGCGGCTCATCGACACCGCAGGCATCCGGGAAACCGACGACGCCGTGGAGGCCCTGGGCGTGGAACGTTCCCGGAGGGCATTGGATGAGGCCGATCTGGCCATTTTTGTATGCGACGGCTCCCGGGAACTCACCGAGGAGGATCGGGAGATCATGGATCTGTGTCTGGATGTGCCCAACGCCATCGCCATCATCAACAAAACCGACCTGGGGCAAAAGGTGGCACCCAGCGATCTGCCGTTCATGACTGTGCTGACATGCTCCATCTCCCGGAATCAGGGACTTGACCAGCTGGCCGATGCCATCGACGTGCTTTTCGCCGGGGAACTGCCCTGCGACGGCTCCATTCTCACCAACGCCCGGCAGTTTGACGCCTGCCGCAGAGCCTATGAATCCATGCTGGAAGCTCTGAAGGGCCTGCAGCTGGGTCAAACTCCGGATGCCGTCCTCACAGACATTGAGGAAGCCATGCAGGCCATGGGCGAGGTCACCGGCAATACCGTCCGGGAGGATATCACCGCCAGAATCTTTGAGCGGTTCTGCGTGGGCAAATAACAGGAAAGAGGCAGACAATGATCTATTTGGACAATTCCGCCACCACCAGGCCCTGCCCTCAGGCGGTGGAGGCCATGACAAAAGCAATGACCGAGAATTGGGGGAATCCCAGCTCTCTGTATTCCTTTGGCATCGACACCGCCCGGGAGCTGAGAAACGCCCGGCATCAGGTGGCCGCCGCCATGGGAGCCGAGCCGGAACGGGTGTTCTTCACCTCCGGCGGCACCGAAGCCGACAACTGGGCCATTTTCGGCACTGTCAAGCGCATGGGAAAGCGGGGCAAGCACATCATCACCACCGCCATGGAGCACCATGCCATTCTCAACTGCATGAAGGAGCTGGAAGCCCAGGGATATGAAGTCACCTATCTGCAGCCTGATGCTCAGGGCCGGGTCAGCGTGGAGGATCTGAAAGGCGCCCTGCGGAAGGACACCATTCTGGTCTCCGTCATGATGGTCAACAATGAGGTGGGCTCCGTGATGCCCATTTCCCAGATGGCCAAGCTGACCCACCGAATCTGCCCCGACGCCATTTTCCACACCGACGCGGTGCAGGGCTTTCTGAAAATCCCCTTCCAGGCAAAGACGCTGGGCGCGGACTTAATCAGTGTCTCCTCCCACAAAATCCACGGTCCCAAGGGAGCAGGCGCACTGTACATCGCCCCGAGACTCAAATCCTTCCCGCCCCTGCTGCTGGGGGGAGGTCAGGAATCGGGCTACCGCAGCGGCACCGAGGGAACCCCCGCCATTTTCGGCTTTGCCGCCGCTGCCGCCGCGGTGAGTGAAACCGTCAGGCAGGACACCGCCCGGGAGAAGGAGCTGATTGCCCAGCTTGCCGGGAAGCTCTCTGCCATGCCCGGGGTGGTCATCAACGGCGCCCACGAAGCGCCCCACATTCTCTCCGTCTCCGTCCCGGGAGTGCCCACCCAGAATTCCATCAACATTCTGCAGGACGCGCAGATTTGCGTCTCCGCAGGCAGCGCCTGCGCCAAGGGCCATCGCAGCCACGTCCTGACAGCAATGGGCATCCATCCCGATGTCATCGACTGCACCTTCCGGGTCAGCCTGTGCAAAGATACCACCCCGGAGGAGCTGGACACACTGGTTAAGACCATCGAAGAAAACATTCTTCCCCGGGTCAAATGAGAAAGGAGACGTTTTATGAATAAGGAAACGCTGCGGGCCATCAAATTCACCCTGTTCTCCATCAGCGCAGGGATCATTCAGATTCTTTCTTTTACCCTGCTGAATGAGCTCACCGCCCTGCCGGAACACATCAGCTATCTTATCGCGCTGGTGCTGTCCGTGCTGTGGAACTTCACCTTCAACCGCCGCTATACCTTCCAGTCGGCGGGCAATGTGCCGAAAGCCATGCTGCTGGTGGCCCTCTTTTACTGCGTGTTCACCCCTGTCTCCACCTGGGTGGAGAAAACCCTGGTGGGCCTGGGCTGGAACGAGTATGTGGTGACCCTTATCAATATGGTCTGCAATTTCGTCACCGAATTCCTGTATGACAAGTTTGTTGTGTTCCGCAATGATACAGATACCAACGCCATCGCAAAGAAGAAGCAGGAAGTCAAATAGCCCGGGGTAGTTCTGATGAAAAACTACAATCAGGTCTATGTGAAAAACAGTTTTGAAGCCGCAAAGCTGTATTGCGAAGCATTTGGGGCAGCGATTACCTGTGAATTTCGGAACCGGGACAACACCGGGTATGACCACTGTGAATTGTCCGTAAACGGGGAAGGCTTTCTGGCATTGGCGGAAGCAAGGAATCCCTGCGACGTCAGTCTTGTCCACAAATACAAATGGGAAACCATGACATTTCATGTGTTTGAGATGGGTACGGAGGAAGCAGTCCATCACGCTTTTCAGGTTTTAAGCAACGGCGGCGTTGTGATTGAACCCATCCACGCGCTTCCCTGGAGCAAATGCTGCGCCACCGTAATTGATCGATATGGGGTATGCTGGTGGATTTCCATCTAGAAAACGATATCATCAAATTGTAATTTGGCGGGCAGATTTTTGGGAAGGCCACTGTAGGGGAGGCTATCAGCCTCCCGCCACGTTGGTCGACTGCGTGTTC
>CALYTP010000097.1:0-7079 GCA_945486915.1 uncultured Clostridia bacterium | reverse complement strand
GTCCAACAAAATACCATTCATCGGAACACGCAGTCGACCAACGTGGCGGGAGGATGATATCCTCCCCTACATTGGCTGGGTGGTAATTCGTCTCGCCAAATTACAATTTATAGAGTATTGCGCAATGCGGAAAATCGCATTACTTTTTGTAAAACTGATAGCAGTCTCTGCCGGCAATGGCGGCAACGCAGAGGACCATGGCTGCCAGGGCACTCCAGGTCAGGTAATGCCAGGAAGCGGTGAAGAAGCCCGTTGCGGCATATCCGTCGTTTCCTGCAAAGATTCCGGCAAAAACATAAGCCAGCACGGCAAAGGCCAGCACCAGCACCACCTCGAAGACGGTGAACATGATCCGGCTCTTCTTCTCCCCGGGCAGGCAGCTTCGTCCAATGTGGAAGGCCACGGTCTGAAGGGCAAGACCGCAGACGAACACCAAACCAAACACCAGGAAGTAAACGCTCCGGGCAACGGCGGAATCCGGCAGCCTGTGGGTCAGGTTCACCAGCAGCGCGCCGCCCAGCAGCATCAGCACATTGCCGATGACCAGGAAGGGACGGCATTTGCCGAACTTACCGTTGGTTCTTCCGATGATCTTTCCGGAAACCTTTGCCATGAAGACAAACCACACTGCCAGCACAACGCCGCAGATTCCGGCAGCAACAGCGCCGCCCACCACATTCCAGAAATACCAGCCCAGCAGCACCACCATCAGCAGATACTGCATGCAGGACACGGCTCCGAAGGCAACACCCGCCAGCTTCCAGACCGGCATGGCGCCGTTATCGGAATCCCAATCTTTCTTTGCAAGCATACTCATAAATCCAATTCTCCTTTATCTGTTTATTCTTCCGCTTCTTTCAGCTGCTTTGCCAGGTGCCTTGTAACCTCGGCACAGCGGTGAGCGGCAATGCGTTCAAAGGTGGGATAGTCCATCTCCGCGCTGTCGTCGGCCTTGTCGGAGATGGCACGCAGGATCACGAAGGGCAGCCGGTTCCGGTAGGCCGTCTGGGCAATGGCAGCGCCCTCCATCTCCGTGCACAGGCCCCGGGTAGCCTCAATGATCCGCTCCTTGACATCCCTGCTGGCCACGAACTGGTCACCGCTGGCGATCCTGCCGATTTTCGTATGGCCGGGATTCACCGCCTCGGCGGCGGCAAAGGCATATCCCAGCAGCGCATCGTCCGCCGGGAAAGAAATCACATCCATGCCGGGCACCTTGCCGTAAGGGTAGCCGAAATGGACGCAGTCAAAGTCATGGTACATGGCGTCTCGGCTCACCACCAGGTCGCCGATGTCCAGATCCGCGCAGAGGGAGCCTGCGATGCCGGTATTCACCAGATGGGTCACCCCGAAGCAGTCGCAGAGAATCTGGGTGCACAGAGCCGCATTGACCTTGCCCACGCCGCACTGCACCACCGTGACGGGCAGTCCCTCCAGAACACCGTCATGGAAGGTGCTTCCGGCCTTCTCGGTGGACTGCTTGTTTTCCATGATGCCCAGCAGGGTCTCCACCTCCTGCTCCATGGCGCCGATGATTCCTAATTTTGTCATGGTTATCTCCTTACTCCGGGTAGACCAGCCGGTCCGGGGTGATGTGTTCCAGCAGGGCGGCGTATTTTGCCCCCCAGTAATTTGCCATGGGCAGGTTCATGTCCAGGTAGTTGCCGCAGTCTTTGGCGGATGCTCCGGGAACCTCGCCACGGTAGTCCCGGATGAATTCAAAGCAGCGCAGCACCAGAGGTACGATCTCCTCCGAGGACATTTCGCCCCTGAGCAGCAGATAGAACCCGGTGCGGCAGCCCATGGGGCCAAAGTAGAGCACCCGATCCTTCCACTCAGGATCGTTTCGCAGGAAGGTAGCCGCCAGATGCTCGATGGTGTGCACCTCGGCGGTGTTCATCACCGGTTCGTCATTGGGCTTGGTCAGCCGCAGGTCATAGGTGGTGACGGTTTCCGCGCCCACACGATCCTTCCGGGACACATAGAGTCCGGGCTGCAGTTTGATATGGTCAATGGTAAAGCTGGTAATTTTTTCCATGATAGCTCCTTATCCGTTCTGGTCCAGAACCAGTCGTAATGCTTCCCGGATGGCGGCGGTGCGAATCTCTTCCCGGGAACCGGAAAACAGGTATTTCCTGGAAAGGCATATCTTTTCGTCGCAGTAGCCGATGAACACCGTGCCCACGGGATTTCCGAATTCGTCCCCTCCCGGGCCTGCCAGCCCGGTGACGGACACCGCCACATCGGCCTGCAGCACGTCCCTGGCTCCCCTGGCCATGGCCTCGGCAACGGGAGCGCTGACGGCTCCCACCTCGTTTAACAGGTCTTCGTCCACATGCAGCAGGTTATGCTTGACCCAGTTGGTATAGCTGATGATGCCGCCTTTGTAGACAGCGGAAGCGCCGGACACCGCAGTCAGCGCCGCGCCGATGCCGCCGCCGGTGCAGCTCTCCGCAGTGACCAGGGTCTTCCCCGCCAGCGCCATCAAAACATCAGAGCAGAGCTTCGTCATGGTAGGCAACCTTTATTTTCTCCACCCCGGCCAGTGCCCGTTCAATCAGTTCCTCCCGGTTCAGGTTCCGCTCGGCGTGGAGCACCTGACCCAGTGAGGGCTTGGTCTTGGGATGCTTGGGGGTGAATACGGTGCAGCAGTCCTCATAGGGCAGGATGGAGGTCTCCATGGTGCCAATCTTCCGGGCAATGGTGACGATCTCCTCCTTGTCCATGCCCACCAGCGGCATGAATACGGGGATATCCACCACAGCGCCGGTGACGGTCATGGCCTCCATGGTCTGGGATGCCACCTGCCCCAGATTCTCACCGGTGATCAGGGCGCCGCAGCCGTCGCCCTTGGCAAGACGCATGGCAATTTCCATCATGAAGCGGCGCATGATGAGGGTGAAGTACTCCTCAGGGCAGTTATCCCGGATGGCCTCCTGGATTTCCGTAAAGGACACCACATTGACGGTCATTCTGCCGGAGTACCTGGTCACCAGCCGCGCCAGCTCCAGGACCTTGTCCTTGGCCAGCTGGGAGGTATAGGGATAGGAGAAGAAGTGGACAGCCTCAATCTCCACCCCCCGCTTTGCCATCATATAGGCCGCCACCGGGGAATCGATGCCGCCGGACAGCAGGCACATGGCTCTGCCGCCCACACCGGTGGGCAGACCGCCTGCGCCCGGCTCCGCAGGGCCATGGACATAGGCGGCAAAATCCCGGACCTCCACATAGACAATATACTCGGGGTGGTGCACATCCACCTGGGTATTGGGATGGGCTTCTGCCAGCCGTCCGCCGATCTCCTGGGACAGCTGGATGGAGGTCAGGGGGAACTGCTTGTCGGAACGCTTGGACTCCACCTTGAAGGACTTTGCGCAGTCCAGATCATCGCCCAGGTAAGCCTGGCAGGCATCGAAAATGGCATCCAGATTCTTCTCACAGGGGCGGCACCGGCACAGGGACACCACGCCGAAGATGCTGTGGACCGCCTCCCAGGCGCCTTCCACATCGCACAGCTCATCCATGGGCTCCACATAGACGGTGGACTGCATGATATACACATCAAAATTGCCGAAGGGCTTCATTCTGCGGCGGACATTCTGTCGCAGGCGGCCCTCAAACTGACGCTTGTTGGCGCCCTTCAGCACCACCTCGCCCAGCTTCATCAGGAAAATTTCGTTCATAGCTTCTTCCTTTCTTGAAATATGCCGAATCCATAAGCGGCAAAAACTACACTTCTTTCTATTATAATGGAACACCCTTCTTTTTGCAAGACAAGAATTCCGTTGAAAAAGAAGCCGGCAGGGGTTTTTCCCACTGCCGGCTTCGTATTGCCTATCCCCGATTGCCGATGCTGATGTTGCGGTACTGAATGGCTTCGGCAATGTGCATGGGTTCAATGTCTTCGCTGCCGTAGAGGTCGGCGATGGTGCGGGCAACTCTGAGAATACGGTCGTAGCTTCTGGCGGTGAGGCCCATGACATCGAAGGCCTGTTCCATCAGATCGGCGCATTCCTGATTCAGGGCGCAATGGCGGCGCATTTCCTCCGGGCCCATCCGGGCGTTGCACATGCCGGAGCCGAAGCGGCGGTTCTGGATGCTTCTGGCCGCATTCACACGCTGGCGGATGGCGGCGCTGGGCTCGGTCTCCTCCCGCCGGCGCAGATCCTCGAAATGCACTGCGGGAACCTCCACAATGATATCGATCCTGTCCAGCATAGGGCCGGAGATCCGGCTCTGATAGGCCTCCACCGCAGCCTCACTGCAATGGCACCGTCCGCTGGGGTCGCCGTACCAGCCGCATTTGCAGGGGTTCATGGCACACACCAGCATGAATTCGGCGGGATAGGTCACCGCGCCGGAAACCCGGGAGATGGTGACGGCACCGTCCTCCAGGGGCTGGCGCATCAGATCCAGACTGTCCTTGCGGAATTCCGGCAGCTCATCCAGGAACAGAACCCCCTTGTGGGCCAGGGAAATCTCTCCGGGTCTGGGATTGGTTCCGCCGCCCACCAGACCTGCGTTGGACACCGTATGGTGGGGAGACCGGAAGGGCCGGCGGTTGACCAGAGGATGCTTCTCCGACAGCAGCCCCATGACGGAATAGATCTGGGTTACCTCCAGCGCCTCCTGCCAGGTCATATCCGGCAGGATGGAGGGAAGCCGCTTGCTGAGCATGCTCTTGCCGGAGCCGGGAGGGCCGATGAGCAGGACATTGTGTCCTCCCGCGGCGGCGACCTCCAGAGCGCGCTTCACCGTCTCCTGTCCCAGCACATCCTTGAAATCCGGCTGGCGCTCTTCCTCACCGCCGGGAACCCAGGGCGGTTCCTCGGGCAGCGTGATTTCCCCGTTCAGGCCCGCCGCCAGCTGACCCACGCTGCGAATGGGGATGATGGCAGGTCCTCTGGCCAGGGTTGCCTCGGGAGCGTTTTCCGCAGGCAGATAGATCGTTTGAATGCCTCCCCGCTTGGCCGCCAGAACCATGGGCAGCACACCGGAAACCGGGCGAAGCTGACCGTCCAGAGCTACCTCCCCCAGAAAGGCGCTGTCCCGGGGCGGCTTGCGAATCTGGCCGTTGGCGGCAAGGATGGAAAGCAGGATGGGCAGATCATAGTGGGTGCCCGCCTTTTTCAGGCTGGCAGGGGCCAGATTCACCGTGATGCGGCTGGGCGGGAAGGACAGTCTACTGCTCTTTGCGGCAGCGCGGACCCGCTCCCTGGCCTCTTTCACGGCGGCATCCGGCAGACCCACCACATCGAATCCCGGCAGGCCGTTGGAGATGAACGCCTCCACCGTCACCACACTGCCCCGGATTCCCGTTATTCCCATGGTATTGACCTTGCATAGCATATGGAAAGCCTCCCAACTGCAGCGTTCTCTATGGAAATATCATACAGGATGATGCGGCAAAACGCAATCCCCTTTTCTTAACGCACACAGCACAAGGGCAACACCGCTTAGGTGGGTACTGCGGGTTTCGGCAGATCTTTTACCCCAATCGTGCAGTATGAAAAATGGGAAATACAAAAAGTATTCCCGCATTTTTCATACTTTCGCTTGGGGCAAAATCTCTTGCCGAATCTCCTTGCCCCATTATGCGGTGTTGCCCAAGACATCCGCACAGCCGCCGCAAAGCCGTTTTGCCCTTCCGCGAAATATCCAAAATTCGGAGACTGTTCTCGTGGAAAAACATAATTTTTACAATCGGTTACGATTTCCGGCTTTACAAATTCGCTTGGAAGTGGTAGAATGTACACGACAAAATTTGAGTACTTTAGGAGGTATTTCATTTTGGCAAGAAAATTTAAAACCATGGACGGCAACACTGCTGCCGCTCACGTCAGCTACGCCTTTACCGAGGTCGCTGGCATCTACCCCATCACCCCGTCCAGCCCCATGGCTGACAACGTGGACCAGTGGTCCGCTGCCGGTCGTAAGAACATCTTTGGCGACACAGTCAAGGTCGTTGAGATGCAGTCCGAGGCTGGTGCCGCAGGTACCGTTCACGGCTCCCTGGCCGCCGGTGCTCTGACCACCACTTATACTGCTTCTCAGGGTCTGCTGCTGATGATCCCCAATATGTACAAGATCGCCGGCGAGCTGCTGCCCTGCGTTTTCCACGTCTCCGCCCGCTGCGTCGCTGCACAGGCTCTGAACATCTTCGGTGACCACTCCGACGTCTATGCCTGCCGTCAGACCGGTTTCGCAATGCTCTGCGAGACCAACGTGCAGGAAGTCATGGATCTGGGCGCTGTTGCCCATCTGGCTGCCATCGAAGGCCGCGTCCCCTTCATCAACTTCTTCGACGGCTTCCGTACCTCCCACGAGATCCAGAAGATCGCCATCTGGGACTACGAAGACCTGAAGGAAATGGTCAACATGGATGCTGTCAACGCCTTCCGTCAGCACTCCCTGAACCCCGAGCGTCCCGCAATGCGCGGCTCTCACGAGAACGACGACATCTTCTTCCAGCACCGCGAGGCCTGCAACAAGTACTATCAGGCTCTGCCCGCAGTGGTCGAGAAGTACATGGCCAAGGTCAATGAGAAGCTGGGCACCGACTATCAGCTGTTCAACTACTATGGCGCTCCCGATGCCGACCGCGTCATCGTTGCCATGGGCTCCATCAACGACGTGGCTGAGGAAGTCATCGACTACCTGAACGCCCACGGCGAGAAGGTCGGTCTGGTCAAGGTCCGTCTGTTCCGGCCCTTCTGCGCCGACAAGCTGCTGGCCGCCATCCCCGACACCGTCAAGAGCATCGCTGTTCTGGACCGCACCAAGGAGCCCGGCTCCCAGGGCGAGCCCCTGTACCAGGATGTGGTCATGGCTCTGGCCAAGGCCGGCTGCAACAACGTCACCGTCATCGGCGGTCGTTACGGCCTGGGCTCCAAGGACACCCATCCCGCTTCCATCTTTGCCGTCTACGAAGAGCTGGCCAAGGAGAACCCCAAGCACGAGTTCACCATCGGCATCGTTGACGATGTGACCCACCTGTCCCTGGATGAGCATGTCTCCCCCAACACCGCCGCGGAAGGCACCATCGAGTGCAAGTTCTGGGGTCTGGGCGGCGACGGCAC
>CALYTP010000096.1:0-7168 GCA_945486915.1 uncultured Clostridia bacterium | reverse complement strand
TGACGCCCTTGCCCACCACATGGTTGGGCAGGCACGCAAAGGGCTGGATGCACACAATATTGGGCACCCCGGACAGCAGCAGCTCCACCATCTCGCCGGTGAGGAACCAGCCCTCGCCGTACTGGTTGCCGATGGACAGGAACGGCTTTGCCAGCTCCGCCACCTTCTCGATGGGCATGGGCGGCTCAAACCGGCGGCTGTGCTCCAGCGCCTCCAGGGCGGGCTTGCGCAGCATCCGGATGGCATCCACGCCAACCCTGGCAGTGAAGGAGGACGTCCAGCCCGTGCCCAGGTATTTGTGCTTGTAATCCCCGTTATAAACGCAGTAGTTCATGAAGTCCATCAAATCGGGAACCACCGCCTCCGCGCCTTCCTTTTCCAGCAGCTCCACCAGATAGTTGTTGGCCAGAGGCATGTACTTAACCAATATTTCGCCCACAACGCCCACTCTCGGCTTCTTCAGATCCTCATGGATGGGCAGGTTGTCGAAATCCTCCACGATTCCCTTGCACACCCTGGCGTAGGTCCACTTGGAGTGGTCGTTCACCAGAGAATCGATGCAGATTTCCTTCCACTTTTCGTGCAGCGCATTGGCAGAGCCGGGCTCCAGCTCGTAGGGCCGGGTGCGGTACACGCACCGCATGAACAGGTCGCCGTAGACAATGCCCTTTGCCGCCGCCAGCAGCAGCTTCGTGGGAATGCGGAAGCCCTCGTTCTTTTCCATGCCGTTGGCATTGAGGGAAATCACCGGGATGTGGGACAGCCCCGCCTTGTCCAGCGCCCGGCGGATGAAGCTGACATAGTTGCTGGCCCGGCAGCAGCCGCCGGTCTGGGTCATGATGATGGCCAGCCTGTCGGTGTCATACTTGCCGGAGAGCACCGCCTCCATGATCTGCCCCACCGTGGTGATGGAGGGGAAGCAGGCGTCGTTGTTAACGAATTTCAGTCCCGTGTCGATGGCGCTGCGGTTGTCGTTATCCAGCACCACCACGTTGAAGCCGAACTTGTGGAATACCGGCTCCAGAAAGTCAAAGTGGATGGGGCTCATCTGGGGCGCCAGAATGGTATAGCCCGCATCGAACATGGCGCGGGTAAACTCCGTCCTTTTGTACTGCACCGGGGCACTCTGGCAGGTGATGCCCTGCTCCCTGCGCTGGTTCATGGCTGCCAGAAGGCTGCGGATGCGGATTCTGGCGGCGCCCAGGTTGTTCACCTCGTCGATTTTCAGCACGGTATAGAGCTTGTTGCTCTTTTCCAGAATCTCGCAGACCTGATCCGTGGTCACGGCGTCCAGGCCGCAGCCGAAGGAATTCAGCTGGATCAGCTCCAGATCGTCCCGGCGGCTGACAAATTCCGCGGCGGTGTACAGCCGGGAGTGATAGACCCACTGGTCATTGACCCGGACGGGCCGGGAGGGACGAAAGTCGATGGGCAGGCTGTCCTCCGTCAGCACGGTCAGGCCGTAGGAGGCGATCATCTGGGGGATGCCGTGGTTGATCTCCGGGTCGATGTGGTAGGGCCGCCCCGCCAGGACGATGCCCCGGCCGCCGCTGCGCGCCATCTCATCCAGAACCCGTTTTCCCTCGTCGCGGATGTCCTGCTTCGCCTTCCGCTGCTCCGCCCAGGCGGCGTTGACCGCCATACGGGTTTCCTTTTCGGGAATGTTCCACTGCTCCTTGCACAGCATCACCAGCCGGTTTGCGGCGGTCTTTTCATCGGTCATGGCGAGGAAGGGACGGATGTACTGCACCTGCCCATCGGCCACGGCCTCCACGTTGTTTTTCAGATTTTCCGGGTAGGAGACCACAATGGGGCAGTTGTAGTGGTTCTGGGCATCCCTGGTCTCCTGATGCTCATAGAACACGCAGGGGTGGAAAATGGTGGTGATCCCGTTTCGGATCAGCCATTCCACATGGCCGTGGGCCAGCTTCGCCGGATAGCACTCCGACTCCGAGGGGATAGACTCCATGCCCAGCTCGTAGATCTTCCGGTCCGACAGCGGCGACAGCACCACCCGGAAGCCCAGTTCCCGGAAGAAGGTGGCCCAGAAGGGGTAATTTTCGTAGATATTCAGCACTCTGGGGATGCCGATGGTGCCCCGGCTGGGGTTTTCCAGAGCCGGATAGTCAAACATCCGCTTCAGCTTATAGGCAGCCAGATTGGGCGCTGCGTCCCGTCCGCTGCCGCCGGCGCCCCGCTCACAGCGGTTGCCGGTGATGTGCTTTTCGCCGTTGGAGAACCTGCTCACCGTCAGCATACAGCTGTTGGAGCAGCCCCGGCAGCGTGTGGTTGCGGTGGAATAGGTCAGGTTCAGGATGTCCTCCAGCGGCAGCATCCGGGTCTGCTCACCGTGGTCCCGGTTTTTTGCGATCAGCGCCGCGCCGAAGGCGCCCATGATGCCGGAAATATCCGGGCAGATGGCCTCAATGCCGGCGATCTTCTCAAAGGCCCGGAGCACCGCGCTGTTGTAGAAGGTGCCGCCCTGCACCACCACATGGCTGCCCAGCTCCTGGGGGTTGGCCAGCTTGATGACCTTAAACAGGGCGTTTTTGATGACGGAGTAGGCAAGGCCTGCGGAGATGTCCGCCACGCAGGCGCCCTCCTTCTGGGCCTGCTTCACGTTGGAATTCATGAACACGGTGCACCGGGTGCCCAGATCCACGGGATTCCGGGCGAACAGCGCTTCCTCGGCGAAGCCCGCGGCGGTATAGCCCAGGGAGACGGCAAAATTCTCGATGAAGCTGCCGCAGCCGGAGGAGCAGGCCTCATTGAGCATGATGGTGTCCACGGCGCCGTTTTTCAGCTTGATGCACTTCATATCCTGACCGCCGATGTCCAGGACGCAGTCCACATCCTTGTCAAAGAAGGAGGCGGCGGTGCAGTGGGCAATGGTCTCCACCTCACCCTCGTCCAGATGGAAGGCGGCCTTCAGCAGCGACTCTCCGTAGCCCGTGGAGCAGGAGCGCCGGATTCTGACCCCGGCGGGCAGTTGTTCGGCCAGCAGAGAAAGGGCGTGCTGGGCGGTTTTCACGGGATTGCCCTGATTGTTGGCGTAGTGGAAGAACAGCAGCTGGCCCTCGTCGCCAATGAGGGCGATTTTGGTGGTGGTGGAACCGGCGTCAATGCCCAGATAGCAGTCGCCGGAATAGTCCGAAAGCTTCTGTTTCTTCACCACGGCCTTGCTGTGCCGCCGGCAGAAATTGTCGTATTCCTCACGGCTGACAAACAGCGGGTCCAGGCGCTTGATTTCAAAGGCCATCTCCACACCGGAGTCCAGTGCGGCAATCAGCTCGGAAATTGCCTGGGGCTGGGCGTCTTCGGCATTCAAAGCTGCGCCCATGGCGGCAAAGAGATGGGAATTCTCCGGCTCGATGGCGGTTTCGGAGGTCAGATGCAAGGTTCTGACGAAGGCCTTCTTCAGCTCCGGCAGGAAATGCAGCGGGCCGCCCAGGAAGGCCACCTTGCCCCGGATGGGTTTGCCGCAGGCCAGGCCCGAAATGGTCTGGTTCACCACGGCCTGGAAAATGGAGGCTGCCAGGTCAGCGCGGCTGGCGCCCTCGTTGATCAGGGGCTGAATGTCGGTTTTGGCAAAGACGCCGCAGCGGGCGGCGATGGGATAGATCTGCTGATAATTTGCGGCTTCCTGGTTCAGACCCTGGGCATCGGTCTGCAGCAGCGCCGCCATCTGGTCGATGAAGGAGCCGGTGCCGCCGGCGCAGACGCCGTTCATCCGCTCCTCCAATCCGCCTGTGAAGTAAATGATCTTGGCGTCCTCACCGCCCAGCTCAATGGCCACGTCGGTCTGGGGTGCTGCCTTCTGCAGCGCCGCGGCCACAGCCACCACCTCCTGCACGAAGGCGATGTCCAGGGCCTTGCCCAGATTGATGCCGCCGGAGCCGGTGATCTTCACCCGGAGGATGGCGTCAGCCCCCAGAACCTGCTCTGCCTCCCGCAGAAGCTCGGCCAGGGTTTCCTGGGTGTGGGCACAGTGGCGGCGGTACTGGCCGAAGACCAGACTGCCCTGGCTGTCCAGGATCACCAGCTTCACCGTTGTGGAGCCAATATCAATTCCGGCGGTAAATTCTTTCTCTTTCATGTTGAACCTCTATTTATCATGGAAACATTTCCCAAAATGGCAGAATCATGGCATGGCGAACCGAATGCACCCCCAAAAACATACAATCCATTGTGGGGGAGGATGGTATCCTCCCGCCAGGTTGGATGACTGAGCGTTCGGTTGAATGGAAGAATGTTGGACATGGATACGAATTCGCCCAACATTTCCCATCATTCGGGGTTTTCCCGCGCGGGAGGACGATATCCTCCCCTACAGCGGCGTGGCAGAAATTTGATTGCACCCCAAAAAACGTACAACCCAATGTAGGGGAGGCTATCAGCCTCCCGCCACGAGGGACGATTGCGTGTTTGGTTGAATGGTACCATGTCGGGCGCGGTGCGGATTCGCCCAGGGTGTTTTGTTGTCGCGGGTTGTACCGCGCGGGAGGATGATATCCTCCCCTACAGAAGCGTGGCAAGAGATTTGAGCGTGCACCAAGCCAAAAACGCAAAAAAGCAAGACTCATCCGCTGCGGGCAGATAAGTCTCGCCGTGAAAGACGGGGTACAGGACACTCCGGTCTGAAAAGTTCATCGCGCATTTCTCTATGCAGCGACTACGCACTGGTTACACATGCCATCGCAGAAAATCACTTTTCCGGCAAAAGGTTGACTTTTGACCCTGAAAAATGTATGATTCATTATATAGCAAGGATGCAGTTTCTTCAAGCACCATTTTTTACTGTGTGCTGGATAAACAACACTATCAAAAAAGTGTCGAATTTTGTCGAATTCCCAGGAGGCGATTATGGAGCATAAAACCGATTTGCGAATTCAAAAAACGGAAAAGGCAATCCGGGATGCGTTTCTGGACATCCGCAGAAAGCTGCCCCTGGAAAAAATCAAGGTGCGCAGCATCTGCCAGCGGGCGATGATCAACACCTCCACCTTTTACAACCACTACCGGGATGTGCAGGACCTGTCCGATAAGCTGGAAAACGAGCTTCTGGCCCGCTGCGCCAGTACCATCCCGGATCTTGACTGCCTGTTTGTCGATCCCTACCGGTTTTTAACCGAGCTGCGCAGCAGCTTTTCCGGGGATGTGCAAGCCACCGAGCTGGGGATCCTGTTTGACGGACGCTTTGAGAACCTGCACCAGAAGCTGGACCGGCTGCTGCGAAGCCACTACCAATCCACCGCCTCCGACGCCGATTATATCAAGGCGTCCTTTGTGCTGGGCGGCATCATCTACACCGGCCACCTGGTCCAGGAGGATCAGAGCCTGACCACAGACGAGCTGTACCACAAACTCGCCGACCTCATCATCCGCCTCCAGTGACCCCGACTCACATCAAAAAAATGCAGCCCCGAAGGGCTGCATTTTGATTTATGGAACTTAGGCCTCCAGGTTGATGCCGGTCTCCTTGGAGAAGACGTGGCAGACATGACCTGCGAAGTCGAACTTCACGGAAGCGCCGGTGCTCAGAGCGGCAACCTCTGCGCCGGTCATGTTCATGGTGGAGACGACCAGGACGACGTCGCGGCCCATGGCGGTGACGTGCAGGTGGACGGAGGAGCCCATCATTTCGGAAACGTCGACCTTGGCGGCAATGCCGTCGTTGCTCAGCTCGATGTGCTCGGGACGGACGCCCAGAACGATATCCTGCTCAGCAACATTGTTCTTGGCCAGCTTGGCCTGCTTCTCTTCGGACAGCTCCACGGTCAGGTTGTCCAGCTGGACAGCGTACTTGCCGTTCTTCTTGACCAGCTTGGCGTTCTCGAACAGGTTCATCTGAGGAGTGCCGATGAAGGTGGCGACGAACAGGTTGTAGGGGTGGTTGAACACTTCCTGAGGAGTGCCGATCTGCTGGATGAAGCCGTCCTTCATGATGACGATCCGGTCGCCCAGGGTCATAGCCTCGGTCTGGTCGTGGGTAACGTAAATGAAGGTGGTGTTGATTCTCTGGCGCAGCTTGATGATCTCAGCACGCATCTGGTTACGCAGCTTGGCGTCCAGGTTGGAAAGGGGCTCGTCCATCAGCATGACCTGGGGGTTACGGACGATGGCGCGGCCGATGGCAACACGCTGTCTCTGACCGCCGGACAGAGCCTTGGGCTTACGGCCCAGGTACTGGGTGATGTCCAGGATCTCAGCGGCTTCCTTGACCTTCTTGTCGATCTCGTCCTTGGGAGCATGGCGCAGCTTCAGAGCGAAGGCCATGTTATCATAGACGGTCATGTGGGGATACAGAGCGTAGTTCTGGAAGACCATGGCGATATCACGGTCCTTGGGAGGAACATCGTTAACGAGACGGTCGCCGATGTACAGCTCACCGCCGGAAATATCTTCCAGGCCGGCGATCATACGCAGGGTGGTGGACTTACCGCAGCCGGAAGGACCGACCAGAACGATAAATTCCTTGTCGGCGATGTCGAGGTTGAACTCCTGAACCGCAACAACACCTTCGTCGGTGATCTGCAGGTTGGACTTCTTCTTCTCGGGCTCATCGCCCTTCTTCTTTTTCTTCTTGGCCTGCTTGGCGTCGTCGCCGTTGAAGGGGTAAACCTTCTTGATGTTCTTCAGGGTCAAACTTGCCATGTTGTTTCGACGCGAAACGCACCTACCATTTTCGCGTGCGTTCTCGCTGCCCGGAAAGCATCATAATTCCGGGAGCATTACGACAGGTCTCCACACTGCCGTACCGTGCGTCAGACGGGGTTTTTCCTCCTTTATTTTAGTGTCCTATGCCTATTTTTGTGGAGTAGGCATATTCCACCGGAATACTGAAATGATACCATATTTTCGGAGAATACGCAATCGGACACATTGCCATTTTTTGCGAACATAACTTGTGCATTTTGCCTTTTTCATGTGTTTTGGCCGGTGTGTAATCGCTGCACGGAGCACCATACGGGGAGCGGACCGTCTGTTGCGCAGTGCCCGTTCCGATTGCTCTTGTAACATGGCTGCCGGAAAAGCCAATTGGAATTGACAGTTTCCCCAATATGCATATCGGTTTTACTCAGCATTGCGACAAATTGTAATTTGGCGGGGAGTACCAAAGGCTCCCTCTGCGAGGGAGCTGGCCGCGAAGCGGACTGAAGGAGAGAGC
>CALYTP010000095.1:0-7315 GCA_945486915.1 uncultured Clostridia bacterium | reverse complement strand
GTACCGGAGAATACGGCGGTGCCAATCCCCAGGACGATGTCATGGAACGATTGCTTCGCGCAAGGAAAGGAACGATGTGAATGTTTGAGAAAGTGAACCCTTCCCACCCGGACAAGCTGGCCGACCGCATCGCCGGTGCCCTGGTGGATTACGCATACGCCAAAGAGCATGATCCCAGGATCGCTGTGGAAGTTCTGCTCGGCCACGGAAAATGCCATATCATTGCGGAAACCTCAGTGCATATCCCCACGGATGTCGTGGTGGCTGCGGTCTACCGCATTGCCGGATGGCATGAGGTCGATTATGTAGAAGTGCCGCAGGACGCCCATCTTTCTGAGAACCAGGCGGGCGGCATCCGGTGCGGCGATAACGGCATCTTCAAGGGAATGCCCGTGACTGAGGAGCAGAAAACCCTCTCCCATATTGCCCATATCATCTACGATGAATATGAGTCCGATGGCAAGTACATTCTGGATGGCATCCGCCTGATTATCTGTCAGAGCAACGCAGACGCGGATAAACTGGAGTGTTGGTATCCCGGCGCTGAGATCAATCCCCTCGGCGACTGGTCTGGCGGCACCAATGTGGATACCGGAGCAACAAACCGTAAGCTGGGCAGCGACATGGCTGACAGTGTGACCGGCGGCGGTCTGCACGGCAAGGATCTGTCCAAAGCGGATGTGTCCGTCAACATTTATGCATGGCTGCTGGCCCAGAAAACCGGGAAGCCTGTGGAACTGTGCTGCGCCATCGGCGACGAAATGGTCGGCAGCACTCCTTATCCTGAGATTGTGGAAACAGCAAGAGAATTCATCCGCTCTGTGGGCGGCTTTGAGGCTTTTGCTGAGTGGGGTCTGGTATGAACATTGAGAAGAAAAATGTGAAAGACCTGCTCCCGGCTGACTATAATCCCCGCAAAGACCTGAAGCCCGGTGATCCGGAATACGAAAAGCTGAAGCGCTCCATCGAGCAGTTCGGCTATGTGGAACCGGTTATCTGGAATAAGGCCACCGGGCGCGTGGTCGGCGGTCACCAGCGGCTGAAAGTCCTGATCGACATGGGCATCTCCAAGGTGGAGTGCGTGGTGGTGGAGCTAGATGAGGAAAAAGAAAAGGCCCTCAACATCGCTCTCAACAAAATCTCCGGCGACTGGGATAAGGACAAGCTGGCGCTGCTGATCGCCGACCTGCAGGGTGCGGATTTTGATGTATCCCTTACCGGTTTTGAGCCTGCCGAGATCGATGCGCTCTTCAAGGACACCCTTAAGGACGGTGTCAAAGAGGATGATTTCGATGTCGACGCGGAACTTCAGAAACCCACCATTACCAAACCGGGGGATGTGTGGACGCTGGGCCGTCACCGCCTGGTCTGCGGGGACGCTACCCGCGCAGAAACCTATCAAACCCTGATGGGCGATACCATGGCGAACCTCATCGTCACCGACCCTCCCTATAATGTCAATTACGAGGGTTCCGCCGGGAAAATCAAAAACGACAACATGGCATCCGAAAAATTCTATCAGTTTCTTCTGGATGCCTTCATCTGCATGGAGCAGGCACTGGCGGATGACGGCAGCATCTATGTGTTCCATGCGGACACTGAGGGTCTGAATTTCCGCAGGGCGTTTGTCGATGCGGGTTTTTATTTGTCCGGCTGCTGTATCTGGAAAAAGCAGTCCCTGGTGCTGGGCCGCTCTCCGTACCAGTGGCAGCACGAGCCGGTTCTGTACGGGTGGAAGAAGAAAGGCAAGCATCAGTGGTACACCGGGCGCAAAGAGTCCACCATCTGGGAATTCGATAAGCCTAAGAAAAACGGCGACCATCCTACCATGAAGCCTATCCCGCTCCTGGCCTATCCCATCATGAATTCTTCCATGAGCAACGCCATCGTGCTGGACCCTTTCGGCGGTTCCGGCAGTACGCTGATCGCCTGTGAACGGACTGACCGCATTTGCCGCACCATCGAACTGGACGAGAAGTTCTGCGATGTTATCGTCAAGCGGTACATTGAGCAGGTCGGTTCGGATGAGAATGTTAGCATTCTGCGTGACGGCAAGGAATACAAGTTCTGCGAGGTGTACAATGGTTCAGAATAAACCGGAATACCATGTCGTGTCTCTCTCAGGTGGCAAAGATTCCACCGCCATGCTGCTCATGATGCTGGAGCGCGAGATGCATATTGACTGTATCCTGTTCTGCGACACGGGGCTTGAGTTTCCGGCAATGTATGACCACCTTGCCAAATTGGAGAAGGACACGGGCAGAACGATTACACGCATAAAGGCGGAGCATTCCTACGAATACCTGATGTTTGAAACGCCAGTTAATCGTGGGGCGGATTCGCCTATCGTCAAAAGGTACGGTGCGGAAAATCGCGGGTACGGATGGCCGGGGCCGAGACAGCGGTGGTGTACCACAAGGCTGAAGGATATGCCGCGTGAGCGTTTCCTGCGGGAACTTCGGGAACAGTACATGGTCAAGGAATACATCGGGATCGCCGCCGATGAGCAGTACCGGCTGGAGCGGGAACGGAATAAAAATCCAAACCATGTACATCCGCTGGTGGGTTGGGGCATGACCGAAGCTGACTGCCTGCGGTACTGCTATGAGCACGGGTATGACTGGAGCGGGCTGTATGAGCATTTCCGCAGGGTATCTTGCTGGTGCTGCCCTTTGCAGTCGCTGGAGGAACTGCGGCAGCTATACCGCAATTACCCCGATTTGTGGGAAAAACTGAAAACATGGGACAGACGGACTTGGAGAAAATTCCGCGCCGATTACAGCGTGGAGGAGCTCGGAGTCCGTTTTGATTTTGAGGAAGAATGCGTCCGCACGGGAAAGCCCACGACGGGAAAAGTGTTCTTCACGGAGTTGAGAAAACGGCTGGAGATGACGGCAAATGGCAGATAAACAATTAACGCTCGGCAGCCTGTTTGACGGCTCCGGTGGCTTTCCTTTGGGTGGGCTAATGGCGGGCATCACTCCGATATGGGCATCGGAAATCGAGCCGTTTCCTATTCGGGTCACCACCAAGCGGATGCCTTTCATGAAGCATTACGGCAACATCTCTCAGATGGATGGCGGGAAGATCGAGCCTGTGGACATTATCACCTTCGGCTCTCCCTGCACCGATATGTCCGTTGCCGGACGCAGAACTGGATTGGAAGGACAGCAGTCTGTGTTGTTCTACCAAGCCATCCGAATCATTAAGGAAATGAGGTGTGCCACCAATGGCAGATATCCAAGATACTGCGTCTGGGAGAACGTCCCCGGCGCCTTCTCCTCGAACGGCGGTGAAGACTTCAAGGCAGTCCTTGAAGCGGTCATCAACGTCGCAGAGCCGGAAGCCCAGGTGCCTATGCCTGAGAAAAACCGATGGCCCTATGCCGACTGCTACATGGGAGACGGATGGAGTGTTGCTTACCGAGTTCTTGACGCTCAATATTGGGGAGTCCCCCAGCGAAGAAAACGCATCTACCTTGTCGCAGATTTTGCAGGCAGGAGTGCCTTCGACATACTTTTTAAGTCAGAAGGCCTGTCTGGGTATTCTGCGGAGGGCTTCCGCGCGTGGCAAAGAACTGCCGGAAGTGCTGCGGATTGCGCTGGAACGGCAGGCATCTGTCTGAACGACCAAGGCGGTCAGCGGATGGATGTGACGGATGATGTGAGCGCTACGCTTCGCGCCGAAGCCCACCATCCTCCCCGCGTTCTGGAGTCTGCAGGATTCTGCACCGAGCATTCTTCCAAAAGCAGAAGCATCGGATATGAGGAAGAAACCTCTCCCACGCTCCGGGCAGGTGTTGTTCCCGCGGCTGTGGCGCTGGAAAATCATCCCACCGACTGCCGTGTAAAGATTTCTGATGACGGCATGGTACAGACCCTGACTTCCCGTATGGGCACCGGGGGCGGGAACGTCCCATTGGTGATGGGAAAACAAACGACAGCCTACGGCATCTGTTCCAAGGACAGCAACGCAATGAAATCGGATAATCCTTACAGCGGCTTCTATGAAGCGAACACTGCACGAACGCTTGACGGCAATGGCGGTAATCCAGCCTGTAACCAGGGTGGTATCGCTGTAGTCGCATTCACGCAGAATCAACGGAATGAAGTGCGCGATCTGGGTGAACAGTCCGCTGTGGTCTGCGCCAGCTCCGGGACAAAACAGCAGACTTTCGTGTTGCAGGGAAACATGATCGGCCGCAGTGATGGAAACGGTCCCCAGGGAGATGGCATCAATGAGGATGTCAGCTTCACCCTCAATACAGTCGACCGCCACGCTGTCTACGCCATGACCACCGGGAACTTCTCCCAGGTGACCGAAGATGCCGCTCCGACCCTTATGGCGAGAGACTTCAAAGACCCAACAGCAGTTTGCTACGGCATTGGAAGGGATACATTCAACCAGAGTAAAAACGCCAGGTTCTCACCAACCTTTGATGAGGAATTACAGCCCACCCTTGTTGCCAAAGGCCCCGGTGCGATTCAGAACGGATATACCGTCCGCAGACTGACTCCCACCGAATGTGCGCGACTGCAGGGCTTCCCGGACTGGTGGTGTGATGACCTAGGCATTGCCGAACCTACCATGGAGGATCTCCGTTACTGGTACGATGTGTTTGAGACACACCGCAGGATTGCAGGCAGTTCCTCAAAGCCCAAGTCTCTGAAGCAGATAGCCAAGTGGCTGCGTGACCCGCATTCTGATGCCGCCGAGTATAAGATGTGGGGCAACGGAGTGGCTTTGCCCTGTGTGGTTTTTGTTCTTTCCGGCATTGTGTGGTCTACACGATCCGAAGGACTATAATTCGGCAGTAATTCTACAGATAAGAGCCTTGCTATTTCTGCCGTTCAGAGTGATATATGTAGTACCAAATTAAAGGAGGTACGCATTATGCAAATTGAATTCAACAAAACCGGCGCAGAACGCAAGGCTCTGGTAAAAGCCATTTCGGCAATTATCGGTGAGAATGCAGTTTACCAATTCATGCCGACCTGCGCTTATGAGATCGGCTGTTTCACTGTGACCAAAGACGGCACCCTTGTGTTTGATGACCGGATCGACAGTGAGGTCATCGAGTCTCTTCTGGAGCAGCTTGCCCAGCAGGGTTTCACCCCCGCTGAAGCCGACACAGCCGACCAGGACGCGCCTGTGGGGCTGACCATCTCCGTCCCGCTGGACAAAGTGAACTGCGGCAATCTTACCCGGCTGCTGGAAGCCAAAGGCAGTCTCATCCGCAAAGCCCTGGGCGTAAACGAACTGCCCATTGAGATCGGTGAGGACAAGGTTTCCTTTCCCTGGTTCTCCGAACTACCGGAATCAGAAGAATGTGAAGCCTACTCCCATTTCATCTGCGCGCTCTGCGAGATGAGCGTCACACAGAAACGCATCACCGCCACAGAAAAACCGGTGGACAACGAGAAGTACGCATTCCGCTGCTTCCTCCTCCGCCTGGGCTTCATCGGAAGCGAGTACAAAAACCAGCGGAAGATTCTGCTCCGCAACCTGACCGGCTCGAGCGCCTTCAAGTCCGGTTCTCAAAAGGAGGTGGCGGATGATGCGGTTTCCGAGTAAGACTGTTGTCGAAGTGCTTCGACAACAATATCCGGTTGGCACCCAGGTGGAACTGGTGCGGATGGACGATCCGCAGGCTCCTCCCATCGGCACAAAGGGTACCGTTAAAGGCGTCGATGACATCGGCAGCATTATGGTTGCCTGGGACAACGGATGCGGCTTGAGCGTGGCCTATGGCGCTGATATTTGCAAAAAGGTCGGTGACGCAGATGCCCGGTGATATTCTGGAAGATCTGTTCTACGGCAAAATCAACCCCTGGGAAGACTGCCCCGGCCACATAGAGGAACTACGCAGCCTGAACCAGAAAATGAGCCAGCTCAGCGAAATCCTTGAGAAACAGCTTGACAAGGAACCCCGATCCTTACTCGACCAGTACCTCTCCAACCGCGCCGATATGGAGACTCTGCTTTCCTGCGACAGCTTCAAGACAGGCTTCCGGCTCGGCATTCGGATCATGATGGCGGTGTATAAAGAGCTGTAATATACACAGTTTTCCGACGGATAGTTTGGTACATATATGGCCTCAAATTGACTTGCTATTATGCAGATTCAGAGCGAATATGTGTATACCGGAAGGGAAAACAAACGAAAAACGGAGGAAAACACCATGAAAAACGAAGGCATCAAGAGAACTGAAGCATACACCGAGAACAAGGCAGCCTGCTACCGCTTGCCCAACACTACCACGATGGAGAACCTTTCCATGCAGGTTACCGCAGGTGAAGGCGCGGTTCTCAAGATGGGTGACAAGGTTCTGGTCACCGATGTAGCCTGGAAAGGCTTCATCGCCGGGGTTTACGAGTTCATTGAAACGCCGGAGGAAACCGGCTTCGGTTACATTGAATGCCGCCTGAACCTTATCGCCATGAGCGCAGAACTTTTCGAAGACGGCGGCCACGCCATCGCCTGGGCGATGAACGCATAAGCAGGCTAAAACAGAAAGTTCCGGGAATGGAGCCGAGAGGCTCTGTTCCTCGTATACGGATTTCATATATTTATATGTTTTTGCAAGTCGCACCGATGACGGTGGCGGCTATTTTTTATACCCATTTTCAGGAGGTGACCCCATGCGCAAGCTGAAGAAATACAAGCCGACCCCTTTCATGGCAGAGGGGTCCCATTACGATAAAGCGGCTGCGGACTACGCCGTAATGTTCATCGAAAGCCTGTGCCACACCAAAGGCACCTGGGCCAGAAAGCCCTTTGAACTGATCGACTGGCAGGAGCAGATTATCCGGGACATCTTCGGAACGCTGAAGCCCAACGGCTATCGGCAGTTCAATACCGCATACATTGAGATTCCCAAGAAGCAGGGCAAGTCCGAACTGGCTGCCGCCGTCGCGCTTCTGCTGACCTGCGGTGACGGTGAGGAACGCGCTGAAGTCTATGGCTGTGCCGCCGACCGGCAGCAGGCATCCATCGTGTTCAATGTAGCAGCGGATATGGTTCGGATGTGCCCGGCACTTTCCAAACGGGTCAAGATCCTCGACTCCCAGAAGCGCATCATCTACCAGCCCACCGGGAGCATCTATCAGGTGCTGTCCGCTGATGTGGGCAACAAGCACGGCTTCAATACCCATGGCGTGGTATTTGACGAACTCCACACCCAGCCCAACCGCAAGCTGTACGATGTCATGACCAAAGGCTCCGGCGATGCCCGGATGCAGCCGCTGTATTTCCTCATTACCACCGCCGGGAACGACACCAATTCCATCTGCTATGAAGTTCACCAGAAAGCCA
>CALYTP010000094.1:0-7474 GCA_945486915.1 uncultured Clostridia bacterium | reverse complement strand
CCTTACACTCCTCGATGGTGTACTTGGGCTTGTCCTCCATGGTGTAGTCCAGGAAACTAAGCTCCAGCTTGCCGGAGAAGTCGGTAATGGTGCCCACATCCTTGAAGACTTCCCGCAGGCCGGTTTCCAGGAACCACTGGTAGGAGTCCTTCTGGATCTTCAGCATGTTGGGGATCTCCAGGATCTCTTCATACTTCGCGTAGGATTTACGCATGGTCTTGCCGAACATTACGTCCTTGACCATTGCCATATGGATCATCACAGCCTTTCTTTCGAATTGTGTGTGGTTTACATGATACGCACGGCTAAGTTGCAAAATGCTGCACAACTGGCACTTGACAGCCGCCCCGCTCTGTGGTAAAATGACCATGTAAGGGATAGAATCCATAGCTGGGCATAGTATCACAGTATGGACTTCTATTGTATATCATCCAGCCGATTTTGTCAATCGGCTTTTCTGCTATTTTGAGGACATTTCTGTCCTCATTTTTTGTTATCTGTGATAATTTCCCCGGGAAGCAGACAGGAACCCTGGGTTTTGCCCCCTCCGGCCCCACGGCACGGAGGAGGTTTTTCTGTGCACATTGCCCACAGCGGCAGCCCTCCGAAGGATTCTCTGCGGATTTTCCGCTTCTCCCGGAATACTTTTCCCAGCTCTGGCAAACAATACCTCCGAACAACTTTTTTGGAGGTATGAATATGAAACACATCGTCTGTCTGATCTGCTGCCTTCTGTGCGCGGTCTGCTGCCTGTTTCCGGCCAGCGCGGAAGGCGCGGAAGAATGCCGCTGCTTTTCTGCGGAGGTTTTTGCATCTGCGGAATCGGAGCTTACCGGGATCTGCATCACCCGGCTGCCGGAGCCTGAGGTCGGCACCGTGATCCTGGGAAGCCGTCAGCTGCGCCCGGGAGACGTGGTCACTGCGCAGCAGGTGTCCGAAATCACCTTTGTGGCCGGGGATTCTCAGGAGGACGGCTCCGCATCCATCTCCTATCTTCCCGTGTTTGCCGATGGCCTGGCCGGCGAAGCCACCACCACCTTCTCCTTCCGCAGCAGGGAAAACAAGCCCCCCATCGCCGAGGATTCCGCCTTTGAGACCTACAAAAATCTGGAGGTCACCGGCGCTCTGCGGGTGCGCGACCCCGAGGGTCAGCCCATGCAGTTCACCGTGACCCGCCAGCCCAAGCGGGGCACCATCACCATCCGGGACGACGGCAGCTTTACCTACACGCCCAAGAAGAATAAGGTAGGCGTCGACTCCTTCACCTTCACCGCAGCCGACCCCGCCGGGAAGATTTCCCGGGAGGCCACCGTCACCATCACCATCCTGAAGCCCACGGATTCCAGGCAGTATTCCGACACCGCCGGCAGCAGCTGCCGCTTTGCCGCAGAGTGGATGAAGAACACCGGTATTTTCGTGGGTGAATCCCTGGACGGCAACCCCTGCTTCTCCCCCGAAAAGCAGGTGACCCGGGGTGAGCTGCTGACCATGCTGGTGAAGACGCTGAACCTGCCCACGGATGCTGCCATCACGGAAACCGGCTACGAGGATGCCCCCGCCTGGCTGAAGCCCTATCTGGCCGCCGCCGTCCGCTCCGGTCTCATCGCCGCCATGCCCGTCAGGGACACCTTCGGTTATAACGACCCGGTCACCGCCGAGGAGACCGCTTCCCTGCTCTGCGCCGCACTGGAGCTGGACAGCCAGAACGCTGACGTTTCCGATGCTCTGGCCATCGCAGAAGAAAACGGCTTCTGTCTCACCTCCGGCACTTATATCACCAGAGCCGACACCGCCCAGCTTCTGTATCAGGCATCGAAGCTTGCGGAAGAAGACGCCAACAGCGATTTCTGATTCAAAAAAACCTGCCCTTCGGTTTGACCCGAGGGGCAGGTTTCCTTTTTTACTTCAGGTAGCGCTTCATGGGAGTAACCCAGAGCAGGGTGAAGACCACCAGGGTAATGACGATGTTGGGGAGCATGTAGGCGCCGTTGTACAGGGCGCTGTAGAACCAGGGGGAATGCATGGTCATGCCGAAGTAGGTCTCGGGCATATATTCTGCCCACACGGTGGCGCCCACCACAAAATGAACCAGGAAGCGGGCAGCGCCGGCAACGATGGTGCCCCACCAGATGCCGCCCTTCTTGCCATGGAACAGGCCGGCCAGACCCAGGACGCCGAAGGCGATGACATAGTCGCCCAGGATGGACTGCCAGCCGATGGCGAAGCCGCCGTCAAACAGGAACTGCAGGCAGCCGAAGGCAAAGGACGCGATCAAGCCCTCTTTCAGACCCCAGCGGACGGCGAAGAGCACAATGGGAACCATGGCCAGCACCACGGAGCCGCCCCAGGGCATCTCCCAGAGCTTGATGTAGCTGAGGATCTGGGCCACAGCCACCAGAACAGCGCCCTCGGTCAGGGCGCGCAGGGGAAGTTTCTGATTTGTCATTTTGACAAACCTCCATCAAAAAAAGTACCGCATTGCAACCCGTCAAGGTGCAACGCGGTACGGTCAGGTACCCCATATGTGCATCTTTCCCTCCGACGGTATTGGCCGTATCAGGTTCACGGGTCAGGGCCACCAAGCCCAATCTCAGCCGGATGCATCCGGCCCCCCGAAGACGATTGCTGTGCGATCTTTCCGTATTATAGCATGTCTTTCCGAAAAGTCAATATGCCCCCGAGGGTATCCCCAGGGGCATATTGGGTTTCTTACGCCATCTCCAGAGTCAGCTTCTTGCCGCCCAGGATGTGGAAGTGCAGATGGTGCACGGTCTGGCCTGCGTCATCGCCGCAGTTGGACACCACCCGGTAGCCGCCGGTGAGCCCTTCGGCCGCGGCGATTTTGGGGATCACCTCGAAAATGTGGGCGACCACGGCGCTGTTTTCGCTGCTCACGCCATTGCAGCCGGAGATATGGGTCTTGGGAATCACCAGAATATGGGTGGGCGCCTGGGGCGCGATATCCCGGAAGGCAAAGACCAGGTCATCCTCATAGACCTTGGCGGAGGGGATTTCCCCCGCGATGATTTTACAGAAAAGGCAGTCAGACATAATAAAACCCTCCTTAAAGTCCAAATACATGTACCCCGACCATGCTCACCGACGCCATGATGATGCCCGCCATGATGACGCCCGCAGCCACAGCCATGGCGGTTTCCTTCACGCCCATGTTCAGGAAGCTGGCGCCCAGGGTGCCTGTCCACGCGCCGGTGCCGGGGATGGGGATGCCGACAAACAGCGTCAGCGCCAGCATCAGGCCCACCTTGCCCGCTTTTCCGGTGAGTTTGGCTCCTGCCCGCTCGCCCTTGTCATGGAAAAACCGGCAGATGCCGCCGATAAACCGCTTGTCCATTCCCCAGATCAGAAATTTCCGGGCGAAAAAGTAGATAACCGGAACAGGGATCAGATTGCCCACCGAGCAGATCACAATGGACCGCAGCACCGGAAGGTCCATACCCACGGCGATGGGAATGGCGCCGCGAAGCTCAATCAGCGGAACCATGGACACAAAAAAGATAAAGCAATACTTGCTCAGCATCCCATCACCCCCTTCAGAAAAAAGATATTGGGATTATACCATATAAAAAATCAGGTTGCAACGAAAAAAGCGGGATGAAATTTAATTTTTCTTTAAACTTCATCCCGTTTATTCAATTCATTCAGGCGGGAACGGCTTCCCGGATGATGACATAGCCATCCACCAGGTTGGCCTTCTCCAGCTGACCCTCCACGGCCATCTGACGCTCCATCAGGTCGGTGAGGATCACCATGCCGTCGCGGCACTCGATGCTCATGACGTTACGCATCAGCACGGCCTCAGGGGTCTTGCTGTTTTTGTACACAGTGGAAAGACACATTGCAGAACACTCCTTACTTACGCTTTCAGGCTGGCAAGAATGGCGCTCAGGCGCAGATTGCCCTTCTCGAAATCGGAGACGGCAGCCATCACCTGATCGTAGGCGCTGTGATTGCCGGCCTTTTCCAGCTGAACCGCCAGATCGGCCAGCTCCCGGGCATGGGCAGCATTGTGGCCAACCATATACTGCATCAGTGCCATCAGCTCTTCCATGGGGGTATGCTCGCAGGGGGTGCCGCAGGAATCGCAGCTGTGGGAGCAGCCATGGTCGTGGTCATGATCGTGAGGATGCTCATGGTCATGGGTATGCTCGATGCCCAGGGCATGGAGCTCCTCGTGGGTGTGGGGATGGTCGTGCTCATGGGTATGCTCGTGGGCATGCTCATGGGTATGGGTGGTGCCGTCGGCATGGGTATGCTCGTGGGTATGCTCATGCTCATGGTCATGGGTATGGCCGCCGGCAACGTGATCGTGATGAAGATGCATAGAAACGCTCCTTTGCATTTTTTTCTTTATTATACCCCCATATGGACGCAATGTCAAAATATTTATTTTTTCGAAAATATCCCCCTATGGGGCTTGCGCGGAAGGGGGTTTGCGGGTATAATTTATTCGATATTTTTCAGGAGGTGATCCCGGTGGAGGAAAGCGGCTTCCCGCATAACCACGAACATGAGCACGAGCATGACCACGAGCACGAGCATGACCACGCCTATCTCCACGCCCATGGGATCCCCCATTCCCACGGCCATGTCCATGAGAACCAGAAGGCAGTCATCAACCGTCTGTCCCGGGCCATCGGGCATCTGGAGAAGGTGCGCAAGATGGTGGAGGACGGCCAGGACTGCTCCGACGTACTCATCCAGCTGGCTGCCGTCCGCTCCGCACTGGACAATACCGGCAAGGTCATCCTGAAGGATCATATGCGCCACTGCATGGTGGACGCCGTGGCCGCCGGCGACCAGGAGGCCATCGACGACCTCTGCCAGGCCATTGATAAGTTTATGAAATAGCAGTCCCAGCCGCTGTAGGGGAGGATAGTATCCTCCCGCGCGGTGCAAGAAACCAATCCTGCACTTGGTTGGGCGAATTCATACCGGCACCGGACGCTTTCCCATTCAACCAAACACGCAAAAACCATCAGGAAGCGGGAGGCTGATAGCCTCCCCTACAGTGGCTGGATGGTTTTCTTTCATGGTGCCATTCAGCCAAGCCAATACAAACACAACGTGCCTGCTTCCGTTTTGGGGAAGCAGGCACATCTTTTGTTCAGAAGGTTGCCACGTCGGGATCGGCGGGCGGAACATTGCGGATGACCTCGGTGGCGGTGAGGACAGGACCAACGTCGCCCTTGTACAGCGGATGCTTCTCGGCGCTGATGGCGGCGGTGACCTGAACCCAGCTCCGGGATTCCAGGGTCTTGGCCTCCGCAAACCTGCAGGGGATGCCGCAGAACTGGATATCCTCCACGCAGCAGGTCATGACGAACCGGCCAGGGGCGAACATGCCCTCCTTCTGGCGGCGGAGCATGGCCACCTGAGCCTTGAAGCAGACGGTCTTCCCGGCATACTTCTCCGGCTCCTCGGACACATCCCGGTACCACAGGGCGAAGTCCTCGTCCTTCACCTGGATGACGGGGGCGTTGATGTCGAAGGGCAGCGGGTCCTCGATGTCATCGAAGGAGGTGGTGCCGTCGGTGTAGTCATAGAGGATGTCGATGCGGCGGTTGGCGGCTCTGGCCAGCTTGTGGAAGGGCATCACATCCGCGCCGGGGGTCATGCGGTTGAAAACCACCATCTGGGCGCCCACCAGCTTGTCCATCACCAGATTGCGCATATTGGCGTTGTAGGCCATAAACGTGGTGCTGTCGGCGAACATGACCTCCTGGGCAATGGCCCAGCTCCGGGGGAAGCGGTTATACAGGTCCGCCACCTGCTGCATGCCGTTGAGTTCGGCCACAATGCGCTCGGCCTTGTATTTTGTTTGCAGCGCCTGCAGCTCCTTCTCGGTGACAGTCTGCTGGTCCAGCACCTCCAGGTAGACATTCTTATGGGGATAGGTGGAGAGGTCATACTCCTCCTCGCCCTCCTCGAAGATCAGCACCAGGGTGCGCTCGCCTGCATTGAAGCGGGGGTCTTCCAGGGTCTCCTGGATGAATTTCGTCTTGCCGGAATCCAGGAAGCCGGTGAAGGCATAAACAGGGATCTGCTCCATGCTCACACCCCGAACAGCTGGGCAATGCCCTTCTCATCCAGCTTGGAGCCAATGACGCAGAGCTTGCCGGTGATGTCGGCGCTGCCGGTGCGGACGCTGGCCTCCTCGGGGACATAGTCGAAGTGGATCCAGCTGCCGTCCTCGGCAGGCAGGATGCCCTTGGCCCGCAGAACCAGGCCATACTTCTCGGAGTCCAGCTCCTTCAGAGCAGCCTCAACGGCAGCCTTGTCAAACTTCTTGGCAGTCTCCACGCCCCAGGAGGTGAAGACCTCGTCGGCATGGTGGTGATGGTGATGATGGTCGTGGTCATGGCAGCCGCAGGTGCAGTTTTCATCATGGTCGTGGTCATGGTGGTGATGATGCTCGTGTTCCTCATGGTCATGATCGTGATGATGCTCGTGTTCCTCATGGTCGTGGCAATGGCACTCCTCGCCGTCGGCATGGTGGTGGTGCTCATGCTCGTCCTCGTCCTCATGATGGTGATGCTCATGGTCGTGGCAGCAGCACTCCTCGCCGTCATCATCATGGTGGTGATGATGGTGCTCATGCTCGTCCTCGTCATCGTGATGGTGATGATGCTCCTCTTCCTCCAGGCGCTCCATCTCCAGCTGTGCCAGCTCGGCAGCCAGGGAAGCCTTGCCCTCCATGGCCGCAATCAGCTGCTCGCCGGTGAGCTCCGGCCAGGGGGTGGTGACGATGGAGGCCACCTGGTTATGCTCCCGGAGCATGGCCACGGCGGTATCCAGCTTGAACTGGGAGATGGAATCGGTGCGGGACAGGATGATGGTGGAGGCGGTCTCCACCTGGTTGTTGTAGAACTCGCCGAAGTTCTTCATATAAACCTTGACCTTACCGGCATCCACCACTGCCACGGTATAGCCCAGAGTCACATCCTTGCCCGTGACCTTGTTGACAGCGCCGATGACATCGGACAGCTTGCCCACGCCGGAGGGCTCGATGATGATGCGGTCGGGAGCGTACTCGGCAATCACCTTTTCCAGCGCCTTGCCGAAATCACCCACCAGGCTGCAGCAGATGCAGCCGGAGTTCATCTCGGTGATGTTGATACCGGCATCCTGCAGGAAGCCGCCGTCAATGCCGATCTCGCCGAACTCATTCTCGATGAGCACCAGCTTCTGACCCTTGTAGCCCTCGGAGATCATTTTTTTGATCAGCGTGGTCTTGCCGGCGCCCAGAAAACCGGAGTAAATATCTACTTTTGTCATAAAAGAAGCACCTTCTTATCAAAATTCTCTATCTTGTATTATATCACATTCTGTCAACAGTTTCCATGATTTTTTCAAAATGTGCTTATCGGGTTAACTCAGCAAATTGTAATTTGGCGGGGAGCACCAAAGGCTCCCTCTGCGAGGGTGGTGCTCCGCGCAGCGAATCAGAATACCC
>CALYTP010000093.1:0-7515 GCA_945486915.1 uncultured Clostridia bacterium | reverse complement strand
GGCCAGCTCCCTCGCAGAGGGAGCCTTTGGTGCACCCCGCCAAATTACAATTTGTACAGCAAAGCCGATGTTACAGCAGCTTGAACAGCTCTTTTTTCTGTTCCAGCACACTGGGCAGCATTTCGATGTACTGTTCGGGGAATTTGGGGTTGTGGAACCGGGTGAGGCGGCCGTTGGGGAGGTTCACCTTGTTCATTCCCCCGCCGCCCAGGGAGAGGATGGTGTGGATTTCCTCCATCATGTAGATGTTGTAGAGGCAGTCCATACCGTCCCGGCTCCAGCCCACGTTTTCAAAGGAGCCGGACATGTACTTCTGGCGGTATAGGTAATAGGGCTTGTAGCCCAGGGCGGAGAGGGTTTTGTTGGCGTAGGCCACCATTTGGGTGACCTCTTCGGCGCTGGGGAGACATCCGCGTTTTTCAAAGAGGTCTGCTCCCTTTTTCAGCGCCAGGGTATGCACGGTGATGTTGGAGGGCTTCAGCGCGGCCACTTGGTCAAGACTATGGCAGAAGCCATCCACTGTATCCTCGGGCAGTCCGGCAATCAGATCCATGTTGATGGCCTCAAAGCCTGCATCCACAGCTTCCCCGTAAGCGCGCAGAATATCCGCCGCCTTGTGGGGCCGTCCGCAGGCGCGCAGGACGGTATCCACCATGGTCTGGGGATTGATGCTCATCCGGTCGGCGCCGTGCTGCCGGATGGTTTGCAGCTTCCCGGCGTCCAGGGTGTCGGGCCGCCCGCCCTCCACGGTGAATTCGATGCACCGGGACAGATCAAAGTGCTCCCGGATGGCATCCATCAGCCGGGCAAGCTGGGATGCTGTCAGGGTGGAGGGGGTACCGCCTCCTATGTATATGGTACGCAGGTGTTTTCCCGACTTGCTCAGAAGCTCCCCGGTGGCGGCGATTTCTTTCAGCAGCGCTTCCAGGTATGGCTCCAGCAGCTCTGTTTTTTTGCCAATGGTGCGGCTGACGAAGCTGCAGTAGGTGCAGCGGGTGGGGCAGAAGGGGATTCCCACATACAAGGAGATGTCCTCCGGCTCCAGCAGCTTCACGGCCTTCACCGTGGACTGCGAGCAGGCCACCGCCAGCTCCCGGCGGCTGGGGGTGACGAAATACACGTCCCGCAGCAGGTCGTTGGCACTTTCGGCGGTGCCGCCCTCCAGCAGGTGCTTTGTGGTGATTTTTGTGGGACGAACCCCTGCCAGGGCGCCCCAGGCAGGCTCCTGGGGCAGCAGCTGCTTTGCGGCAAGATACATGCTCTGCTGCAGCAGCTGCCGGCGCAGGCGGACGGTTTCGTCAGCTTCGCGCATCCGGGAGGTATTGGCTGCGGAAACGCCGTTTGCCTGAACAGAGGAGGTGACGATGATTTCGCCGCCCTCCCGGGTCAGCTCGGACACAGCAATTACTTCGGCATCCTCGGGAAACAGCGAAAGGAGCAGCTGCTCCACCGCATAGCGGTCATCGTGACCGGATAGGGTCAGATTCATGGCCTTGCTCCTTACAGATAGGGATTGCACCGCCGCTCGTTTCCCAGGGTGGTGGCACCGCCGTGGCCGGGGAACACCCGGTAGTCCCCGGGAAGGGCGGCCAGCTTTTTCAGGGAAGCGGAGATGCTGCCCCAGCTGCCGCCGGGGAGGTCAGTGCGGCCGCAGGAGCCAGCGAACAGGGTGTCGCCGGAGAAGAGGGCATCCTCCACCATCAGGCAGACGGAGCCGGGTGTGTGTCCCGGGGTGGGGATGACGCGGAAGGAAAGCCCCGCAATGGTCAGACTGCCGCTTTCGGGGTAGGTGCGGGTATAGTAGAGGCTTCCGTTTGTAATCATGGGCGGCAGGCTCAGGTCGGCGGCGCTGATGTAGACCTCGCAGTCGGTCTCCGCAGCCAGATCCTTTACAGCACCCACATGGTCAAAATGCCCGTGGGTCAGCAGAATTGCCTCCGGTGCAAGCTGCTTTTCCTCCAGCAGGGAGAGAATCCGCCCGGCCTCATACCCCGGGTCGATGATGCAGCATTCTTTGGAGTTCTCCTGCCGGAGGATATAGCAGTTGGTCATATAATCGCCCAGAGCCAGAGGGATGATTTCCATAGGGGATTCTCCTTACTCGTTAAAATAATTGCCCGGCCATTGTAGGGGAGGATATCATCCTCCCGCGTGGTACAATCCAACAGGATCGGAAATGCTGGGCAAATCCGCATCATGTCCGACATGGTTCCATTCAACCGCACACTCAGGTAACCAACAAAAGCGGGAGGATAATATCCTCCCCTACAATGGTGCGGAGCACAATTTGGGGTCTGCCGAATCAGTGTCTGGGGGTGCCCAGGAGCTGGTCGGTGTCCAGGATCAGGGTGACGGGGCCGTCGTTGAGGGACTCCACCTTCATGTCGGCGCCGAAGCGGCCGTGCTGGGGCGGGAAGCCCAGCTCCCGGCAGATGGCCAGGAATTTTTCGTACATGGCATTTCCCAGCTCCGGCCCGGCGGCCTCGGTGAAGCTGGGGCGGCGGCCCTTGCGGCAGTTGCCGTAGAGGGTAAACTGGCTCACCACCAGAACCTCACCGCCGATCTGCTCCAGGCCCAGATTCATTTTGCCGTTTTCGTCTTCAAAAATCCGCAGACCCAGAGCCTTTTCGGCCAAAGCGCGGCATTCGCGTTCGGTGTCCTCCGGGCCAACGCCCAGCAGGATCAGAAATCCGGGGCCGATCTTGCCCACGGTTTCTCCGTCGATGGTGACGGAGGCATATTTCACACGGGTGAGTACTGCTCGCATGGTATTTCCCTCAATTCTGTCCTCTCCGGGAACCGACGACATCCCGGATGTTCAGGAGCTTTTTGCGGATGGCATCCAGCTCGGCCACGTTTTTGACCTCAAAGCGAACCACAACGCTGCTGCGGCCGCCGGGCAGATCCTTGCCGGAGAGCTCCTTGACCCGGACCCGGGAGGCGGTGAGCACGGTGGCCACGTCCAGCACCAGCCCGTCCCGGGTGATGCAGTCCAGCTCCAGGGTGGTGTCGAAGGGCTGCTCCTCCTGGGAGGCCCAGCGGACGTTGACCCAACGGGCGGCCTGCTTGGGGTCGCTGCGGTTCTGGGCATTGGGGCAGTCCGCCCGGTGGACGGAGACGCCGAAGCCCTTGGTGATGAAGCCCACGATGGAATCGCCGGGGACGGGGGTGCAGCACTTGGCGAACTTGATCATGCAGGAGTCAATGTCCTCCACGATGACGCCGTTGACTGCGTGGCGGTTCTGCTTCACGGCCTCGGAGTCCGGATTCACCCGCAGCAGGGCGGCTGGGGTCTTCTCGGCGGTCTGGGCCTTGATGGCCCGGCTCACATCGTCGCGGATGCGGCCCACGGCCTTCACGGCGGTGAGTCCGCCGTAGCCGATGGCGGCGTACATATCGTCCCAGCAGTCAAAGGCCAGCTTCTTCAGCAGATGGGGCTCCAGCTCGTCATCCGTCAGCGCGGACATGGGCAGACCCACCCGTTTCATTTCGGATTCGAAGGAGGCCTTGCCGTGGACGATGTTCTCCTCCCGCTTCTCCTTCTTGAACCATTGCTTGATCTTGGTGCGGGCCTGGTTGCTCTGACAGATGTTCAGCCAGTCCCGGCTGGGGCCTTTGGAGCTCTTGGAGGTGATGACCTCCACAATGTCGCCGTTGGTGAGCTTGGTATCGATGTTGGTGATCCGGTTGTTGACCTTGGCGCCGATCATGGAGTTGCCGACGCCGGAATGGATGGCATAGGCAAAGTCGATGGGCGTGGAGCCGGAGGGCAGGGAGACAATGCGGCCCTTGGGGGTGAACACGAAGACCTCATCGTCAAACATGTCGATTTTCAGGGACTGGACGTATTCCTCGGCGTCGGCATCCTGCTGGCTCTCCAGCAGACGGCGCACCCATTCGAAGTCCTTTTCGCTGCCGGAGCCGGTGCCCTGCTTGTACTTCCAGTGGGCGGCGATGCCGTATTCGGCGGTTTCGTGCATGTCCCAGGTGCGGATCTGCACCTCGAAGGGGATGCCCTCGGAGCCGATGACGGTGGTGTGCAGGGACTGGTACATGTTGGGCTTGGGGGTGGAGATATAGTCCTTGAACCGGCCGGGCACCAGATTGAACAGGTCGTGGATGTGACCCAGCACGTTATAGCAGTCGGGGATGGAATTGACGATGACCCGGAAGGCATAGATGTCGTAGAGCTGGTCCATGGTCTTGTCCTGGGCCACCATTTTGCGGTAGATGGAGTAGACGTGCTTGATCCGGCCGTAGGTGGTGTTCTGGATGCCCATGGCGTTGAGCCGGTCGGTGATTTTGAACTGGATGGACTTCATGAAGGCCTCATCCTGCTGCTGGTGGGCCACCAGGTAGGAGGTGATCTCCTCGTATTCCTTGGGGGCCAGATACCGCAGGGAGGTGTCCTCCAGCTCCCATTTCATCTTCTGCATACCAAGGCGGTGGGCCAGGGGCGCGTAGACGTCCATGGTCTCCTTGCACTTGATGATCTGCTTGGCGGGGGACTGGTACTGCATGGTGCGCATATTGTGGAGCCGGTCGGCGATTTTGATGAGCACCACCCGGATATCCTTGCTCATGGCCATGAACATCTTGCGCAGGTTCTCCATCTGGGCCTCCTCGGTGGAGGAGAAGTTGGCCCGGGTCAGCTTGGTGACGCCCTCCACCAGCTCGGCAACGGTGGAACCGAAGAGCTTTTCGATCTCCTCGTGGGAGGCGTCGGTGTCTTCGATGCAGTCGTGGAGCAGGGCGCCCAGGATGGCGTCCATATCCAGCCCCATTTCCACCACGATCTCGGCCACGGCCAGGGGGTGGATGATGTAGGGGGAGCCGTCCTTGCGCTTCTGCTGGCGGTGCTTGTCGTCGGCATAGTGGACGGCTTTATCGATGAGGTCCATGTTGGCGGTGGGCATTCTGCGGGCAATGGCGGCACACATGGAGTCATAGTGTTCTTCAAAGGTTTCCATAGATATTTCAACTCTCTTTCGGCTTGGGAGGGGGAACAAAAAATGAAATTTAACAGGTTGGTTGAATGGTATGATGCAAGAAAACAGCCCAGCCTTTGTAGGGGAGGATATCATCCTCCCGCGCAGCAGAACTTTCCAATTCTGTACTTCGTTGGGCGAATTCGTACCATGCCGAATCATACACCATTCAACCAGACAAGCAGTTATCCCACGTGGCGGGAGGCTGATAGCCTCCCCTACAGTGGCTGGGCAGTCTTGCTATGGTTTCTGAATCCGGCTTTGCAGAAGCTGCAGTGTGGCGCTCTGGTTCAGGTCGGCCTTCTGGGGGCCGGGGGTCAGACGGATGGAGAGGTATTTGTGCATTCTCTGCTGCTGCAGCAGACCCACATCCCGGAAGATATCCAGGCAGGTCATCAGCTGCTCCAGCTCCAGGGGCTGCCCGGACCAGCGGACGATTTTGCGGCACAGGCTCACCGGGGCTTCCCGGATGGTGTCCCCGGGAACGGAGGCCAGATACCGCCAGACGGTGGCCAGCATGCTGCGGTCGGGGGCCAGGGCTCTGGCATCCTCGGCGGTGAGGCTGCCGTTCTGCAGCGCCCGGTAGTGGCAGGTTTCGGTGCCGCAGGGGGCCGAGCAGCTGGGACGGATGTCCACCACGTTGAGCTGGACGGAGCGGTCGCCCTGGTAACTGTTCACCTGGGGGAGAAAAGCCACATCCACCGTCTCTCCCTGACGGACGGAGACAGCTTCGGTGTTTACGGAGAAGTAGATGGCATGGAAGGTCTGATGATCCTTTTTCAGCCGCAGACGCATGTGCTTGCCGCCGCCCACCATGGTGAGCCGGTCAACGGTGAGTCCCTGCAGCATCAGCACGGGCTTGGGGCAGCCGCTGCCGCAGGGCTCCAGAATTTCCAGGGCGTCGAACTGCTCCAGGGTCATCAGTTCCGGGGATGCGGTGCAGTCGATGTCCAGGGTGGTGCGCAGTGTCTCCCCGGCAAAATACTCTGCTGCCAGGGAGCAGACCTGACGGCGGAATTCGGGGATGTTGTCCCTCGAGATGGTAAAGCCCGCCGCCAGCTCATGGCCGCCGTAGCTTTCCAGAAGATCCGACAGGGCGGTCAGGGAGGCGAAGAGGTTGAAGCCGCCGTGGCTGCGGGAGCTGGCCTTGCCGTGCTCGCCATCCAGACAGATCAGGAAGGCGGGGCAGGCGTATTCCTCCGCGATGCGGCTGGCGACGATGCCCACCACACCCTGGTGCCAGCCCTCGTCCGCCAGAACGATGGCCTCCGGCGCCTTGCCCTGGGGGAGCATGGCCACGGCCTGCCGGTAGATTTCCGACTCCACCTGCTGCCGCTGCCGGTTCAAATCGCACAGGGCCTTGGCAACGGCGGCGGCCCGGGCTTCGTCGAAGGTCAGGAACAGATCCAGCGCCAGGTCGATCTGGCCCATTCTGCCTGCGGCATTGATCCGCGGGGCCAGCATGAAGCCGATGGAGGAGGCGTTGAGGCCGGCGGGGTCGCAGTTGCACTCCTTCATCAGCGCCTTCAGGCCGGGACGGGTGGTGCGGCGCAGGGACTGCAGTCCCCGGGAGACGAATACCCGGTTCTCCCCCACCAGCGGGATCACATCGGCCACGGTGCCGAGACACACCATGTCCGCGTATTCTTCCAGCACGGCCTCGGTGTCGCCGCTGAGGGCGCAGACCAGCTTGAAGGCCAGCGCCACGCCGGAGAGATTTTTGTGGGGATATGTATCCCCGGGACGGTGGGGGTCCACGATGGCCAGCGCCAAAGGCAGCTTGTCCTTGCACTCGTGGTGGTCAGTGATGACCAGGTCAATGCCCAGCTGCCGGCACAGCTTCGCCTCGGCCACGGCGGTGATGCCGCAGTCCACGGTGATGATGAGGCTGACGCCCTTTTTGTGCAGATAGTCGATGGCAATGGGGTTCAGGCCGTAGCCCTCCTCCAGCCTGCCGGGGATATAGCTGATGACGTCGCCGCCGTGGCTGCGCAGAAAGTCCGTCAGCAGGCAGGTGGCGGTGATGCCGTCCACGTCGTAGTCGCCGAAGACGGCGATTTTTTCCCGGCAGTGGATGCCCATGGCCACCCGCCCGGCGGCCACATCCATGTCCGTCAGCAGAAAGGGAGAGGGCAGCTCGCAGTTGCAATCAAGATATTTGTGGGCCGCTTCGGGGTCCGTGATCCCCCGGGCTGCCAGAATTTTCGACACCAGCTCGGGATAGCCTCCGCGCTTCAGATTTTCTACGCTCGTCTCATCCGGTTCCGCAATCTTCCAAATTCCATATTTCACAGCAATACACATCCAAATTTAGCTTTTCTCTATATTATATCAAATTTGAAAGGGAAGCACAATAGGGAAAAATAGATTGGAGATTGGAGAGAAGAATAGATTGGAGATTGGAGAGTGAAGAGTGAAGATGGGGGACGAGCCTTTTCGCAGATGGAATTTTAACCTGATTCAGCTGCTTGCTAAATTGTAATTTAACGCACTGGCGCTTACGGCGCCCTTGGCTCTCCCTTTGGGA
>CALYTP010000092.1:0-7540 GCA_945486915.1 uncultured Clostridia bacterium | reverse complement strand
ACCCTCTCAGTCAGCCTGTTCGGCTGACAGCTCTCCCAAAGGGAGAGCCAAGGGTGCTGTAAGCGCCAGTTCGCCCAATTGCCACTTTTGCGTTACACTCTGATAGCCTCCCCTACAGCAGCGGCCTGAGCAAACACCGATCACAAATCAATAACCACCAAGAGGTGATTCCATGCCATCCAATTATGCCCACTATCGCTTCGGCAGCCTGGCGCTGCCGGAGCTTCCGGAGGAGAGAAGACGCTCCCTGCAGCGGTTCCGGCAGCTCTATGACGTCGGTCTTCACGGCCCGGATCTGTTCTTCTATTTCCTGCCTCTGTTCCATACAAAAACCAGAGAGCTTGGCGGAAGCTACCACAAGCTCACCGGCAAAGAATTCTTCGAAACCGCCGCGGCCCGTCTGCGAGAGCAGCCCTCCGAGGGCGGGGAAGCCTATCTTTTCGGCGTCCTGGGCCATTATGCCCTGGATTCTGCCTGCCATCCGCTGGTGAATGCTGCGGATGCGGAGGGGAAAATCCGCCACGTGGAGCTGGAAACGGAGTTCGACCGGCACCTGCTGGCGCTGGACGGAGCGGAAACTCCAGAAACCAAGGATATCAGCGGCCATATGCGCCTGACCTGGGGAGAAGCCGTCACGGTCTCCGGCTTCTACCCCCCGGCTTCTGCCTATGCCATCCGCCTGAGCGTCAAAAGCATGGCGCTGATTAACCGCGGGCTGTCCCTGCGCAATCGGAAATTTGTGGAAACCGCGTTCCGGCTGACCCACAATTCGGATCTGGTGATGTACTCCCGCCCCAACCGCAAATGCGCCCCGCTGATTCCCCGGCTGCAAACGCTGTTTGACGAAGCCCTGGCCAGGTACCCTGCCATGGCCGAAGCGCTGGAAAGCTGCCTTCGGGACGGCACTCCCTTGGGAGAGCATTTTGACGCAGTATTTGGATAATCCAACATAGGAGAGAGATAGAATATGAAAAAACTGCTGAAGCTGATGAACCTGAACCGACAGGAATGGAACTGGGTGCTCTACGATGTGGGCAACTCCGCATTCATTCTGCTGGTCACCGCCATTGTGCCCATCTATTTTGAAGCACTGACCAATGCCGCCGGACTCACCGACACCCAGTACCTTTCCTACTGGGGCTACGCCATTTCCATTGCCACCCTGATTGTCGCCTTCATCGGCCCCATCTGCGGCACGCTGGCGGATCAGAAGGGATTCAAGAAGCCGATTTTCACCCTCTGCCTGATGCTGGGCGCCATCGGCTGCGCTGCATTGGGCGCTGCCTGGTCCTGGCTGAGCTTCCTGGTGATTTTTGTCGTCGCCAAGGTGGGCTTCAATTCCAGTCTGGTGTTCTATGATGCCATGCTGCCCGAGGTCACCACCGAGGAGCGGATGGACAACGTTTCCTCCATGGGCTATGCCCTGGGCTATATCGGCTCTGTCATCCCCTTCGTTGTGTGCCTGGTGATCGTGCTCAATGCCAAGGGCTTTGGCCTGACCACCGGCGCCGCCATGGCCATCGCCTTTGCCCTGACAGCCCTCTGGTGGATCGTCTGCACCCTGCCGCTGCTGAAGTCCTACCGTCAGAGCGCCTATGTGGAGCGGCACAAGCATCCCGTGAAGGAGACCTTTGCCCGTCTGGGCAAGACCTTCCTGGAGGTTAAGCAGCAGAAGCATATCTTTTTGTACATGGTAGCCTTCTTCTTCTTCATTGACGGTGTCTACACCATCATCGGCATGGCCACCACCTACGGCAAGTCTCTGGGGATGGACAGCACCGGCCTGCTGCTGGCGCTGCTGGTGACCCAGATCGTGGCTTTCCCCTGCGCCATCATCTTCGGCAAGCTTTCCGCCAGGTACGATACCGCTCTGCTCATCAAAATCTGCATCGTCTGCTATTCCGGCATCACCCTGTTCGGCGTGTTCCTGCACACCCTGTGGCAGTTCTGGCTGCTGGCGGTGCTGGTGGGCATGTTCCAGGGCGGCATCCAGGCCCTGAGCCGCTCCTACCTGGGAAAAATCATCCCGGCAGAGCGCAGCGGCGAATACTACGGTCTGATGGACATCTTCGGCAAGGGCGCCGATGCCGTTGGCCCGGCCATGGTGGGCTTCATCACCGGGCTGCTGGGGGACCAATTCAGCATCACCCTCTTTGGCGTGGAGCTGAAGGGACAGAATGTCGGCGTGGGTTTCCTGGTGGTTCTCTTTGCCGTTGGCTTCTTCCTGTTCTGCAAGGCGGACAAGCTGAATAAGAGCAGAAAGGCAGCGAACGTGTAAGCGCCCTGCTGCAAACCAAATGAAAAGCTGAGGTTATCCGGTGAAAAAAACAACATCCTTTTTGAGCGTTCTTCTTTTGATCCTTTTGTGCCCCGTCCTTTGCCATGCCGAATCCGCACCGGTGTGGCCGGAGCTGGAGAAAACCGGATCGTTGGAGCTTCTGTATGCCACGGAGTTTTCCGTGGACGAATACGGCGGCTATTCCCTGATTTCCGTCACCGATGGCAGACGTTATCTGGTGGTTCCGGAGGGGGTTCCGGTGCCGGAGCAGCTGGAGGCGGACATCACCGTCCTGCAGCAGCCCATTGACCGGGTCTATATGGTGGCCACCTCGGCCATGGATCTGTACCGGGCCATCGGCGGCATTGACCGGGTCCGGTTCTCCTGCCTGAAGCAGTCCGGCTGGTATGTGGAGGAGGCGGTACAGGCCATGGAGGAAGGGCGCATGATCTTTGCCGGGAAGTACAGCGCCCCGGACTATGAAACGCTGCTGGCGGAAAAATGCGGCCTGGCGGTGGAGTCCACCATGGTCTACCATACCCCGGAGGTGGTGGAAACCCTGGAGAGCCTGGGCATCCCCGTCTTCATCGAGCGTTCCAGCCGGGAAACCCATCCCCTGGGAAGAATGGAATGGATGAAGGTCCACGCCCTGATGCTGGGGTGCCTTGCGGATGCGCAGGAGCTTTTCCGGCAGGAGGCAGAACGGCTTGCCCCGGTTCTGGAGCAGGAGAGCACCGGAAAGACCGTGGCCTTCTTCACGGTGAATGAGGATGGCTCCGTCACCGTCCGCAAATCCCAGGACTACCTGGTCAAAACCATTGCCCTGGCCGGCGGCGAGTACATCTATGAGGATATGGATGGCAGCAGCTCCCAGACCACAGCCACCATCACCATGGAGAGCTTCTACGCCGAGACCCGGGATGCGGATATTCTGATCTGCGGCAGCACCATGGCCACGGAGCTGCAGACCCGGCAGGAGCTGCTGGCCCAGTGCCGTCTGCTGGCGGATTTCCCGGCATTCCAAAGAGGCGATGTCTGGAGCACCCGGTACAGCCTCTTCCAGTCCACCATGGGTCTGGGCGAATTTATCCTGGAGGTCAACAGCGTCCTGACGGGACAGGCGGAGGAGAATATGCAGTTTCTCTATCGGCTGCCCTGAGTCTGCAAAAACATAACGCCATAGCAGGCATTGTGCTTGCTATGGCGTTTCTGCCATTTCGACCAGCCATTGTCGGGACAAAAAAGGAGGGGAGCGGGCAAACTCCCCTCCTTTCGGAGGAAATCACGCGGAAAGCTGCTGACCCGGAGGGCAATCTGCTGTCGGAGGGGGGACCGATGCAGCACCGGGAGAGCAAAAACTGCTGCAGCGATCATCGCTGCAGCAGCCGTTTTCCTGCGCCAAAAGCAGCCGGCTCCGTACTTGCAGAGCAGGCAGACAACCCTGTCTTCAGCAGTTATCCTGACTTGCAGATCATAAGCTGCCGCACCGCCTTCTCGGAAAAATCCAATGACCGGCTTTCACCATGTGCGGCCGCCTCCCTGCTTACAGTGGCGGTACCGTTCGGGATTTGCACCCGATTCCCTATTCTCTCCGGCAGCCCAACCGGCAGCCGAAGCACTGAGAGGGTGTTATTTACTTTCGGAACAATCGTAACATAGGTTTCCCTGTTTGTCAATGAAAATCCGGGATGAAACCGGCATCGGCAGCGGCTTCCTCCTGGGTGAAGCCCTCCAGATTGTTCAGGAACATCCAGCTGAGCACGGCGTCGTATTCCTCGTCGGTGATTCTCCGGTCATAGGGAGCGCTCAGCCCGCCCATGGGGGTGTACTGCCGCATCAGGCTGACCAGGACCTCCCCGGGCTGAAAGTTCTCGCCGATCCAGTCCAGCACCTTCAGGGAGTTCTCCACCTGCCCCGGCAGGATCAGGTGGCGGATGATGGTACCCCGGATCAGCTTTTCCCCGTCCCATTTTGCAGGCCCCGTCTGGCGCACCATTTCCCGGATGGCGTCCTTTGCGGTCTGGAAATAATAAGGCGCGGAGGACAGGGACATGGCAAGCCTGGAATCGGCATATTTCAGGTCGGGCAGATAGATGTCCACCTTTCCCTCCAGCAGCCGCAGCGTTTCCACACGCTCGTAGCCGCCGCAGTTGTACACCACCGGGACGGGCAGCGGTTTTTCCAGAGCAGGCAGCAGCGTGGGCAGAAAATGGGTGGGGGTTACGAGATCGATGTTCTCGGCTCCCTGGGCAATCAGATCCTCCATCATTTCCCGCAGGCCTGGGGAATCCACCGCTTTGCCAGTTGCCTTGCCGCTGATGGCGCTGTTCTGGCAGTAGCGGCACCGCAGGGTGCAGCCGCCGAAGAAGATGGCGCCGCTGCCGCCGCTGCCGGCCAGAGCAGGCTCCTCCCATTTGTGGATCATGGTTTTTGCCACCAGAGCGGTGGCGGGACAGCCGCAGAAGCCCAGCTCCCCGGCAGACCGGTTTGCCCCGCACATCCGGGGGCATAGAAGACAGTGGTCATACGTCATGTGCATTCATCTTTCCTTTGTCGAATGAAACCAATATACCAAAAAATCCGCGTATGCGCAAGGCTGACGCTTTACGAAATCCTGTATTTGTTGTACAATGGTCAATATCCTGACCGGCAATCAGACAAATTGTAATTTTGCGGGCAGTGCCCGCGGACAATGGCGCACCGGGGCGGTTTGTATTCGCCACACTCCTGGGTACCGCCCGGTATCGTTCCCACGCAGTAAAAATGAATGCCCAGCCACTGTAGGGGAGGCTATTAGCCTCCCGCGCAGTGTAAGCCCTCAAAAGGCAATCACGTTGGGCGAATTCGTATCTATGTCCAACATTTTCCCATTCAACCGAACACTCGGAAACCGAAACCTGGCGGGAGGCTAATAGCCTCCCCTACAGTGGCCTGAGCAAAAATCTGCCCGCAAAATTACAATTTGCTGCCCTGCCGTGTCGAACCGATATGCATATTGTTAAAATTCGCCCGCCAACTGTGGGGCATATTTCAGATAAGGAGAAATCACCATGAACATTCGCTTTGCCACGGAAACCGATATTCCCGAAATGCTGGACCTGCTGCTGCAGGTTGGCGATGTCCACCATCGGATTCGCCCGGACCTGTTCCGGGAAGGGGCACAGAAATATGACGAAGCCGCTCTGAAGCGGCTGCTGGCGGACCCCAACCGACCCATTCTCGCAGGCGATGTGGATGGGAAAATGGTGGGTTATGCCTTCTGCATCCTGCAGGATGTGAAGAACGACCCAGCTCTCTGCGACCGGAAGACGCTGTATATCGACGACCTGTGCGTGGATGAGAAGGTGCGGGGCGCCGGGGTGGCTGCGGCCATCTATCAGGGGGTGCTGGACTATGCCCGTTCCATCGGCTGCGATGCCGTCACCCTGAACGTATGGTGCGGCAATGACCGGGCCATGCGGTTCTACGAAAAGTGCGGCCTGCGGCCTCAGAAAATCGGAATGGAATTCCCGCTGTAAGAGGGGCAGTATGCTGGAAAAGAATCAGATTTACGAAACGGTCATCACGGATTATACCACCGAGGGCCAGGGCATTGCCCACATCGACGGCGTCACCGTGTTCATCCCCAACGCCATCGCCGGGGAACGGGTGCGCATCCGCATTGAGACGGTGCGCAAGACCTGGGCCGCAGGCAAAATCACGGAAATTCTGGAGAAATCCGCCTACCGGGTCAACCGGGAGTGTGAAGTTGCCAAGCTCTGCGGCGGCTGCGACTTCTGGCACATGGACTATGCCGAGGAAACCAGATTGAAGGCGGAACGGGTCAGAACCTGCCTGAACCGGATGGCGGGGGAGCAGCTGGAGGAGGTTCCCATCCTGGCGGCACCGGATTGCCATGGCTACCGGAACAAGGCCCAGTACCCGGTATCCAGCAAAAAGGGGCGGGTGTATGCCGGCTTTTTCCGGGCGGGCACCCATGATGTGGTGGAAAACAGCCGCTGCCGCATTCTGCCGTCGGAGACCGACCGGGTCAAGGATGCGGTCATCGATTATGCCAACCAGTACCGCGTCACCGCCTATGACGAAATCAACCACAAGGGCCTTCTGCGGCATATCTATGTCCGCCGGGGCGCTGTGAGCGGCCAGATCCTGGTGTGTCTGGTGGTCAACGGCGAACAAATTCCCCATGTGCCGGAGCTGATTGGCAGACTGAAAAAAATCGAGGGCTTCACCACTCTGGTGCTCAGCGTCAATACCAAAAAGGGAAATGCGGTGCTGGGAGAGAAATTCATCACCCTCTATGGCCCAGGCTTCATCGAGGATACCTTATGCGGCCTGCAATTCCGCCTGTCCCCCCGGTCGTTTTATCAGGTGAACCACCACCAGGCCCAGCGGCTGTATATGGCCGCCATCGAACAGGCTGCCATCACCAGGGATGATCTGGTGCTGGACCTCTACTGTGGCGTGGGCACCATCACCCTGGCCATGGCCGGCTCCGCGGGCAAGGTCATCGGCGTGGAGGTCATCGAGCAGGCGGTGGCCGATGCCCGGGACAACGCCAGACGCAACGGCATCCATAACGCGGAGTTTTTCTGCGGCGATGCGGGCCAGGCCGCCCTGGAGCTGGAAAAGCAGGGCATCCGCCCGGATGTCATCACCGTGGACCCGCCGAGAAAGGGTCTGAACGCCGATACCATCGAGGCAATTGACCGCATGGCCCCCCGCCGCCTGGTCTACGTCTCCTGTGACCCGGCAACCTTGGCCCGGGATGTGGCATTGCTGAAAGAACGGGGGTTCCGCCTTATTTCCGCTCAAGCCGCAGACCTGTTCCCCAGATGCGCCCATGTGGAGACGGTTGTTTGCTTAGGTGGGAAAAAGTAACAGACTACTTGCAGATAACCGTGAATCCGATGGAGTTCGATATCAACTTTGGCTTCATTCCCACCGTGAGCGACATCAAAGCCTATGTGGAAAAGGTCTACGGCTTCAAGGTTCACTCTGCTTATATTGGCCAGGTGAAAGGCAAGCTGGGCATTCGGGAGCATGAGAACTACAATGATAGCCACACCAGCCCCCGAAAGCCTTGTGTCTGCCCCGAAGAAAAGGAAGCAGCCATCATGGAAGCACTGAAGCACTTCGGCTTTATCTCTTGAATATCTGGAAGCAAAAGGATGGCACCCATTACGGGTGCCGTCCTTATCTGTTCGACAAATTGGAATTTAGGTTATCGGCTTTAGTAAGCACAACACAATATGTTGTGAA
>CALYTP010000091.1:0-7569 GCA_945486915.1 uncultured Clostridia bacterium | reverse complement strand
CCTACGGCTCCCAGGGCCAGACCCGCACCGCCGCCATCAGCCTGAAGCTGGCCCAGCGGGAGCTGATGAAGCGGGAGTGGGGCGAGGAGCCGGTGCTGCTATTGGACGATGTTCTCAGCGAGCTGGATTCCGGACGGCAGGATTTCGTCCTGAACCAGATCGTTTCCGGCCAGGTGTTCATCACCTGCTGCGAACCCGGCCGGTTTACCAAGTTGGGAAAAACCATGGAAATCAGTGGGGGGCAGCTGAAATAACAACACAACAGAATAGATATGAGATATAAGATATGAGATATAAGATATCCTGTTTTCTCAGCTTTTTTGTTGAATTGGGTTGGATCCATGGAAAATCGAACCGCGCGGCGGAACCCAAGGCTCCCTCTGGGAGGGAGCTGGCCGCGAAGCGGACTGAGGGAGAGAGCGTTGGTCGATCACCAGCGCTTCTTACGATGCCGCATCTAAAAGTCCGGGGCTCTCTCCTTCAGTCAGCCTTTGGCTGACAGCTCCCTCCCAGAGGGAGCCTTGGTGCACGCTGTTTGTTACCCGATTCCATGCAACGCACAGGCAAATTACAATTTGCCACAATGCTGAGTCAAACCGATAAGCACAATATCTTATATCTTCTATCTCATATCTCATATCTCATATCTCATATCTCATATCTCATATCTCATATCTCATATCTTCTCTATTCTTCTCTATTCTATGGAGGATTTTTATGTCTGAAGAAACGAAAGTCACACAGGAATACGGCGCGGAGCAGATTCAGGTGCTGGAGGGACTGGAAGCGGTCCGGAAGCGCCCGGGTATGTACATCGGCTCCACCTCTTCCTCAGGATTGCACCATCTGGTGTATGAAATTGTGGACAACGCCATCGACGAAGCCCTGGCGGGGTACTGCAAACACATCACCGTCACCATCAACCCTGGCGATTCCATCACCGTCACCGACGACGGCCGGGGCATCCCCGTGGATATCCAGCCCCAGACCGGCCGTCCCGCGCTGGAAGTGGTGTACACCGTGCTCCACGCCGGCGGCAAGTTCGGCGGCGGCGGCTACAAGGTCTCCGGCGGCCTGCATGGCGTGGGCGCCTCCGTGGTCAACGCCCTGTCCGAATGGCTTCGGGTTCGGGTTCACAAAAACGGCAATATCTACGAAATGAAGTTTGCCCGGGGCCACATCACCCAGGAAATGAAAATCGTGGGCAAAACAGACCGCACCGGCACCGAGGTCACCTTCCAGCCCGACCCCGAGATGTTCGACAGTCTTGTCTATGACTACGACATTCTCCACGAGCGGATGCGGGAGGAGGCCTTCCTGAATGCCGGTCTGTCCATCACCATCACCGATGCCCGGGGGGAGGAAAAGCGCTCCGAGACCATGTGCTACGAGGGCGGCATCCGGGAGTTCGCCGCCTGGAGCAACCGGAACAAAACCCCCATCCATGAGGACGTCATCTATATGTCCGGCTCCAAGGGCGACGCCTCCGCCGAAATCGCCGTCCAGTACAACGACGGCTACAACGAGTTCATGATGTCCTTTGCCAACGACGTGCGCACCCCCGAGGGCGGCATGCACGAAACCGGCTTCAAAACCGCCCTGACCCGGGTGCTCAATGCCTACGGTCTGAAAACCGGCGCCATCAAGGGCGACGACAAGGTCTCCGGCGAGGACTGCCGGGAGGGCATCACCGCCATCATCTCCGTCAAGCTGACGGATGCCCAGTTCGAAGGACAGACCAAGGCCAAGCTGGGCAACGCCTATATCCGCACGTTGGTTGACCAGATCGTCAACGACCAGCTGACCACCTATTTCGAGGAGCACCCCCAGGTGGCCAAGGCCATTCTGGAAAAGGCCATGATGGCAAACCGGGCCAGGGAGGCCGCCAGAAAGGCAAGGGAATCCATCCGCCGGAAGACCGGCCTGGAATCCGGCCAGATGCCCGACAAGCTCCAGGACTGCAACGAAAGAAACCCCGAGCTGTGCGAAATCTACATCGTCGAGGGCGACTCCGCCGCAGGCTCCGCCATCCAGGGCCGGGACTCCCGGTTCCAGGCAATCCTCGCCATGTGGGGCAAGATGCTCAACGTGGAAAAGGCCAGAGCCGACAAGGTCTACGGCAACGACAAGCTCTACCCCCTGATCGTGGCCCTGGGCGCGGGCATCGGCGAGGAATTCGACCTGAATAAGCTGCGCTACCACAAGATCATCATCATGGCCGATGCCGACGTGGACGGCGCCCACATCCGCACGCTGCTGCTGACCTTCTTCTTCCGGTATATGCGGCCGCTGATCGAGCAGGGTTATGTCTACTCCGCCGTGCCGCCGCTGTACAAGCTCACCCGGGGCAAGACCACGAGAGTTGCCTACTCCGACGAGCAGCGGGATCGGGTATCCGCCGAAATGCGCAGCGACAATCCGGGCGCCAAGGTGGAAATCGCCCGGTACAAGGGCCTGGGCGAGATGGACCCCCACGAGCTGTGGGAAACCACCATGGACCCGGAGCAGCGGAGCCTGCGCAGAATCACCCTGGACGACGCCATGCGGGCCGACGAGATTTTCACCGTCCTCATGGGCGAACAGGTGGACCCCCGGAAGGAATGGATCGAACAGCACGCCAAGTATGCCGTCAATATCGATATTTGATAATGTGCATATCGGTTTGACTCAGCATTGCGGCAAATTGGAATTTGGCGGACAATAACACACGGGCTGGTATATTATGGAGCGAAGCGACCTTGGCTCTCCCTTTGGGAGAGCTGGCTGCCCCGTAAGGGGCAGACTGAGAGGGTCCCACGTTCCAATGGACGCTTCCCAACCATCAAACGGAGTACCCTCTCAGTCAGCCTGATCGGCTGACAGCTCTCCCATAGGGAGAGCCAAGGGCGCTACCGCGCCAGTGCAACGCGGTTGGTATTTCCATTCATCCGACCCAATTCCTCAAGCAGCAAAAATATCTCGTATCTCATATCTCATATCTCATATCTCATATCTCATATCTTATATCTCATTCCTGAGCGCATCACTCTCTACTCTTTGGAGGTGCATATATGGCACACAACAGAAGCTACAAACCCGAGGACATTGCCTTTCCCAACCAGGTGATCACCGAATCCCGGCTGGTGGAGGAGATGGAAAAGTCCTACATTGAGTACGCCATGAGCGTCATCGTGGGCCGCGCCCTGCCCGATGTGCGCGACGGCCTGAAGCCGGTTCACCGCCGCATTCTCTACACCATGTACGAAAGCGGCCTGACCTCCGACAAGCCCTTTAAGAAAAGCGCCACCTGCGTCGGCGACGTGCTGGGTAAGTACCATCCCCATGGCGACGCCTCCGTCTACGACGCATTGGTGCGTCTTGCCCAGGATTTCTCCATGCGCTATATGCTGGTGGACGGCCACGGCAACTTCGGCTCCGTGGACGGCGACCCCCCTGCCGCCTACCGTTACACCGAGGCCAGACTCAGTAAGCTCTCCAACGAAATGCTCCGGGACATCGACAAGGACACCGTCAACTGGGACCCCAACTTCGATGAATCCCGCAAGGAGCCGAGAGTTCTGCCCAGCCGGTTCCCCAACCTGCTGGTCAACGGCTCCTCCGGCATCGCCGTGGGCATGGCCACCAACATCCCGCCCCACAACCTCACCGAGGTCATCAACGCCTGCATCTGCGTGCTGGATGACCCGGAGTGCACCATGACCGACCTCATGGAGCACATCACCGGACCCGACTTCCCCACCGGCGGCATCATCATGGGCCGCAGCGGCATCCGGGCCGCCTACGCCACCGGCCGGGGCAAGGTGGTGGTCCGGGGCAGGACGGAATTTGAGACCTTCAACAAAGACCGCACCCGGATCATCGTCACCGAGCTTCCCTATCAGGTCAACAAGCGCCAGCTCATCAAAACCATCGCCGATCAGGTCAAGGACAAGCGCCTGGACGGCATTTCCGACCTGCGGGACGAGTCCGACCGCAACGGTATGCGCATGGTCATCGAGCTGAAAAAGGACGCCAACCCCCAGGTGGTGCTGAACAACCTGTTCAAGCAGACCGCCCTGCAGTCCAGCTTCAGCGTCATCATGCTGGCGCTGGTGGACGACCAGAAGCAGCCGAAGATCCTGTCCCTGCGGCAGATTCTGGACGAGTACCTGGCCCACCAGATGGACGTCCTCACCCGCCGCACCCAATTTGATCTGCGCAAGGCCCAGGAGCGGGCACACCTGCTGGAAGGCTTGCTCATCGCCCAGGACAACATCGACGAGGTCATCCACATCATCCGCACCTCCTACGACAACGCCAAGCAGCGCCTGATGGAGCGGTTCAGCCTGGATGACGTCCAGGCCCAGGCCATCTGCGATATGCGGCTCATTGCCCTGCAGGGTCTGAACCGGGAAAAGCTGGAGGCCGAGTACAAGGAGCTGGAGCAGCGCATTGCCTATTATCAGGAGCTGCTGGCCGACCCCGTGAAGATGAAGGGCGTCCTCCGGGACGAGCTGACGGAGATCCGGGACAAGTTCGGCGACAAGCGCAAAACCGAGATCCAGGACATCGAGGACGAAATCGACATCGAGGATCTGATTGAGGAGGAGACCTGCGCCTTCACCCTCAGCAACCAGGGCTACATCAAGCGGATGCCCGTGGACACCTACCGCACCCAGTCCCGGGGCGGCCGGGGCGTCAACGCCCAGAACCTGAAGGACGAGGACTATGTGAAGTCGCTGAACATCGCCTCCACCCATGACCACATCCTGTTCTTCACCGACACCGGCAAGGTGCACCACCGCAAGGGCTACCAGATCCCCGAGGCAGGCCGCACCGCCCGGGGCACCGCCATGGTCAATGTGCTGCCCCTGGAGCCGGGGGAGACCGTTACCGCCATGGTGGTCACAAGGGAATTTGACGACAACGAGTTCCTGGTGATGATTACCCGCAAGGGCATCGTCAAGCGCCTGCCCTTCGTGGCGCTGAAGACCAACCGGCGCACCGGCATCCGGGCCATCACATTGGATGAGGACGATCACCTCATCAACGTCATCCGCACCACCGGCAATGACAACATCATCCTGGCCACGGCCCAGGGTATGGCCATCTGCTTCAACGAAAACGACGTGCGCTGCATGGGCAGAGACGCCTGCGGCGTTCGGGGCATCAGCCTGGGCGACGGCGACATCGTGGTGGGCGCCCAGAAATGGGAGGACGGAAAGACATTGCTCACCGTCACCCAGAACGGCTACGGCAAGCGCACGGAGCTTCCCGAGTACCTGCGCACCGGCCCCGACGGCGAGAAGATTCCCCAGAGCCGGGGCGGCAAGGGCCTGAAGAACTACAACATCACCCCCAAGACCGGCTGCGTTGCCGGCTGCGTGGTGGTGGGCGAAAATGACGACGTGATGCTCATCGAAAACGGCGGCGTCATCATCCGCGTCCCCGCTGCTTCCATCAACGTCTACAAGCGCGATGTCCAGGGCGTCATCATCATGCGCATCGAGGAAGGCAATCAGCTGGTGAGCCTGGAGCGGGTGGAGAACGAGATTGCAGAGTAAAGAACAGAACCGGCCACTGTAGGGGAGAATATCATCCTCCCGCCAGTGAATGGTTTTTGCGTGTTCACCGCAGTGATACCATGTCCGTATTCGCCCAACATTATGCATGATTTTGGATTGTACTGCGCGGGAGGATACTATCCTCCCCTACAATGGATGTCCTTCATCGAGGTATTTATGAAGACAATAACCCTTTACACCGACGGCGCCTGCTCCGGCAATCCCGGCCCGGGGGGCTGGGGGTGCATCCTGGAATACCGGGGGCATGAGAAGGAGCTGTCCGGCGGGGAGGACAACACCACCAACAACCGCATGGAGCTCACCGCCGTGATCCGGGGACTGGAAGCCCTGAAGGAGCCCTGCGTCGTGGAGCTGTACTCCGACTCCAAGTACGTCATCGACGCCCTGGAAAAGGGCTGGGCCTGGGGCTGGCGGAAGCGGGGCTGGGTCAAAAGCGACAAAAAGCCCGCCCTGAACCCCGACCTGTGGGAGCAGCTGCTGCTGCTGACCCAGAAGCACCAGCTGCATTACCATTGGGTCAAGGGCCACGCCGAAAACCCCAAAAACAACCGCTGCGACGAATTGGCCGTGGCGGAGTGGAAGAAAATCCGCGCAAAAGGCTCCCCTTGGAAAGGGGAACCTTGATTGGTGCACACCGCCCGGTATCGTTTTTGCGGAGCGAAGCGCCATTGCGATAAATTACAATTTTGGTTATCGATTTTCGTAAGCACATTGTTAAATTGTAATTTGTAGAGCAGGTTTTTGCTCAAGCTACTGTAGGGGAGGCTATTAGCCTCCCGCCACGTAGGATAACTGCGTGTTTGGTTGAATGGGTAATTGTCCAGCTTTGTACGAATTCGCCCGACAAAGTACAAGATTGCGAAGCTCTACTGCGCGGGAGGATGATATCCTCCCCTACATTGGCTGGGTGGTAATTTGCCCCGCCAAATTACAATTTGTCGCAATGCTGAGTTAACCCGATAAGCACATTGCATAAAAATAAGAGGAGAAAAAACATGAAAAGAGCATTTACCCTGATTCTGGCGACCCTGATGGTGCTTGGCTGCTTCTGCGGCGGGGCGTTTGCCGAGGAGGAGGACAGCTTCGGCCTGGGCGACGCGGAAAACAACACCTATTGGAATGAGACCATGTCCATCGGCTGCACCCTGGACGAAAACTGGTACTTCTGCACCCGGGAGGAGATCCTGGAGCTGAGCGGTATGACCGCGGAGATGCTGGACGATACCCTGGCGGAAGTAGTGATGGATGATAGCGTCATTATGGATATGTACGCCATGAATCAGCTCACCGGCGCGACGGTGAACGTGACTCTGGAGCGGCTGAGCATCGCAGACTCCCTGCTCATCAGCGAAACCAGCTATATCAATCTCTCCGAGGAGGGCCTCATCACCGCCCTGGAGCAGATGGGCTACGAAAATGTCCAGGTGGAGACCGACACCATGGAATTTCTGGGCAAGGAACATGCCTGTGCCCGGGTCAGCACAGGCATTTCCGGGCTGCAGATGTATGAGACCATCGTGGTGGTGAAGACCGGAAGAACCATGATCGTGGTCACCTCCGCCAGCTACCTGGAGGACACCACCGAAGAGGTCCTTTCCTGCTTCTTCGACAAGCCGGAAGCGTAATGTACCTGTCCATCGGCAACGACATGGCTGTCCGGGACAGCAGCATCGTGGGTATTTTTGATCTGGACAACACCTCCACCTCCAGGCGCACCCGGGAATTTCTGGAAATGGCGGAAAAGGAGGGCCAGGTGGTGCCCTGCGACGATCTGCCCAAATCCTTTGTGGTCACCGTGGAGTACGGCCTGCCCCAGGTGCACCTGACCGCCCTGAACACCGCGACATTGGACCGCCGCCTGGGCAAAACCGAAAACAGCCTGTAAGAAAATCCCCTCCGATTTTTTGTCGGAGGGGATTTTGCATTTTCCGCCGCGACTCGCGGCAAAAATGTAATTTGGCGCACTGGCGCGGTAGCGCCCTTGGCTCTCCCTTTGGGAGAGCTG
>CALYTP010000090.1:0-7621 GCA_945486915.1 uncultured Clostridia bacterium | reverse complement strand
TCAGTCCGCTTCGCGGCCAGCTCCCTCGCAGAGGGAGCCTTGGGTTCCGCCGCGCGGTTCGGTTTCCCGTTTATCCAGCCCGCCAAATTACAATTTGCTGAGTTAACCCGATAAGCACAATAATTAAAATGGTTGTCCCGAAAACGAGACAACCATTTGTATTATTCCTGATAGCCCTGGAATTCCAGCAGCTGGAGCGCCGTCTGGCCCCGCTGGGTCAGGGCCATGCTGCCGTGGATGGGGTAGGCGGCGTAAGCATCCATATCATAGCCCTTCAGCGGACGGTCATAGTCCAGGGAAATCAGGCCCTTCTTTTCAAGACACTGCAGCAGCAGGGAATATTCCTCCTGCTCTGCCTGTCCGTCCTCCAGATACACCGGGGTCAGATCCCCCATGCTCCGGGCCACGGGCAGAAAGGCCACCTGCCCCAGATACCGGAGAAAGTCCATCTCTTTTTGGGTCAGCTCCAGGGAGCCTGCGCAGCCGGAGCACTGGCCGCAGTTACCGCAGCAGCTCATGGCAGCTCCTTCCCGTGGGCGGCGATGTGCCTCTTGATGGCGTCAAAGGTGGCGTCGCTGATGTCGTGCTCGATTTTGCAGGCATCCTCCACCGCCACGGCTTCGGGAACGCCCAGTCCCATCAGCACCCGGGACAGAACGGTGTGGCGCTCGTAGATCTTTTCCGCAATGGCCCGGCCGGCGTCCGTCAGGTACAGGCCGCCGTCGTTTTCCATCCGGATCAGCCCGCCATTGCGCAACAGACCCATGGCCCGGGAAACGCTGGGCTTGGAATACCCCAGATATACGCCCACGTCCACCGAACGGACGAAGGAGCTTTTTCGCGACAGCACCAGGATGGCCTCCAGGTACATCTCGCCGGATTCGTGGACATTCATGGCAAAACACTCCGTTTTCTGTTATGTTGAGGGAGGAAAAATTGTAATTTGGCGGTGTGCACCAAAGGCTCCCTCTGCGAGGGAGCTGGCCGCGAAGCGGACTGAGGGAGAGAGCGTTGGTCGATCACCAGCGCTTCTTACGATGCCGCATCTAAAAGTCCGGGGCTCTCTCCTTCAGTCAGCCTTTGGCTGACAGCTCCCTCCCAGAGGGAGCCTTGGTGAGCGCTGTTCGTTACTCGGTTCCATGCAACGTATAGACAAATTACAATTTGGCATCTTGATATGTACATTATTATATACCATAATCCCCGGAAAAATGCAAGCAAAAAGGCGCTTCGTTCCGGCGGGGCGGCGGTGGGGGCGGGCGATTGTTTTTTGACGGAAAAGGGGAGAAAATTTTCGGCGGCTTTGTGCATTACGGAGGAAATCGTTGAAGGCGGTTGGTTTGTGTTGACATTTGTCGAAAGATGGATTACGATGAAACGGAATCAGAAGAATTGCCGATATAATTTCGGATGAATGGCCCGAAAGTTTCTACCGTGACGCCTGCCCAAGTCACGACTATTGGTAACGAAAAGCGCTTCTCGCGCTGCTGACCATATAGTCCTTTCCAGACGTTTCGGAATGAGCTGTCGTAGCTCTGTTTTGACGCGTCTTTTTTATTTTCTGAATTGGAGGACACACCATGCAGCTGATGGAACAGATGATCCTGAAAGAGGGCAAGGTCCTGCCCGGCGGAATCCTCAAGGTGGGAAGCTTCCTGAATCAGCAGATCGATACCGAATTCCTGGGCCAGGTGGGGCAGGAGATCGCCCGGCTGTTTGAAGGCTGCGGCGTCACCAAGGTCCTGACCATCGAGTCCTCCGGCATTGCCATCGCCGCCGCTGCCGGCATGGCCATGCATGTGCCGCTGGTCTTCGCCAAGAAGCACAAGTCCAGCAATGTGGACGGCGATGTCTATTCCACCGTGGTGCATTCCTACACCCACAACACCGACTACACCGTGGTGGTCAGCAGCGACTATCTGCTGCCCACCGATACCGTGCTGCTGGTGGATGATTTCCTGGCCAACGGCAAGGCGCTGATGGGTCTGGTGGACCTGGTGAATCAGGCCGGAGCCAGACTGGCCGGCGCCGCCTGCGCCATCGAGAAGGGTTTCCAGGGCGGCGGCGACGCGCTGCGGGCCCAGGGCATCCGGGTGGAGTCCCTGGCCATTCTCGAGAGCATGACCGATACGGACATCACCTTCCGTAAGTAATCCCGTCGCAAACAAATTCACATACAACCAACAAAAAAAGGAGAAAGACAAATGAAAAAGATTCTGTCCATTGCACTGGTCCTGGTTATGGTCATGGGTATGTTCTCCGTCTGCGCAGCTGCCGATGCTTCCGCCGTCAAGGTCGGTTTCATCTTCCTGCACGACGAGAACTCCACCTACGACCTGAACTTCCTGAACGCCGCCAAGGAAGCCTGCGAGAAGCTGGGCGTCGAGTATGTCATCCGCACCAATGTCCCCGAGGGCAGCGAGTGCTACGAGGCTGCCGCTGAGCTGGCCGACGACGGCTGCAACATCGTCTTCGCCGATTCCTTCGGCCATGAGGACTACATGATCGAGGCCGCCAAGGAGTTCCCCGAGGTTCAGTTCTGCCACGCCACCGGCACCAAGGCCCACACCGAAGGCCTGGACAACTACCACAATGCCTTCGCCTCCATCTATGAGGGCCGTTTCCTGGCCGGTGTTGCCGCCGGTATGAAGCTCAACGAGATGATCGAGGCCGGTCAGTTCACCGCTGAGGAGGCCGTCATGGGCTATGTCGGCGCCTTCACCTACGCCGAGGTCGTCTCCGGCTACACCTCCTTCTACCTGGGCGCCAAGAGCGTCTGCCCCTCCGTCACCATGAAGGTCACCTTCACCGGCTCCTGGTACGATGAGACCGCCGAGAAGGAAGCCGCCAACAAGCTGATCACCGAGGGCTGCAAGCTGATCTCCCAGCACGCCGACTCCATGGGCGCTCCCACTGCCTGCGAGAACGCCGGCATCCCCAACGTCTCCTACAACGGCTCCACCCTGGACGCCTGCCCCAACACCTTCATCGTCTCCTCCCGCATCAACTGGGCTCCCTACTTCGAGCTGATTATCAACGCTGTTGCAAATGGTGAGGCCATCCCCACTGACTGGACCGGCAACATCACCACCGGCTCCGTGGTTCTGACCGATGTCAACGAGCAGGCTGCCGCTGCCGGCACCGCCGAGAAGATCGCCGAGGTCAAGGCCGCTCTGGAAGACGGCTCCGTCAAGGTCTTCGACATCACCACCTTCACCAAGGACGGCGCTGCCGTGGAGAGCTACCTGGCTGACGTGGACACCGATCCCGCCTACACCGGCGACACCGAGGTCATCGTGGACGGCGCCTTCTGCGAGTCCGAGTTCCGCTCCGCTCCTTACTTCGATCTGCAGATCGACGGCATCGAGCTGCTGGACACCAAGTTCTAAGCTCACCTGAATTAACTGCCAAGGGCAGCGCAGTCAAACCCCCTGCGCTGCCCTTTCTTAATCGAAAGTAGAAAATTGAAAGGGAGAAGCAGGCTCTTTTCCCTTTCAACTTTCTATTTTGCCGCGGCCGCGAGTCGCCCGGTATCGTTCCTGCGCAGAAAAAATCAGCCCAGTCAATGTAGGGGAGGATATCATCCTCCCGCCGGATTTTGATTTCTGAGTGTTCGGTTGAATGGGAAAATGTTGGACATAGATACGAATTCGCCCAACAATTGTACGATATTGGGGGATTGTACCGCGCGGGAGGATACTATCCTCCCCTACATTGGCGGAGCGGAATAGTGTGCCTGATGCCATTTTTCGAAAAACGGAACCATGTATATTTGAATTTATAATAGGAGCGTGACGCCCTTGGAAATGGAGAAATATCCTTCCCATCCCGACGAGGGGAAAATTCCCGCTGTGAAAATGCGCAACATCAGCAAATCCTTCGGCTCGGTGCTGGCCAACGACCGGGTCTGGCTGGACATCTACCGGGGAGAGATCCTGGCGCTGCTGGGGGAAAACGGCAGCGGCAAGACCACCCTCATGAATATGCTCTCCGGCATCTACTTCCCCGATGAGGGCACCATCACCATCGATGGCCAGCCGGTGGTCATCGCCTCCCCCAAGGATGCCTTTGCCCACGGCATCGGCATGATCCATCAGCATTTCAAGCTGGTGGATGTGCTCACCGCGGCGGAGAACATCGTCCTGGGCCTGCCCGGAAGACTGAATCTGGCGGAGGCCACCCGGAAGATCCGGCAGATCTGCGACACCTACGGCTTCGATGTGGACCCAGACCAGAAGATCTACAATATGTCCGTCTCCCAGAAGCAGACCGTGGAGATCGTCAAGGTCCTCTACCGGGGCGCGGACATCCTGATTCTGGACGAGCCCACCGCCGTTCTGGCGCCCCAGGAGACGGAAAAGCTCTTCAACGTTCTGCGGAATATGCGCGACGACGGCAAGGCCATCGTCATCATCACCCATAAAATGCACGAGGTGGAGGCCCTGTCCGACCGGGTGGCCATTTTGAACAAGGGCCGGTTCGTGGGCGATATGCTCACCAAAAACACCAACGCCCAGGAAATGACCAACATGATGGTGGGCCACGCCGTGACGCTGAACATCCAGCGCCCGGAGCCTGTCAATCCCAAGCCCAGAGTGCAGGTGGAGGGCCTCAGCGTCCGCAGTCCCGACGGCATTCTGAAGCTGGAGGATGTGTCCTTCACCGCCAATTCCGGAGAAATACTGGGAATCGCCGGTATCTCCGGCTGCGGCCAGAAGGAGCTGCTGGAGGCCATCGCCGGACTGCAGAAAACCGAAAAGGGCACCATCGGCTATATTGAGGACGACGGCTCCCGGGAGGAGCTGCTGGGCAAGGACCCCCTGGAGATCGCCTCCATGGGCGTGACGCTGTCCTTCGTCCCGGAGGACCGGCTGGGCATGGGCCTGGTTGCCAATATGGATCTGACCGACAATATGATGCTGCGCTCCTTCCGCAGGGGCCATTCCTTCCTCACCGACCGGAAGAGCCCGAAGAAGCTGGCCGAAAAGGTGGTGCAGGAGCTGGAGGTGGTCACCCCCAGCGTGTCCACTCCCGTGCGCCGTCTGTCCGGCGGCAACGTCCAGAAGGTGCTGGTGGGCCGGGAGATCGCCTCGGCGCCCACGGTGCTGCTGACGGCCTATGCCGTCCGGGGCCTGGACATCAACTCTTCCTATGCCATTTATGACCTGGTGACCAAGCAGAAGCAGAAGGGCGTGGCCGTGGTCTTCGTGGGCGAGGATCTGGATGTGCTGCTGGAGCTGTGCGACCGGATCCTGGTGCTCTGCGGCGGCAAGGTCAGCGGCATTGTGGATCATCCCACCCCCGCCGACAAGAACCGCATCGGCCTGATGATGACAAAGGTAGGAGGCTAAGATGAATACAAAACTCTTCCACCTTTCCAAGCGAAAGGAACTGCCCTGGTACAGCGCCTGGGCCATCCGCGGCGCGGCCATTGTGCTGGCGCTGGTGGTCTGCGCCATTGTGACCACCGCTCTGACCGGCGAGAATCCCTTCGCCATCTATAAGACCATGTGGGCCGGCGCCTTCGGAACGAAGCGCAGAACCTGGAACACCATGCAGTATCTGGCGCTGCTGCTGTGCGTCTCCCTGGCGGTCACCCCCGCCTTCCGGATGAAGTTCTGGAACATCGGCGGCGAGGGTCAGGTGCTCATGGGCGGTCTGGCCACCGCTGCCAGCATGATCCTGCTGGGCGGCAGGGTGCCCAACTGGCTGCTGATCGTCATCATGATCGTCAGCGCCCTGGCTGCCGGCGGCATCTGGGGCGCCATCCCCGCCTTCTGCAAGGCAAAATGGAATACCAATGAGACATTGTTCACCCTGATGATGAACTATGTGGCCACCCAGCTGGTTGCCTATTTTGTCATCGTCTGGGAGGTGCCCAAGGGCTCCGGCAAGATCGGCATCATCAACCAGTCCACCCGGGCAGGCTGGCTGCCGGAGGTGGGCGGGCAGAAGTACCTGCTGACCATCCTGGTGGTGGCGATCCTCACGGGACTGCTCTATATCTACCTGAACCGCACCAAGCAGGGCTATGAGATCACCGTGGTGGGCGAGTCCGTCCGCACCGCCCGCTATGTGGGCATCAAGGTCAACCGGGTCATCATCCGCACCATGGTGCTCTCCGGCGCCCTGTGCGGTCTGGCAGGACTGCTGATTGTGGGCGGCTCCGACCACACCATCACCGTCAACACCGCCGGAGGCCGGGGCTTCACCGCCGTTCTGGTTTCCTGGATGGCAAAGTTCAATCCCATCGGCATGATCTTCGCCAGCCTGCTGCTGGTGTTCCTGGGCCGGGGCTCCAGCGAGATCTCCTCCAAGTTCCAGCTGAACGATTCCTTCGGCGATATCCTCACCGGCATCATCCTGTTCTTCATCATCGGAAGCGAGTTCTTCATCCAGTACAAGCTCACCTTCCGCAGGAACGAAAGGAAGGAGGAGAAGAAAGATGCCTGATTTGCTTTCCTTTTTCGTGACCCTGTTCCCCAGAGCGGTGATGCAGGGCATCCCTCTGCTCTTCGGCTCCACCGGCGAGACGCTGACGGAGAAGTCCGGCAACCTGAACCTGGGTATTCCCGGCATCATGTATGTGGGCGGCATCGGCGGCGTCATCGGCGCGTTTCTGTATGAGCAGGCGGCGGGGGGCAATATGAATCCCTTCCTGGGGATCTTCTTCCCCATGCTGGGCTGCCTGCTGGGCTCTGCGCTGATGGGCCTGCTGTACTGCTTCCTGACGGTGACCCTCCGGGCAAACCAGAATGTCACCGGCCTTGCCATGACCACCTTCGGCGTGGGCTTTGGCAACTTCTTCGGCGGCTCCCTCATCAAGCTCACCGGAGCGGATGTTCCCTCCATCGCCCTGTCCGCCACCTCCGGCTATTTCCGGGCCACCCTGCCCTTCGCCGGAAGCACCGGGGCTGTGGGACAGCTTCTGTTCTCCTATGGCTTTCTGGCATACCTGGCCGTTGCGCTGGCGCTGCTGTGCTCCTATGTGTTGGGGCATACCCGGGTGGGCCTGCATCTTCGGGCCGTGGGCGAGAACCCCGCAACCGCGGACGCGGCGGGCATCAACATCACCCGCTATAAGTACGCAGCCACCATCCTGGGCAGCATGATCGCGGGCCTTGGCGGATTGTATTACGTCATGGACTACGCCAACGGCGTCTGGTCCAACAACGGCTTCGGCGACCGGGGCTGGCTGGCCATCGCCCTGGTGATCTTCACCATCTGGCGTCCCAATGTGGGCATCCTCAGCTCCATCCTCTTCGGCGGACTGTACATCCTGTACCTGTTCCTGCCCAGCGCCAATCTGGCCATGAAGGAGCTGTACAAGATGCTGCCCTACGTTGTCACCATCATCGTTCTGGTGATGACCAGCATGCGCAACAAGCGGGAGGATCAGCCCCCCGAGAGTTTGGGTCAGGCCTATTTCCGGGAGGAACGATAAAAAAAGTTACCGGCACTGCGGTTTTGCAGTGCCGGTTTTTGTGTTTGCCCTACTAGGGTGTAACATATAGAAATTGTAATTTATCTGTGCGTTGCATGGAGCCGGGTAACGGACAGCGTGCTCCAAGGCTCCCTCTGGGAGGGAGCTGTCAGCCAAAGGCTGACTGAGGGAGAGAGC
>CALYTP010000089.1:0-7645 GCA_945486915.1 uncultured Clostridia bacterium | reverse complement strand
TTCACAACATATTGTGTTGTGCTTACTAAAGCCGATAACCTAAATTCCAATTTGTTGTGTTAACCCGATAAGCACATTATAGAATGGTGCAGCATTCCTGTGGGGACGGCATATCCATTCAGACTGCGTGGCCCTTTCTGCGGATGACATCGATGACGCTGTCCACCAGTTCTTCACAGGTCTCCTTGTTTTCAGCCTCCACCATGACCCGGATGACGGGCTCGGTGCCGGATTCTCTCACCAGAATTCTGCCGGTGTCCCCCAGCTTGGCGGCTACCTCGGCAACGGCGGCCTGGACATCCTCATCGTTCTGGGCGTTGGCCTTGTTGGCAACCCGGACATTCTTCAGCACCTGGGGATAGAAGGTAAAGCCCTCGCACAGCTGGCTCAGGGTCTTCTTCTTTGCCAGCATGACCTCCATGATCATCAGGCTGGTGAGGATGCCGTCGCCGGTGGAGGCGTGCTTGGAGAAGATGATGTGGCCGCTCTGCTCGCCGCCCAGACGGTTGTTGTTCATCATCATGTGCTCGTAGACGTATTTGTCGCCCACCTTGGTCTTGGCGTACTCGATGCCCAACTCGTCAAAGGCTTTGTACAGGCCGAAGTTGGACATGACGGTGGTGACCACGGTGTTGCCGGGAAGCATGCCCTTTTCCTTCATGTACTTGCCGCAGACATAGAGGATATGGTCGCCGGTGACCACATTGCCCTTCTCGTCCACGCACAGGCACCGGTCGGCGTCGCCGTCGTAGGCAAAGCCCACGTCCAGACCGTTGTCCAGCACAAATTTCTGCAGACCCTCGATGTGGGTGGAGCCCACATTGGTATTGATGTTGAAGCCGTCCGGCTCCACGCCCATGACATAGGTCTTGGCCCCCAGGGCGTCGAACACGGATTTTGCGATGTTCCAGGAGCTGCCGTTGGCGCAGTCCAGGCCGATTTTCTTGCCCTTGAAGGAGTAGATGCCCAGGCTGATCAGGTAGCCCACGTAGCGGTTTCGGCCTGCCACATAGTCCACGGTGCGGCCGATCTGCTCCCGCCTGGCCAGGGGAAGTTCGTCCCAATGGCGGTCGAAGGCGAAGAGGTCGCCGTCCAGGTAGGCTTCCACCAGGCGGATGACGGATTCGTCCATCTTCTCGCCGGAGCCGTTGATGAGCTTGATGCCGTTGTCGTAATAGGGGTTATGGCTGGCGGAGATCATGATGCCGCAGTCAAAGCTGTCGGTGCGGACCACATAGGCAACGGAGGGGGTGGTGGTGACGTGGAGCAGGTAGGCGTCCGCGCCGGAGGCCACAAGGCCGCCCACCAGGCTGTATTCAAACATATAGCTGGAGCGGCGGGTGTCCTTGCCGATGACGATTCTGGCAGGCTCATCCGATCCGCTGCGGCGTTTCAGCTGGGTGTAGTACCAGCCCAGGAAGCGGCCGACCTTGTAGGCGTGGTCGGCGGTGAGGGTGCAGTTGGCTTCTCCGCGGAAGCCGTCGGTTCCGAAATATTTTCCCATAAAAAAGTCCTTTCAGAGTGAAGATGCGAGATATGAGATAAAAGATATCAGATATGAGATATAAGATATCAGATATGAGATATAAGATATCAGATATGAGATATGAGATATGAGATGTGAGATATTAGATATGAGAGATCAGAGGGTTTTGGGGACGACCTTGCCGCCGGTTTTCCAGATGCTGTTGGCGGGGACGACACCCCGGACGCAGGAGGTGGGGTAGATGTTGGTGTGGGGGCCGATGACGGTGCCGGGGTTCAGCACGCTGTTGCAGCCCACCTCCACGAAGTCGCCCAGCATGGCGCCGAACTTCTTCAGCCCGGTGGGGATCTGCTCGTCGGCGGACTTCACCACCACCAGGGTCTTGTCGGACTTGACATTGGAGGTCAGGCTGCCGGCGCCCATGTGGGATTTGTAGCCCAGGATGCTGTCGCCCACATAATTGTAGTGGGGCACCTGTACATTGTCAAAGAGGATCACGTTTTTCAGCTCCACGGAGTTGCCCACCACGCAGTTTTCCCCCACCAGGGCGCTGCCCCGGACAAAGGCGCAGTGGCGCACCTCGGTGCCCGGGCCGATGATGCAGGGGCTGCCCAGAAATGCGGTGGGTGCCACTTTGGCGGTGCTGTGCACCCAGACCTGGGGGCTGACCTCGGTATAGTCGTCGCCCAGGCGGCTGCCCAGCTCCAGGATCATGTCCTGGATGCCCTTCAGCGCCTCCCAGGGGTAGGTGAATTGGGAAAGATAATCCGCCGCAGCGGTATGCGTCAGGTCGTAAAGGTCGGAAATGGTATACATAATATTGCTCCTTTCGGAATGGGGATCGCTCACCAGCCTAACTATACACGCAGGAGCTGGCCTTGTCAATGAAAAATTCTGATAATTTATAGAAACCGACAATAATTGTACCGTTTTCGATACTTCCGACGGCTTTTATCCGCTGCGTTGGCCGGGCAATATTCCTTCCGGGTTCTATTTGCGTTTTCGGCTTCATATGCTGAACCAAACCATGGCAGGAGCTGATACGAGTCCTGCCGGATGAGGAGGCTGGCTATGGAAGATATTTATTCGGAGATTGCTGCCAGGACGGGCGGCAATATCTATATCGGTGTGGTGGGGCCGGTGCGGACGGGGAAGTCTACGCTGGTCAAGCGGATCATGGAGGAGCTGGTGATCCCCGCCATCGAGGACCCCTACCGCCGGGAGCGGGCGCGGGATGAGCTGCCCCAGAGCGGTTCCGGCAGGACGATCATGACCTCCGAGCCAAAGTTCGTGCCGGAGGAGGCGGTGGAGATATCTCCGGACGGCACCAACGTCCTGCGGGTGCGGATGATCGACTCCGTGGGCTACATGGTGCCCGGCGCCGTGGGGGCCGAGGAGGACGGCGCACCCCGGATGGTCACCACACCCTGGTATGACACCGAGATCCCCATGACCCAGGCCGCCGAGCTGGGCACCAAAAAGGTGATGGAGGGGCACTGCTCCATCGGCCTGGTGGTCACCACCGACGGCACCATCACCGAAATTCCCCGCTCTGACTATGTGGAGGCCGAACGGCGGGCCATTGGAGATATGAAGGCCACCGGCAAGCCCTTCCTGGTGGTGGTGAACAGCCGGGAGCCGGGCGGGGAAGCGGCGGCGCAGGTGCGGGACCAGCTTGCCAGGGAGCATGGCATCCGGCCCCACATTGCCGACTGCCAGAGCCTGGACCGGCAGGGGATCGCCGCACTGCTGAGCGCCATGCTGGCGGCCTTCCCCATGACGGAGCTGCGGGTGTACCTGCCCCGGTGGATGGATGCCCTGGAGCCGGATCATCCCGTGAAGGCGGCGCTCTATCAGGCGCTGCTGCAGAAGGCGGGGGAGATCCGCTGCCTGGGTCAGGCGGAGGGGTGCCTGGGGAGCCTTTCGGAGCTGGAGCAGGTGCAGGATTACAGTCTGCGCAGCATCGACCCCGGCACCGGCATCGTGTCCTGTGCCTTTGTCTTCCCGGAATCGCTGTTCTATGAGATCCTCAGCGCCAGAGCTGGACTTGCGGTGAAGAACGACGCCCAGCTGCTGAAGCTGCTGAGCGAACTGTCCGACATCCGCCGGGAGTACGAGAAGATTGCCGACGCCCTGGCCTCGGTGAAGGCCACGGGCTATGGGGTCGTCATGCCCACGGCGGAGGAGATGAAGCTGGAGACCCCGGAGATCCTGAAGCGGGGCGGCTCCTACGGCGTCCGGCTGAAGGCGGGAGCGCCCTCCATCCATATGGTTCGTGTGGACATCGACACGGAGATCAGCCCCATGGTGGGGGACGAGAAGCAGTCCCGGGATCTGATCGCCTACCTCCGGGACGAAAACCCGGACACCCTCTGGCAGAGCAACATCTTCGGCAAGTCCGTCTACGACCTGATCCAGGAGGGGCTGAATGCCAAGCTGATCCGTATGCCCGACGAGGTTCGCAGCAAATTCCGCGGCACCCTGACCAGAATCGTCAACGAAGGCGCCTCGGGGCTGATCTGCCTGATTTTGTAAGAATTTCTGCCCGGAACGGACTTTTTTGCCCCGTTCCGGGCAATTGTTTTGCTGGGCCGTGGTACGGAACCGGATAACGAACGGCGTGCACCAATCAAGGCTCCCTCTGGGAGGGAGCTGTCAGCCGAAGGCTGACTGAAGGAGAGAGCCCCGGATTTTTTGATGCGGTATCGTATGAAGCGCTGGTGGTCGACCAACGCTCTCTCCCTCAGTCCGCTTCGCGGCCAGCTCCCTCCCAGAGGGAGCCTTGGTGCACGCCGCACAGTTCGCTGTACCATTCATCGGAACACTCAGAAACCATTACCTGGCGGGAGGATGATATCCTCCCCTACAGTGGCTGGGCAGTTTCGTTATCGGGCAGTACCCAATGGTGTAACGATGACCCATCCGCCCTTTTGCCTGGAGGCCTTAAGGAATTCTTTATGGATTTGCGGGGAAAATGCCTTTACCCGGGGAGGAAAACATGGTAAAATAACTCCATCTGTATCTTTCGGGAGGCATCGGTTATGAAGCAAAAGAAGAGCCGGTGGCTGACCAGCTCCACTGCGTTGGGATTTTTGATCCCCTTCTGCGGAATGCTGCTGGTGATGCTGATCTGCGGCTATAAGCCCTTCGGCGCAAAGGCCATGCTGTATTCGGACTGCTACCATCAGTACTATCCCTTCTTTGCGGCCTTCCGCCGGGCGCTGCTCTCCGGCGACAGCCTGCTCTACAACTGGGATATCGGCATGGGCGTGGACTATCTGGGCATGATCGCCTACTATCTGGCCAGCCCCCTGAACCTGCTGGGCGTTCTGGTGCCGGAAAGCCAGCTGCTGAACTTCTTCTGCCTGCTGATGCCCGTCAAGCTGGGTCTGGCGGGGATGTTCTTCACCATGTTCCTGAAGGGCGCCTTCGGCAGGGACGACGTTTCCGTGTCACTCTTCGGCGCGTTTTATGCCCTGTGCGCCTGGGCGCTGGGCTACCAGTGGAACATCATGTGGCTGGATACCTTCGCCCTGCTGCCGTTGGTGATGCTGGGCATGGTCAGTCTGCTCCGGGACCGGAAATTCATCCTGTATACGGTGGCACTGTTCCTGTCGGTTTTTTCCAACTATTATATCGGCTTCTTCACCTGCATTTTCGTCCTGCTCACCTTCTTCTGCTATGAGATCTGCCGGTTCCGGGGCTGGAAACGGTTCTTTGCCGACCTGATGCTCATGGGTGTCTTTTCCCTCATCGCCATCGGCATGACCGCGGTGCTGACGCTGACGGCGCTGTCGGCGCTGCAGATGACCCAGTCCAGCGTCAACAAATTCCCCACGGGCTTCCGGCTGAACATCGCCTCCAGCCATGACCTGAAGGGACTGCTGGACGGCATGCGGCAGGTGGCGGGCAATATGGGCGGGGGCCTGGAGCCCAGCTTCAAGGAGGGCCTGCCCAACCTCTACTGCGGCGTGGGCAGCATCCTGCTGGGGATCCTGTTCCTGATGTCCGGCGAGGTGAAGCTGCGGGACAAGCTGTGCAGCCTGTTCCTGCTGATTTTCTTCATGCTCAGCTTCCTGATCCGGCAGCTGGACTATATCTGGCACGGCTTCCACTTCCCCAATATGATTCCCTACCGGTTCAGCTTCCTCTATAGCTTTGTGCTGCTGTGCATGGCCTACCGGGCCTGGATGCTGCGCAGCCGGTTCGACCGACTGCAGGTCTTCGCCGCCGCGCTGCTCACAGGCGCCATCCTGTGCTGCTCCGATTCCCTGCTGGATACCCAGAGCGCCACCTTCTTCGGCAGGAACGTGGAGGTGCCGGTATACATTATATATAATGTATCGTTCCTGCTGGTCTTCACGGTCATTCTGATGATCTGCGTGAAAAAGCCCAAAAGGAAGGACGATGACGAAGACCATTATCTGCTCCTGCGCAGAAAGCTCCGCAGAACCAGAAAGCTGTGCCGCAGCGCCTTCCTGATGGTTCTGGCTCTGGAGCTGACCGCCACGCTGACGGCCTTCGGCTGCTACTTCCCCGGCACCCAGGTCAGCAACTACCCCAAGGGCACCGACGAGGCCGCCTCCATGATCCGCTATATGCACCAGCGGGAGGAGGACACCCTGTTCTACCGCGCCGAGGTCACCCACACCCAGACCCTGAACGACGGGGCGCTGAACGACTACTCCGGCATCACCGCCTTCACCAGCTCGGCCAACGTGCACATTACGGAATTCATGAAGGCCCTGGGCTACGGCGCCAAAAACACCTACAACCGCTACGCCTATGAGGAAAGCTCCCCGGTGGCGGAGCTGTTCCTGGGGCTCAAATACCTGCTGGACCGGGACGGTAAGGACAAATCCAGCAGCGTCTACCAGCAGGTGCACCACTTTGGTCAGGTGTACCTGTACGAAAACACCGCCTATCTGCCCCTGGGCTTCCTGGCGGAGCTGGAGCTGGGGGAGCTGGACTTCCTCAGCGGCGACGATTCCTTCGGCTTCCAGAATGCCCTGTTCCGGGCGGCCACCAACATCCCCGGGGATGTCTGGTATGTGCTGCCCCGGGATCAGGTGGAGATCCTGGGCAGCGGCGTGGACATCGGCGACAACGGCGCCGGCGGCTACTGCACCTATTCCAATCCCACCTCCGGCGCCAATGTGATCTATTCCGCCGTGGCGGACCGGGACGGCTTCGCCTGCGTGCGGCTGGACCTGCCCAAGCGCAACGACTTCTACGTCAGCATCAACGGCGTGGAGCAGTATCGGGAGACCATCAGCCTGCCCCAGATGATCGCCGTGGGTCAGGTCCATGAAGGAGACATCATCGATATCCGCATTGTCTGCGGCAATGAAAACGGCAGCGCCGATGTGGACCTGGCCATCATGGACGATGAGCTGTTCCACCTGGGTCATGCCATGCTGGAGCAGTCGGTGCTGGAGCTGACATCTTTCTCCAACCTGCGGGTGACGGGCACCATCGACTGCAACCGGGAGGGCCTGCTCTATACCTCCATCCCCCAGAACGGCAACTGGGCAGCTTACGTGGATGGGCAGGAGGCGCAGATCACCCTTGTGGGGGACTGCATGATCGGCCTGCATCTGGAAAAGGGCAGTCATACCATTGAATTTATCTATCGCAACCGTGCCTTTGCCGTGGGCGCGGCTGTGAGCGCGGGAAGCCTGGCGGTGCTGATTACGCTGATTCTCATTTATTACAGGCCGAAGAAGGAAGAGCCGCTCCCCGAAACGCCTGAAGAAGCCCCGGAGGCGGTCCTGCCCCCGGCAGCTGAGGAAACACCCGCCCCTCCGGCAGCGGATGCGCGGGAGGTAATCCCTGAACAAACCGATTCACAGATTCCCCACCAGCAGATATAATACTAATTCTTGATTAAAATCTTTAATATCAGCTTGGTCTATTGGTGCAATACTGCGTTATCGTCACTTGCCATACATACAGTATGGCTGCGTTCCTCTGCCTTGTCTTGCACCAATATCCCTGCGCTGCTGATTAAATCTTTTTATCAAAAATTAGTATAAAGCAATCCCCCGACTCAGAACCAGAGCCGGGGGATTCCATATAGATGGTGTATATCTGTCTGACTCAGCAAATTGTAATTTAACGCACTGGCGCGGCAGCGCCCTTGGCTCTCCCTATGGGAGA
>CALYTP010000088.1:0-7702 GCA_945486915.1 uncultured Clostridia bacterium | reverse complement strand
TCTCCCAAAGGGAGAGCCAAGGGCGCTGCCGCGCCAGTGCGCCAAATTACAATTTGGCGGGATGATCGACAATAAATGGACAGGCCTGCAGGAAATGCATGCATGCATTCTGCTGTCCGTTGCCCACGGTGGGGGGCGGACTGGTTTCCTGCGTCTATAAAATGCCCGCTTCCCGAAAACGGGCGTTGAGGTAATTCAGCACCCGTTTTTTGTCCGCCGACCAGAGGGGCGCCACCAGGTCTTTTTTGGCCCCGTCGCCGGTGATGCGGTGGACGGTGACGGATTCCGGGACCTCCCGGAGGCAGGCAATGAGCCAGTCGGCGTATTCTTCCATGCCAAGACACCGGAAGCTGCCGGACAGGTAGTCCTGTTCCAGCGCGGCACCCCGCAGGACATGGAGCAAGTGGAATTTGACCCCGTCGCTGCCTGCGGCGACGGCGGTTCTGGTGGTTTCCACAGCCATCCGGCAGGTCTCCCCCGGCAGACCCAGAATGATGTGGGTCACGACTTCAAGACCTGCCGCCTTCAGCCGTTTCACCGCATCCAGGTATACGCCCAGGTCGTAACCCCTGTGAATGCGCCGGGCGGTTTCATCCGAGGCTGTCTGCAGTCCCAGCTCCAGGGATACGGGCTTGACGGCGTTCACCTCCCGCAGCAGCGACACCACTTCCTCCCCCAGACAATCCGGCCGGGTTCCGATGGCAAGGCCCACAATCTCCTCCGGTTCAATGGCGGCGAAGTACAGCTGCCGCAGCCGGGGGATGGGGGCGTAGGTTCCCGTGAACGACTGGAAATAGGCGATGTACCTTCCGTTTTTGTTTTTGAAGGCCACCCGGCCTTTTGCCCGCTCCAGCTGCTGGGGGATGTCCGTGCCACCTTCGGCAAAGTCCCCGCCCCCGGAAGCAGAGCAGAAGGTGCAGCCGCCGTAGCCCAGCTTTCCGTCCCGGTTGGGACAGGTGAAGCCGCCGTCCAGCGACAGCTTGTATACCCGGCAGCCGAAGCGCTCCCGATAGTACTGCGCCGCAGTTTTCACCGCCATGCCCCCTTTCACAAGTACCGGGAATATTTTACCACAGATTCATCCAATTGTGAATGCTGTGTAAACCTTTTTCCAGATACTTGTCTTCCCCCGGAAAGATGATATAATAGAAACAGAAACAAATTCAAAACTTTTGACAACGAGGTTTTTTCATGAAGAAGATGCTTTTTGTGATGAATCCCTGCTCCGGTCAGAAAAAGGCAAACAAATATCTGCTGGAGATTCTGGATATGTTCAACCGGGGCGGCTACCAGGTGACGGTGCACATCACCGCCGGGCCGGGAGATGCCACCCAGACTGTCTGCAGGCAGTGCGCCGGCATGGACCTGGTGGTCTGCTGCGGCGGCGACGGCACCTTCAACGAGACGGTTTCCGGCCTGCTGATGGCCGGGCAGGACATTCCCGTGGGCTATATCCCCGCAGGCTCCACCAACGACTTTGCCGCCAGCATGAAGCTGCCCTCGGACATTCCGGAGGCCGTGCGGAATATTCTGGAGGGCGAGCCCGTGGCCTATGACGCCGGTGGTTTCGGCGGACGGTTTTTCTCCTATGTGGCCTCCTTCGGCGCCTTCACCCGGGCCAGCTACGCCACCCCCCAGTCCATCAAAAACGCCCTGGGACACACCGCCTATGTGCTGGAGGGCATCAACGAGCTGTCCCAGATCCGCAAGGAGCACATCCGCATGGAGCTGGATGACGAGGTGGTGGAGGATGACTTCCTCTTCGGCGCGGTCTGCAACTCCACCTCCGTGGGCGGCATCCTGACCCTGAACCCGGAGCAGGTGGATATGACCGACGGCCTGCTGGAGATCCTGCTGGTGCGGGCGCCCCGGAGCCTGCTGGAGATCGCCGAGTGCATCCAGGCGGTGCAGAACCAGCGCTACAACGACTGCGCCATGATCACCTTCCGCTCCGCCAGCCGCATGGAGGTCTATGCCGACCCGGAAATGCCCTGGACCCTGGATGGCGAGCGGGAGGATGGCCACGACCATGTCACCATCGCAAACCGTCATCTGGCCTACCGGCTGATGCAGAGGAAAGAATAAATGCACAACTCCACGTTATGTTACCTTCTCCGGGGCAACGATGTGCTGATGCTCCACCGGGTGAAGAAGAAAAACGACATCAACCACGACAAATGGATCGGCATCGGCGGAAAGTTTGAATTCGAGGAATCGCCGGACGAATGCCTCCTGCGGGAAGCGAAGGAGGAGACCGGACTGACCCTCACCTCCTGGCGCTGTCGGGGTGTGGTCACCTTCCTGAGCGAAGGCGGCGAGGGCGAATATATGTACCTGTTCACCGCCGACGGCTGGGAGGGGGAGCTGAAGGAGTGCGACGAAGGCGACCTGCAGTGGATCAGCCGGGAGTTCCTGGACAGCCTGCCCAAATGGGAGGGCGACCGGATCTTCCTGGACCTGCTGTGGCAGGACGCGCCGTTCTTTCTGCTGACGCTGCGTTACCGGGGCGACCGGCTGGTGGAAGCGGTGCTGGACGGAAAGAAAATACGATGATTTTTCAGGGGCTGTCCATCTGCGGACAGCCCCTGAATGGCCGGAAAAAGGTACCTTCCTGCCGGGGCTGCCCATGCTTGACAAACGGGTTTGCAGCCGATATAATGATATGGTGTATGACTATACAGCCATGTCCGGGGAGCTGGATTCCCAGGCTTTTTCGCCAAAACCGGCACTTTTGCGTAGGATTACAACGATATCTGCCGCGCCGTTTCCCGGTGCGGAAGGGGAGGGGAATACCGTCTTGCGCACGGAAGAGAATTTTGCAAATTTCATGGACAGCCCGGACACCGCAGAGCGCGAGGATCTGTTCGGCCTGGTGGAGCTGGCGGGCGTGGTGCTGCACAAGGCCTGGATCCTTCTGATCAGTCTCGTTGCCGGCGCCGTGCTGGCGGGCGTTCTCACCACCCAGGTGCTGACTGCCAGCTACGAAGCCACCTCCATGATCTATATATCCAGCAAGACCACCTCCATCACCTCCCTGGCGGACCTGCAGATCGGCAGCCAGCTGGCGGTGGACTTTCAGATCGTGGCCACCACCCGGGCGGTTCTGGAGAAGGTCATTGACGATCTGCAGCTGAATACCACCTACCAGAAGCTGCTGGATCAGCTGGAAATCACCAATCCCTCCGGCTCCCATGTGCTGAAAATCAAGGCCACCAGCACCGATCCGGTGATGGCGGCAAACATCAGCAACGCCGTGGCGGAGACGCTGCGGGAGCGGATCGCCGATGTGATGAATACCGACGAGCCTGCCATGCTGGAGCGTGCCAGCGTGCCGGAGACCCCCTCCAGCCCCTCGCTGAAGCGCAATGTGGCTCTGGGCGGCGTGCTGGGCATGGTGCTGGCGGCAGCGGCCGTCATCGTGGCCCACCTGATGGACGATACCATTAAAAATGACCAGGATATCCGAAAGTACCTCCATCTGAACACCCTGGCGGTACTGCCCAAAGAGCAGCGCGTTCGGAAGAACCCGGAGCAAACGGAGCCAAAGCCATGAAAGCAGCGAAAATACTCCTGATTGCAGCCTGCCTGCTCCTGCTCGCCGCCTGCGCGAATGGCCCCGCAGAGCCGCAGACCACCGCCGAAACCACCCTTCCTGAGACGACGCAGGTGGAAACGGATGCGACTGAACCGGAAACCACGGCAGCATCCGCGGAGGAAAGCCTCCCGGAGACCACGGAAGAACCGTGGGGCAGGACCGTCATCCGGGACGGCGAGCGCTGGCGCTACAACAGCCGCCTGACCACCGTTCTGCTGCTGGGCGTGGACACCGTGCAGCCGGAGGAAAGCAATGTCTCCGATTTCGGCAGCAACGGTCGTGCCGACGCCATTGTGCTGCTGGTGCTGGATCCCGACACCCGGACCATCCAGCCCATTCTCATGTCCCGGGACACCATTGCCCAGGTGGATGTGTACACCGAAGACCGGGAGTTTATGTTCTCCGGGGATATGCAGATTGCCATGCAGTATTCCGTGGGCGACAGCCACGAGCGAAGCTGCTACCTGATGAAAAAGGCCGTCTCCCGGGCTCTGCTGGAGCTGCCCATCGATTCCTGCTGCGCCGTGACCATGGACGGCATCAAGGCGGCGGTGGAGCACCTGGGGGGCATCCAGCTGACCATCCCGGAGGACTGGACGGACATTGACCCCGACTATACCGCCGGCGCGGTTGTGACCCTGGACGCGGCCGGAACGGAGCGGCTGCTGCGCCACCGGGATCTGGAAACCGTGGGCAGCAACGAAACGCGCATGGACCGCATCGGCTGGTTCCTGACGCAGATGGCGGGTTCTCTCTCCGCTTCGGAGCTTCAGGAGCTGGCAGCGGTGCTGGAGCCCTTCGTCCAATCCGACCTCTCCGCCGAAACCATGGACGCTCTGACCTCCTACACCCTCCGGCAGGAGCTGCTGCACATCCCGGGAACGGTCACAGCCGATGATGACGGCATCTTCGAGGAATTCCACATTGACCAGGAGCAGCTGAAGCAGCTGCTGCTGAGCGTGTTCTACCGCAAGTCCAATTGACAGCGGAATGCTGTTTTGACTCTTTCCGAAAGGAGAACGTGAAATGAGAAAACTCACATCCGCAATTCTGGCAGTCCTGCTGGCCGCTGTGCTGGCGGTTTCCGCGGCGGCCCACCCCAGCATTTCCGGCTGGGTGCAGCTCCTGTCCGCTTCCGATGATGCCGCCATCACCGGTGTGGAAGCTGCCGATTCCATCAGCGATGAGGACATCAGCGCGGCCCTGGACGAGGACAATGCCTGCCGCTTTGTGGTATTGTCCCAGAGAAATGTCAGCAGCGAAAACGCTGTGGATATCTCCCTGCATGTCTTCCGCGCCGAGAGCCTGCCGGTGTGGCTGCTCTTCCGGGCGGAAGGCGAGACTGCCTGGACGATGCTGGCCGTCTGCGATGGCAGCACCATCGAAGCGTCTTTGCCCGGCAGCGGCACCTATGCCGTGGTCATGGGCTGGTGAGCCGAAAGGAAGCGTGAGAGAATGATCGATTTGCATTGCCACATTGTGCCCAATGTGGATGACGGCGCTTCCGACCTGAACGAATCCATTGAAATGATCCGTGCCCAGGTGCGTCAGGGCGTGACGGAAATCTGCCTGACGCCCCATATGCGCATCGATATGTTCTGCACTCCCGATGACAAAATCGCCCAGGAGTACCGGCAGCTGGTCCATCGGCTGAAGGAGGAGCGTATCCAGGTAAAGCTCCGGGTGAGCCGGGAGTATTTCTACGACACCGAGTTCCGCAAGCGCCTGCGGGACGGGAAGGTCATGCCCATGGGGGATTTCCGCGTCCTGCTGCTGGAATTCGGCCTGGAGGTGCCGTCGGAGATCCTCCCCGAGGCCTCCAAACGGGTACAGGAGGCAGGCTTTACCCCCATGTTTGCCCATGTGGAGCGCTACCGGGCTGTCCAGAAGGACATCGAGCTGGTGAAGCAGCTCATGGATATGGGCACTGTCATCCAGATCAATGCCGGAGCCCTGCTGGGCGATGACGGCAAACAGCTGAAGAGCGTGGCCTGGTCGCTGCTGCGCAAGGGCTATGTCAGCGTCATTGCCTCCGATGCCCACGGCATCCGGGACCGTGTCCCCAACCTGCGCCGCTGCTATACCCTCCTGGAAAAGGAGATCGGCCGCAAAAACGCCGAGATTCTGCTGTGCCGCAACCCCGAGGCAATTCTCAGAAATACGGAGGAATCATCCGATGCAGAAAGCGGAACTCATCGTCCGTGAGCTTCCTTACACGGTCAACGAGGAACTGAAATACCTGCGCACCAACATCCAGTTCTGCGGTGCCGAGAAAAAGGTCATCCTCTTCACCAGCTCCCTGGCGGGGGAGGGCAAAAGCACCCTGATTTTGCGGCTGGCCAAGTCCCTGTGCGAGCTGGGAAAAAATGTGCTGCTGGTGGATGCCGATCTGCGGCGCTCGAAGCTGCAGTACGAGGTGAAGGACCCCGCCCAGGTGCGCTACGGCCTGAGCCATTACCTGTCCGGCATGGTTCCGCTGAACGATGCGCTGACCGAAACCGATAACCCCAGACTCTATGTGCTCTTCGCGGGGCAGGTGCCCCCCAACCCCTCGGAGCTGCTCTCCGGCAAGCGGGTGGATACCCTGCTGAGCTGGGCCAGGGAGCAGTTTGACTATGTCCTCATCGATACGGCCCCCCTGGGCGCGGTCATCGATGCGGCAGTACTGGCGCCCAAATGCGACGGCTCCGTCATCGTCATCGAAGCCGGGCGGGTGCCCTATCGGACGGTTCAGAACGTGGCCCGGCAGCTCACCGATGCCGGAAAGCCCATCCTGGGCGCGGTGCTGAACAAAGCCGCCTCCCGCAGCGGAAAGAAGTATTACAGCCGTTACGATTACGCCTATACCCCGGAGACCTGATAATTAGAGTGGAGAGTGAAGATTGAGGAGTGGAGATTCCCCTCATCTTCACTCTCCACTCTTCACTCTTCACTCTCCAATCCGGATCGTATCTTGCGTTCTTCTCAATCGTAAAAAATATGTGCCCCCGAAGGGGCACACGGGTCATCGTCTGTTAGTTGCAGCCGCAGCCACAGCCGCAGTTGTTGTTATCGAAGTTGTTGCAGCAGCCGCAGCCGCCCCAGTTGCCGCCCCAGCCGCAGTTGCAGAACAGCAGGATCAGGATGATGATCCACCACATATTGCCGCCGCCGAAGCATCCGTTGTTACCGCACATAATCGTACCTCCAAAGATTTTCTTGAGCTTTGATGCTCATTCCATGTTATTCCGCAGGCCAAAAAATGTGCGAAAAACCGGGACTGTCCCACGAAGGAACAGTCCCGGTTTGTTTTTTCGGTTACAGCGCTCTCAGGGCGTCGATGAGGGCGGTCTTGGAGGCGGTCTTCTCGTCCTTGATCTTGATGACCTTGGCGGGGCATCCGGCCACCACGGTGTTGGGCTCCACGTCTGCGATGACCACGGCGCCCGCGGCAACCACGGCGTCATGCCCGATGCGGCAGCCCTCGATGACCACGGCGTTGGCGCCGATGAGGACGTTGTCCTCCACGATGACGGGGGTGGCGGATGCGGGCTCCACCACGCCTGCCAGAACGGTGCCTGCGCCGATGTGGCAGTTTTTGCCCACGGTGGCCCGGCCGCCCAGGACGGCGCCCATGTCGATCATGGTTCCCTCGCCCACCACGGCGCCGATGTTCAGAATGGCGCCCATCATGATGACGGCGTTCCTGCCGATCTCCACCTGCTCGCGGATGATGGCGCCCGGCTCAATACGGGCGGGGATATCCTTGAGATCCAGCATGGGGATGGCGGAGTTGCGGCAGTTGTTCTCGATTTCCAGATGGACGAATTCATTGGCCTGCAGCACAGGGGCAATGTCCTTCCAGTCGCCGAAGACGATCTTGCAGCCTTCCGCAGCGGGGAACACCTGGCAGCCGGGGAATTCCACGGGGGTCTTCTCCCAGACATAGACCTTGACGGGGGTTTTCTTCTCAGAGGTGCGGATATATTCAATGATTTCCTGGGCGTTCATAAGCGGCTCCTTACTATGTTTATCTTCTTATGTGCTTTTTGACATGATGCATCGAACACGGCAAATTGTAATTTGGCGGACAATAACACACGGGCTGGTATATTATGGAGCGAAGCG
>CALYTP010000087.1:0-7759 GCA_945486915.1 uncultured Clostridia bacterium | reverse complement strand
AGAGCTTTCTTCTTGGACATTTCTGGCACCTTCCTTTTGATGCCAGTATACACCTTTTGGTGTCCAATTCCTCGGACACTTCACAACATATTGTGTTGTGCTTACTAAAGCCGATAACCTAAATTACAATTTGCTGAGTTAACCCGATAAGCACATAAATAATTTACCCTGCCATTCATGTAACGTTCAGGACAGAGTGGAGATTGCGGAGTGAAGAGTGAAGATGAGGAAACAATCCATTTCTCCGAACAGGCATCACGGATTTGCTTTATCTCCACTCTTCACTCTTCACTCTTCACTCTATCCTTGCTCTCCCCCGAAAGCAGAGCATTGGCATATAAAAAGGAAGCAACTATGGAACGCAATCTGACCATCTATTTCACCAGCGATACCCACGGGTATTTCTCCCCCATCAACTATGCCGCCGGGGAACACGCCGACACCGGTCTTGCCAACTGCATGGCTTCTTTCCGCAATGACGGCAATGTGCTGGTCATGGACGGCGGCGATACCCTCCAGGGCAGCCCCTTCACCTATTACCTGCACAAAAACGGCATCGTAAATCCCTGCGTGCCTGCCCAGGTCATGAACTGCGCAGGCTATGACTTCGTGACATTGGGCAACCACGACTTTAACTACGGCCCCGATCACCTGCGCCGCTACCTGCGGTCTGTGGATGCCCGGTGCCTCTGCGCCAACGTTTCCGGGCTGGAGGGGGTGACGGACACCGCCGTGGTCACCATGGAAAACGGCCTGCGCATCGGCGTTACCGGCATTGTGACCCACTTCGTCAACATCTGGGAGAAGCCGGAAAATCTCGCCGGCATCACCATCACCGAGCCCATCCCCGCCGCAAAGAAGGCATTGGAAACCCTCCGGGCGGAAAACGTGGATCTCACCGTCTGCATCTACCACGGAGGCTTTGAAAACGATCTGGATACCGGGGCTCCGCTGTCCGAAACCGGAGAGAATCAGGGCTACCGCATCTGCCGGGAGCTGGGCTTCGACATTCTGCTCACCGGGCACCAGCACATCCCCATGGCCGGCCGCCGGGTCTTTGACACCTTCACCTGCCAGACACCGGACAAAGCTAAGCAGTACATCCGCATGGAGGTCACCGTTTCGGGCGCTCCCATTGACACTGCCCACCGCAATCAGGTAGCCGCAGGTCGGGTCACCGCCCGGAGCTTCCTGGAGGATGCCGGCAGCGTTACGGATGCGGAAGCCGCCGGGATCCTGGCCCCCTGGGAGGAGGCCGCCGCCAAATGGCTGGACACCCCCGTGGGCCATCTGGACACGCCGCTGCTGCCGGAGGAACCCATCGTCATGGCAGAGCACGGCTCCTGCATCGCCAATTTCTTCAACCAGGTGCAGCTGGAGGCCTCCGGCGCGGACATCTCCGCCACCAGTCTGGGCAACGAGGTCAAGGGCCTGCCCCAGGAGGTCACCGTCCGGGACGTGGTGGCCACCTACATCTACCCCAACACCCTGCATACGCTGGAAGTGGACCGGGCGGTGCTGAAGCAGGCGCTGGAGCGCTCCGCCGAGTACTTCGCCATCGGTGAAAACGGGCTTTTGCAGGTCAGCGAATCCTTCCTGAAGCCCAAGGTGGAGCACTACAACTACGATTTCTTCTCCGGCATCGAGGTGACCATGGATGTGAGGAAGCCCATGGGAAACCGTGTGATTTCCATCCGATATCAGGGCCAGGAGCTGGCCCCGGGCAAGACGCTCACCCTGTGCATGAACAACTACCGCTCCACCGGCACCGGGGGCTACGGCTGCTATCTGACCTGCCGGAAGGTGAAGGAGCAGCCCACGGAGATCGCTGAGATGATTATGGACTATATTGTCAGCCACGGCGACATCCGGGTGGACCGGACAAAATGGCTCACCGTACTGCATTAAGGAGGAACCCATGAACATACTCGTTACCAACGACGACGGCATCGGCGCCGAGGGCATCCAGGTACTTGCCCAGGCTGCCGCCGCCTTCGGCAAGGTCACCGTGGTGGCACCATTGTCCCAGTGCAGCGCCATGTCCCACCGGATCACATTGGGCCGGGCGCTGGAGGTGGAGGAATGCCCCTTCCCCGTGGCTGGTGTGACAGCCTTCAGCGTGGACGGCACCCCTGCAGACTGCGTGAAGGCGGCGCTGGATGTGCTGATGAAGGAAAAGCCCGATGTGGTGCTCTCCGGCATCAACAACGGCTACAACATCGGCTTTGATATCCTCTATTCCGGCACCGTGGGTGCGGCCATGGAGGCGCTGATGAACGGCATCCCCGCCATCGCTCTGTCCCGCAACGACGTGGGCACCTTTGAAACCACCCAGGCCTATATCGGCACAATTCTGGAACGGCTGCTGCAGGAAGCCCCCTCCTCCCGGGAGATCTGGAATGTGAATTTCCCCGGCGAGCGCGCAAAGGGCATCCTCTGGGACCGCAGCGTCGCCACCTGCGGCGGATATTACAGCGGCAGCCTCCGGGCGGGCTTCAAGGGCGGCAAAACCGTCCTCCAATACCCGCCCATGCTGGATGTGGACAATTCCATCCCCCGGGGCGCCGGGGACAGCGACCTGAACGCCGTCATCCGGGGCTATATCTCCGTGGGCAAGGTTCTCTGCCCGGTGCTGTAAGCCATTCATAAGAAAGAAAAAACCATGACTGCCACCTGCAAGCCGGTGAATGTCATGGTTTTTCTGTATCTCCGAAAAATCAAATTGTGCTTATCGGGTTAACGCAGCAAATTGTAATTTGGCGGTGCGTTGCCTGGAACCTGGTAACGCACAGCGTGCACTAAGGCTCCCTCTGGGAGGGAGCTGTCAGCCAAAGGCTGACTGAAGGAGAGAGCCCCGGATTTTTTGATGCGGTATCGTATGAAGCGCTGGTGGTCGACCAACGCTCTCTCCCTCAGTCCGCTTCGCGGCCAGTTTCATTATGGAATGATTGCCACCGGCAATCATGGGTATTCTGATTCGCTGCGCGGAGCACCACCCTCGCAGAGGGAGCCTTTTGTGCACGCCGTGCGGTTCGTTTTACCGTTCATCCACCGCGCCAAATTACGATTTATCGAAATGCTGAGTCAAACCGATACGCACAAAACAAATTACTCTCTTGCAAATTACTCTCTTGCAAAAGCATACGCAAGCGCCTTTTGTTCTCTCTTTTCTTTGTTCTTATTTTCTTTGTTATTTATGTTCTTTGTTTGTATGCGATTTTCCGCATGTGGATTATCCACTAGTGGATTATCCACTAGTGGATTTTCCACCAGTGGATTTTCCACCAGTGGATAATCCACTTCTGGTGAGCATGGTCAGGAAAGGTCGTCCAGGCGGTCGAGGATCTCATCGAGGATGTCCTCCAGCTCCTCGTGGCGGTCCGCCCAGTCGTCGTATTCCTCGGACTCCTCGTTCTTCGGCTCCACCGCGTCCAGCGCATCAATGGCATCCTGAACGGTCCTGAGAAGCGCCTGCAGCTCCGGCAGCTCCAGCTCGTCGATCTCGGGCAGCTCCTCCGGGGAGAACGCCTTTTCGGGGAAAGAAATGACACTCATAGTTACGCTCCTTCTTTCTTTTCGGAATACCCAGGCACTCTGCGCTGCGGCCGGAGGTCTGCCCCGGTGAGCAGCTTCACCAGCCACAGGAAAAACAGCAGCACCAGCAGCGGAATGACGCAGGAGGTGACGATCATCACCGCCACCGCCTCGATAAACCGGTTCATGATGGAGGCTGCTTTGTTGGTCAGCTCGGTGACGGTGCCGGAGAGGTTGGTCACCTTGTCCCATACGGAGGTGAGGGCATTCCCATCGGTTTTTTCCGCCGCACTGTCTGCGCTGAACTGCCCGGCATCGGAAATGGTCTGCGCAATGGAACTGCTGTAGGTGTCATAAATCTGATCCGACACCCAGATGCTGGCGGGAATGGCCAGAAACAGCGTCAGTCCCAGCACCGCCAGATGCACCGCCAGACGCTTGAAGCCGGGATTGCTCCGCAGAAGTCCCACAAGATACAGCACACAGCCAACAGGAATCAGCACCCGGAAAACCCCCAGTCCAAGGATGGACAGCAGGTATTTTTCGGCATACAGCACGCAAAGGATCAGCAGGAAATACTCCGTGAAATCCGCCAGCTTTTCGGCAATGGGCGTGGCCGTGTCGTCCGGGATGGCGGAAACGGCGGCAGAGGCTATGGTGGAGGTGGCGGTGAGCTTCAGCACGGTTTCGGCCTTCTCATCGATGGAGGCACAGATACCTGCATAGCTCTCGGGTCTTGCCGTGAGGTTCGCCACCGGCAGGCAGGAAACCACCGCCAGCGCCGCCAGCAGGACGGCGGCGATCAGATTCCGCTTCGACAGATTCATCATTCATTCCTCCTCATGAGAGGATTATACCGAAAAACCGCAGCGCCGTCAACGCAAAAAGCGCGGCTCCCGTCACTTTCCGGCGAAAAGAGGGGAGCCGCGTCGCTTTTTACTTTCTGAGAATGCGGATGCTGTTCAGCAGGCACAGCATGGACACGCCGGTGTCGGCAAAGACCGCCAGCCACATGTTGGCAAAGCCCAGAATGCCCAGAATCATGACGATGAGCTTGACGCCCAGGGCAAAATACACGTTCTGCCAGCTGATGCGGCGGGTGACCTTGGCAATGGCGATGGCCTCGGGGATGGCGGCGGCGTCGGAATTCATGAACACCACATCCGCCGCCTCGATGGCCGCATCCGCGCCGCTGCCCATGGCGGCACCCACATCGGCGCCGGCCAGCACCGGGGCGTCGTTGATGCCGTCGCCGACGAACATCACCCGGCCGGTTTCCTCCCGGACGATGCGCAGCTTTTCCAGCTTCTCCCCGGGCAGAAGTCTTGCGTAAACATGGTCAATGCCCACTTTTTCGGCAACGGCCCGGGCGGATTCCTCCGCGTCTCCCGTGAGCATCACCGTCCGGATGCCGCTGCTTTGGAGCCTGTGCACCGCCTGCTCCGCGCCGGGCTTGACGGTGTCCGCAATCACGAGACACCCCTGATACACGCCGTTCACCGCCACCAGCACCCGGGTGCCGTAGCCCTCGGTTTCGGCAAATTCCACATCGTTTTCCCGCATCAGCCGGGCATTGCCGCAGAGCACCTCCGTCCCCTCCACCGTGGCCCGGATGCCCCGGCCGGACAGCTCCTCCAGCTCCCGGGGCTGACCCAGAACAAGTCCCTGTTCCCTGGCCGCCGCCGCAATGCTGACGGCAATGGGGTGGGTGGAATACTGCTCACAGCTGGCGCAGAGCCACAGCAGCTCCCTTTTGGCATCCACGTTTTCCCCTTCAAAGACACTTTTCACCGTCTGCACCCGGAAATCGCCCTTGGTGATGGTGCCGGTCTTGTCCATGACCACGGCCTTGACCTGACTCAGCGCCTCGATGGCGTTGCCGCCCTTGAAGAGAATGCCCTTCCTGGAGGCCGCGCCGATGCCGGAGAAGAAGGCCAGGGGCACGCTGAGCACCAGGGCGCAGGGGCAGGAGATGACCAGGAAGGTCAGCGCGGTGAAGACAGAGGCTGTACCCTCGGCGCCGTAGAGGACGGTATCCATCCCGGCGTATTTCACCCCGTCCACAAAGAAGTGCCAGCCGGGGATCAGGAAGGGCAGCACCAGCGCCACAAACAGGGCGCCCAGCACCACGCAGGGGGTATAGACCCGGGCGAACCGGGTGATGAATTTATCGATGGCAGGCTTGTTGGCAGCGGCGTTTTCCACAGCATCCAGAATTCGGGTGACCATGGACTCCTCCAGCGGTTTTTCTGCCCGGATCTTCAGCTGGCCGGAGGTATTGACGCAGCCGGAGAGCACGCTGTCCCCCACCCCCGCCCGAACAGGGACGGGTTCTCCTGTCACGGCAGAGGTGTCGATGCGGCTCTCGCCCTCCACCACCACACCGTCCAGGGGAATCCGGTCGCCGGGACGCACCAGCAGGATATCCCCCACCTTTGCCTGCCCGGCATCCAGCTCACGGATTTCGCCGTCCTCCACCAGAAGCACGGTCTCAGGGCGCAAATCCACGGCGGACATGATCTGGGCCCGGCTCTTTTCCACGGCCCGTTCCTCAAAGTACTCGCCGACGCGGTAGAACAGCATCACGCCCACGGCCTCCGGGAACTCGCCGATGCCGAAGGCCCCCAGGGTTGCCAGGGACATCAGGAAATTTTCGTCGAAGACCTGTCCCTTGCGGATGTTTTTCAGCGCCGTCAGCAGAACCTCGCCGCCCAGGATCAGGTAGGCAGGCACCAGCACCGCCAGCTGGAGAAGCGCCGACGCATCCGTCAGCTCCAGCGCCCAGCCGACGGCAAACAGCACCGCGCCCAGCAAAATGGCATACAGCTCCTTTTTCTCTTCCTTCGGCTCCTCCTTTTCGTGGGGCTTGGACGCCGGGCGGATCTCCTCCCGGGGAATCACCGTTACGCCATCCTCCACACTGTCCGCCAGGGCCTGCATTTTTTCCAGCAGACCCGCATGGCTCCCGGCGGTGACCCGAAGCTGTTTGGCCGTGAAGACCACAGTGGCGGAGGCCACCTCCGGCATGGCCTGGATTTTGGCCTCAATTTTGGCGGCGCAGTTGGCGCAGTCCAGTCCCTCCAGAAGATAGACCCGGGTTTCCAGCCCATCCTCCGTAACCACAATCGCTTCCTCGTGGGCGGCTGCTTTTTCCGTTGCCTTCCCGTGCTTCCCGTGGTAATGCCGTCCCCTGACGCCATAGCCATGGTCATGGCCAATGAAATCCGTATGGCGGTGCTCATGGCCGTGTTCGTGCTCGTGGCAGTGTTCGTGGTCGTGGCAGTGCTCATGTTCCTGCATATGCTTATTCCTCCTTTTGGAGTTTGTCCTTGACTTCCCGGAACAGATAGCATACAATCTATCTGTTACCGAACACTTTGTTCTGTATTTATTATAGAATCATTCCGTCAAAATGCAACAACCAGTTTTGCCGCAATGTACGATACAGAACAAATTCCCCATTTTGTTCAGGAGGCAATTATGGACAGACGACAGCAGAAGACACGGACGGCAATTTACCGGGCATTTACCACCCTGTTGGAAACCCGAAATATCAGCACCATCACCGTCCAGGACATCATCGACGAGGCCAACATCGGCAGAAGCACCTTCTACGCCCATTTTGAGACCAAGGAGGAGCTGTTAAAGTCCCTCTGCCGGGAGCTGTTTGACCACATCATCGGCTCCGCCATGGACAAGCACGACACCCACGGCCTCTACACCTGCACCAATGCCCCCCACTCGGTGATCTGCCACATTCTGCAGCACCTGCAGGAAAACGACAACAGCATTCTGACGCTTCTGTCCTGCGAGAGCAGCCCGATTTTCATGCGCTATTTCAAGTCCGGCATGGAGGAGCTGGTGCGCACCCAGATGCTCAGCGACACGGCAATCACTGCGGATGTACCCAGGGAATTCCTCATCAACCACATTGCCGGCAGCTTTGTGGAGATGGTGCAGTGGTGGCTCTCCGGCGGCTGCGCCCAGACCCCCCAGGAGCTGGACGATTACTTCCGCGCCGTGACGGAACCGATTTTGAGAAAAGGATGCTCCGCACCATTGTAATCGTGTGTATCATCTTAAAATTGTTATCGTTCTTATCGGGTTAACTCAGCAAATTGTAATTTGGCGGGCTGGATAAACGGGAAACCGAACCGCGCGGCGGAACCCAAGGCTCCCTCTGCGAGGGAGCTGGCCGCGAAGCGGACTGAAGGAGAGAGCGTTG
>CALYTP010000086.1:0-7766 GCA_945486915.1 uncultured Clostridia bacterium | reverse complement strand
GGGGCGCTTCCGGCAAAGCGGACATTCTTCAGATAGCTGAGCCCTGCGAAGGCGCTGTTGCCGATGCCGGTGATGCCGGGCTCGATATACGCCTTCTGGATGCACTCATAGATGCTTCTCCAGGGTGCCTTCGTGGAATCGTAATTGGGCAGTGCGCCCGCGCCGCAGATGTTCAGCGTGGCATTGGCATCCAAATACCAGAACACGCTGCCGCCGCAGCGGCCTGCCGCCCGGAAGGTCCGCAGAATGCTGTCGCCCTCGGGCTGCTCCAGATCCTTGCCCACGCTGCCGTTGCTGATGAGGACAATGGCATTGACACCGGAAAATGCATTTTCCGCTCTGGTGCAGTTGCCGCCCAGGAGCATGAAATAGGCCATTCTGCTGCAGCCCCGGAAGGCATAATTGCCCACGGAGGTTGCGTTGTAGCTCTGGGTGATATGGACATAGCGCAGACCGTAGCAATAGGCAAAGGCAGAATCGCCGATGGCCGCAGTGGTCAGGGTAACATCGTAGATGCCGGTGCAGTTGTAGAAGGCGCCGGTGCCCAGGGTCAGCAGACCGGAGCCTCTGCAGATGGTCACATTGGTCAGCCCATGGCACATGGCGAAGGCATAATCCCCCACGGTGCTCAGGGAGGACGGGAAGCTGACATTGCCCAGGCTTCTGCAGCCCCGGAAGGCATGGGCGCCGATGGAGGTCAGACCGGAGGGCAGATTCACCGTCTTCAGCGCCGCGTCCTCATAGAACAGGGCGGTGGCGATGGACGTGATCTTCGCAGGCAGCTTTGCGGAGGTCAGGCTGGAGCATTTGCTGAACGCCCAGTCGCCGATGGCGCTGACGTTTTCGGGGATGACAATGCTCTGCAGCGCCGAGCATTCCCGGAATGCCGCATAGCCGATGCTGCGCAAACCGGTGGGCAGCGAAACGCCGGAGAGCGAGGAGCAGCCCCGGAAGGCCCAGTCCCCGATGGCATTTACGGTGGTGGGGATGCTGACGGCACTCAGGTTTTGGCAGCCGTCGAAGGCATACTTTCCGATGCTGGTGATGCCCTCGGAAATGTAGATCTCCCGGATGGAAGAACGGTAATCATTCCAGGGTGCATCCTGGGCCAGCTCATAGGTATACATCTCTCCGCTGCCGATGATGTCCATTCTGCCGTCTTCGTAAATGGCCCAGTTGATGGTGTTGCCGCAGTAGCCGTCGGCAAGGTGCACGCCGCCGGCATCCGGGATACCCCTCACCACATTGGAATAGATACTGCCGCCGGTGTGACTTGCGTCATAGGGCTGCACGCAATAGTAATACGGCTTCAGGGGAACGCCTGTGGTATCCGTCCAGGTGGTGTTATCGCTGCCGGAGGCATCATAAACAAGTGTGGTCCAGGGACCCAGCTCGCTGTCCGCCCGGTAGACAAAATAGCCGGCGTCTCCGGTATTGTTCCAGGTCAGGGTGATGGTATAGTCGTCGTTGGACACCGCCTCCAGGCCGAGGCTTTCATCATGTTCCACCGTGGGCCTGGGAGGCGCCACCGTCAGCTTGGGGGATGTGACAAACCAATAGGCAGTGAAGCCGGCAATGGTGGCGTCCTGACTGCCCCGGCTGGCATAGGATTCGGCAACGGGGACGCGGCCGCCCACATAGCTGGGATCGCCGCAGTAGAGAATGCCGTCGGTATAGTCCGTAATCACCACGGCATGGGAAATGTTGCTGTTATAGGCAACAAAGCCCTCGGGATGCTGCGCCAGGAAGTCGATCATGGTCTGCAGCGTGGGAGCCTCGAAATAGCCGTGACCGACGTTGATGCCCGCATAGGAATAATACCACACCATACCGGTGCCTTCGATCCAGCAGGTGGGCCGAAGGGCTGTTTCGGTGATGGATTCCCAGTTGTTGTAGCCGTTCAGCCGTGCTGCCCGGCGCACCAGCATGGCGTTGGCAGCCAGAGTACAGGTGCGGCTGCCCTCCTGACGGAAGAACATATCCTCACCGTTGATATCATCCAGGGTCACTTCCCCGCCGTAGGAGCCCAGATCCAGGGTGGAAATGGATTCGTCATTGGCAAGCAAAGCCTTTGCCCATTCGATCAGGATCCGGGCCAGGGTCTCCTGCAGCTCCATATCCTCCACCATGTCCAGCCGGGCAAACAGGGATTCCAGCGCATCGCCGTCATCGGAATATGTAAGATAGCCGCCCTCCAGAACGAAATCCCGGAATTCCTCGTCCGTCATGGTTTCCCAGGGATAGATGGCGGATTCTTCGTCCACGACATCTTCTGTGATCTCGGTACTCTCCGTAGCTTCGGTATTCTCCGTAGCTTCGGTATTCTCCGTGACCTCAGTAGTCTCCGTGACCTCGGTAGTCTCCGTGACCTCAGTAGTCTCCGTGACCTCAGTAGTCTCCGTGACCTCAGTAGTCTCCGTGACCTCGGTGTTCTCCGTGGCCTCGGTAGTCTGCACGGTCTCGGTGCTCTGCGCAGGTTCGCTGCTCACCGTAGTCCCAGTGTCCTCGGCAGCATCCGGCTTGGATTCCTCAGCAACCGTCTCCTGCACAGCATCCGCCTGCGTTTGCGCAAGGGGCTCCACCGCGGCACTTTCCTCCTCCGGCGAAGCTGCCAGAGAAATACCGGGCAGCATTCCCGTCAGCAGGCACAGGCACAGCGTCAGACAGATACTCCGGGTAACCCATCGTCTCATGGTTCTCATCCTTTCGTAAGTACATGCAATGCTTTCTGTTACGTTATAATCTTATTTATTATAACGTTTCAGACACATTATTGTCAACTCCATATGGCAAATTTGGAAAGATTTACCGGAAAATTCGTCAGTTCTCTTCACCGGCTTTTCCGGCAGCACCGCAGTTGAGGAGATGATGTTTCCCAGATCGGCACGTGAATATCGGAGGCATCGCGAGCTCACGGCTTCCGAATCTGTTAAGGCAACACCGCATAATGGGGCAAGGAGATTCGGGCAGTGTTTTGACACAAGCGAAAGTATGAAAAATGCGGGAATACTGGATGTATTTCCCATTTTTCATACTGCACGATTGGGGCAAAAGATCCGCCGAAGCCTGCAGCTCCCACCTAAGCGGTGTTGCCTTAAGCCGGTTCCTGTTGGTGTTCCGCCATGCCCTCCCACTGCCGGTCAGCTCCCGGGGCCTCCCCCGTTTGCTTGGATCCGCACCGGGCGCACCGAAGGCAAAGCGCCAGGGTTTTCCACCCTGGCGCTGGTTTTATCAGGTTTTAGCCGTTTTTCTTATAGCCGCACTTGGGACATACGCCTTTTTCGTTCAGCGCAATGCCGCAAAGCGGGCAGCGGTCGATCTCTTTTCTGGTCTCAAACTCCTCGGAGGCAGCATTGACGCCGCTGGTGAAGGTGATCTTTGCAATGTTCAGCTTGTCCTTCAGCAGGTCATAGACAATCTTGATCATGCCCTCCACCGTCATGGTCTCCTTGGTCACAACCAAGCGGCATTCGGGATAGGCGGTTGCCAGCTCCGTCTGAAAAGCGGGACCTTTCATCTTGTTGGAGGGGGCGCCGTTGCGGATCCCCTGCTTCTCATAGACATCCAGGATTGCGGGGAGGAGCGGATCATCCGCTCTCAGAATCAGCGCGTGGTCAAAATTCTTCAGGACCTCCCACGCAGTCTTTTTGATCTCGTTGCAGGGGAAAACCATATTCACGCCGGGTTCAACGGTGTCTTCGACCTCGATGGTGAGAACGCCGGTATGTCCATGCAGATACTGAGCCTCACCCTTAAAGCCGTAAAATCTGTGTGCGTACTGAAGGTCCAATGTAGCAATGCTTCTCATAGTAAAAACTCCTTTTCGCTATATTTACAGGCTGCTTTGGGCGCCTGTATGCGCCTTTATCGATTTGCTGCCCTGCATTCCGGGCATAGATAGTACACCTTTAAGTCATAGAACAGGAAGTCCTCGCCAAGCTGGCTGCGAAGGGGCGCTGTCAGGTCTTCAAATGTGATGTCCATGATTTTCCCGCAGTGCCTGCACACCAGATGGTCGTGCTTCTGTACCCGGTCATACCGGTCCGGCATTCCTTCCACGCTGACCTTCCGGATCAGTCCGGTTTCCCACAGCTTGTTCACATTGTTGTAAACCGTTGCGGGAACCACCTTGGGGTAGCGTTCCTTCAGACGTTCGTATATCTGAGTTACTGTCAGATGTTCATGACTCGAAACGACGATTTCATAGATCGCTTTTTCATACTGCGTCATCGTCTCATCCTGCTCTCTCTTTTAGAATAATTCTAATATTATTATATTCATTCTAAGAAAAAAGTCAAGTGTTTCTTTCCGGGACACAAAAATTTTCCGCAGGATCTTTGGTCTGCTCTCCTTCGGAGCAAGGCGGTCAGCGCTTCCATCTCCGGGATTGCCGGTATCGGCCATATTCTGACCGGTGTCGGGATCGTTTTGCTGCTGTCCCTCAGACGGGTTGCGAAGGACTAGGGGTGTTTCCAGAAGGAAAGCCCTTACAGCCTGCTTTCTTCCGCAGGCCCTCCCCAGGATTCGCCCTGCAATGGACAACCTTGGTGTTCCGCTATGCCCGTCCCGCTGCCGGACGACTCCGGAACGATTCCCCTTTTTGATTTCCCATGCCGGACACACCGTGAAAAATCCCCGAAGCTCCGGCGAGGAGCTTCGGGGATTGATTCATCTGTAATCTCTGTATGGCTGGATATATCGTTCGTGGGACATGGATTGCGGTCGCGCGTGGGCACCGGAAACCAGCCCCAGCATAGCGAAAATGGTAACGACGGAGGAGCCGCCGTAGCTGATGAGAGGCAGCGTCAGGCCGATAACGGGCATAACGCCAATGCACATACCCACATTGATCAGCACCTGGAACATCAGGGCCGAGGCAGCTCCGAAGCAGATCAGACGGCGCATATAGTCCGGGCAGCGGGTGCCGATCTGGATGCAGCGGGCAATGATGGCAAACTCCAGCAGCATCACGGCAAAGCAGCCGACAAAGCCCAGTTCCTCGCCAATGGAAGAAAAGACATAGTCCGTGTGCTGGGCAAACAGGTTGCCGTCCTGGGTACGGGTGCCATTGAAGAGGCCCTGCCCCGTCAGGCCGCCGCCGGTGAGAGAACGTTGGTTGATGATACTGTGGTACCGGGCGCCGATACCCTGTTTGTCGAATTCCGGATCGATCAGAACCAGAATTCGTTCCTGCTGGTACGTGCCCAGCAGCGGCCAGATCATGGGGATCGCCGCGCCGATGCCGCTTATGGCCGCCAGAAACCACAGGATGTTGACGCCGCCGGCAAAGGTCATGCCGATGAAGATGAAGACGAAAATCAGGGAAACGCCTGCATCCCGGGACAGCGCCATGTTCAGGCCCACCAGAATGCCCAGGTGAAGCACCATGTGCATCACCGACCAGAAGCTGGACACGTCATTCTGGTGCGATGCCATAACCGATGCCATGATCAGGATATAGGATATTTTACAGATCTCAGCGGGCTGAACGTTGATGGGAAGCAGGGGGAAATCCAGCCAGCTTCGGTTGCCGGTGTTGTTGTCCGTACCGAAGGGGATCAGCAGCAGAAGCAGAAAAATGTTGAACGCCACCAGCGCACCGCGGTGCTCCGAAATAAAATCCACATCGATGGAGGAGACAATGGCATACATCATGATCCCCAACATGATGGCCAGCAGCTGGATCAGAATGTATTTCACGTTGCTGCCGAACTTGGGCGCATTGGTGGCGCTGGCGATCACAATTTCGCCGAAACCGGAGGTGACCAGGCACAGGATCAGCAGGACCCAGTCTCCCTTTTTCGGGAAATCCTTTAATTCCTCAATAAAACGTCGCAAAAGCTATCCTCCTTTTGCATTTTTTCGGTATTATAGCATTAAAACCAGGAAAAGTAAATAGATGAAATAAGAACGCTTTGAAAAAACGCACCCGGAGGGCTCTCCGGGTGCAGATCATCAGGTAATCCGAACGGCAGCCACAACAAACCGGCCGTTGTTCAGCGTATACTCGCAGGTGGACAGGCAGAGCAGCTTGTCGCCGTAAACCGGTGTGACACCGGTATCATAGAAGGAAAGCGCTTTACAGGTGGCCACGAATTCATTGAATTCCGCTTCGTCCTCCGCATCCACCATCAGATGGTAGGCAAAGCCCTCGCCATCATTGGCAGAGGTTTTGAAAACCGCAAAAATCTTGTACACATGGGATTCCGTGAGGGTATCAAAGAAGATCAGGGGGTTCTGCTCCCAGGTGGCCTTGTTGTAATACTCACCCAGATAGGCGAACATACTGCCGTCCTTCATATTATGGCCGAAGAGGGTGATGTTGTCGCTGGGTTCAAAGACATCGCATTTTTCCCAGGCATAGATGCTGCCCCGGACACTGTCCTCCCGGTCAAAGTTCCGGTAGAGGTAGTAGTTTGCCTTTGCCTCGGTGCTCTGCATAACGGGATAGTTGATCTTGCTGCCTTCGATCTGGATCCAGCCCACCATATCCGGGTTCTGGGAATGCAGATCCAGATACCAGGGCAGGAAATCGTTGCCGCTGACCAGCTCCTCCGTTTTGGGCCGCTCCACAATCAGCTCGGGCTCATCGATGACATCGGGGGTATAATAGGCATCGGGGTCATCATTCTGCCCGGGCACACCGAAGGGGCTGTCATCCGTCTGGGTAGAAGGCTCGCTGGCGTCCTGCGTCTGGTCCTGGCGGCTGGTTTCTACCATGGCAGAAAGCTCGTTATACCGGTCGGCTTCCTTCTTGCCCTCCAGGAAATAGCTGCCTAAGTACAGCGCGCTGGCGCCAAAGGCAACCACAAGAAGCAGAACCAGCAAAATATATAAACCTTTTTTCACGGAATTTCCTCCAATCGATCCAATCGCGTCAAAAATTCGAAAAACATGTATCAAATATTATAGACCAGGCGCCGGTATCTGTCAAGCAGTTTCACCGGAGCAAAACCTTGGGATTTTCTTAAGGCAACACCGCATAATGGGACAAGGAGATTCGGCGAGGGGTTTTGGCCCAGCCGAAAGTTCTGAAAATGCGGGAATACTTTGTGTATTTCCCGTTTTCAGAACTGTGCGGATGGGGCAAAAGACCTGCCGAAGCCCGCGGCTCCCACCTAAGCGGTGTTGCCTTAAGGATACATCATCCGTCAAACGCCCGGCATCGGGCGCCATTTTGGGAGGAAGCCACGCTTCCCTTCCCGATGAAATATCCCCGCCAGGCCGCCTGGGCAGCAACTTTACTCTTGCATTTTTGATTGGACTGTGCTATTCTATTGTGGAAATCATCCCTGCCGGTGTGATGAAATGGTAGACGTAGTGGACTCAAAATCCACCGCCAGCGATGGCGTACCGGTTCGAGTCCGGTCACCGGCACCATATTTGCTCCGAGGTGTTATGCTTCGGAGCATTTTTACTGCGCAGAAGCAAAGACTTGAACTTTTTTGAAACACCGGGAGGATTGCGTTTGCAGTAGATTCATCTACACAAACCGGTACTCCCGATTCCAATTTGCTGCGTTAACCCGATCAGAGCATATTGTGACATAATAAAACCGCGGCGTCTTCCGTCCCGATAAGGTCAGGCAGTCTGGGTCGACTGGGAGGCCCAGGTGTGCTTCCGGATCATCGCCTCCGGCAGATCCGCCGACGAGGTTGCCGCTCTTGCCCAGAGCGTGCAGAGATTCGACTAACCGAAGATAAGCGTATAGACAAATTGTAATTTGGCGGGCAGATTTTTGCTCAGGCCACCGTAGGGGAGGCTAT
>CALYTP010000085.1:0-7931 GCA_945486915.1 uncultured Clostridia bacterium | reverse complement strand
GCCAAGGTCGCTTCGCTCCGTACCATGTCCAACAAAATACCATTCATCGGAACACGCAGTCGACCAACGTGGCGGGAGGCTGATAGCCTCCCCTACAGTGGCCTGAGCAAAAATCTGCCCGCCAAATTACAATTTGCTGAGTTGACCCGATAAGCACATTTCGTTTTATCAAGAAAAAGTATAAGAAATAGAGAAACCCCCTCAACCGGGATTTCCGGTTGAGGGGGGCTTGTGTTATTGGGCTTCATAAAGTGCCTGATAGGCGGAAATGGCGGTGCTGTTGTCCAGAGTACGGATGTCCGTCTCAGACAGCGTGGCGGTTTCCTTGGGGGCCTCGAAATATGCCCGGATGGCATCGGCCATGGCGGGGATGTCGCCCTTTTCCACCACACCGGCGCAGAGGAACGCGCTTTCGGGGCTGCCCCCCGTGGCGTAGGTGACCACCGGGGTGCCGCAGGCGCTGGCCTCCAGATTTACGCCCGGGTAGGTGTCGCAGTAGGTCAGGTTGACAAAGAGATCGGCGGCGGAGTAGGCGCAGGCCAGCTCCTGCAGGCTGCTTGTCCGCTCCAGACCCAGAATGTTCTCCGGCAGAGCGGAAATCTGCCGCCGGGTCAGGCCGATGAGAACAACCTGATAGCGGTCATCCAGCAGCTGCGCCAGCTTGAGATAGTCGGAAAAGCCCTTCATTTCGTTAAAGGGGCTGGCAGCACCCAGCAGGACCCGCTTGCCCTCCAGCCGGTAGCGTTTGCGAAAATCGCTGTCCGTGGGCCGGAAAACGGAGGTATTGATGCCGTTGGGAATCACCGTCACCGGGTACTGCCCCAGAAAGGAGCGCCGCACCTGGTCTGCCAGCCACCGGGAGGGGGTGACGATGGTGAGCTTTGGCACCCCGGTGAAGCATTCCTTTTTCTTCTGCCAGTTCTGCCGGGAGCGGTCCGGGAAGGACTGGGGATAGACATTGCGCTGGGGGCAGTCATGGCAGCCGGTCTCCCAGCGGGTGCAGCCGGTGAGGTCGCACAGGGCGCTGTGGCCGGAGAAGGCCCAGCCGTCGTGGAGGGTCCAGATGACCCGCTTGCCGGATTGCTTCAGATAGTCAAAGAGCAGCCCCACGTGGATATAATAGCCATGGAGGTTGTGCAGGTGGATGATGTCGGGGTCGAACTCCCGCACCCACCGCAGGAATTTCGCGGTGGCCCGGCGGCTGGCGAATCCGGCATTATCCAGCAGTCGGGCGCTGGCAGCGTGGCAGAGCACATCCGCTGTGGTGCCGATGCGGACGGCGTATTTTTCCGCCCATTCCGGCAGACCATCCCGGGCGTAGGCGATTTTCACTTCATGTCCCGCTTCTTCCAGCCGGGCAGCCAGATCGGTGCAGATGCGCCCGGTGCTTCCCGTGCCGCAGCAGATGTTGATCATCAGAATTCGCATGTGCGCAGCTCCTCCAGCCGTTTTTCCATGCTGGTGACAAAAATATCCAGTGAGAAATGCTCTTCAAAATAGCGCCGCCCGCTGCCGCCGCAGTGGCTGTAGCGTTCCGGGTGCTCGATGAAATCGGTCAGCGCCTCGGCAAGCCCTTCCGCATCCCCGGAGCTGACGCAGATGCCGCAGTCTGCCTCCCGGATCACCTGGGCCGCCGCGCCGTTGATGGCGGCGATGACGGGCTTCCCGGCGCTCATATAGCCCTGGAGCTTCCCGGGGATGGTGCTGCCCGCCGCATTGTCATTGTACAGCGTCAGCAGGCAGGCGTCGGCCAGCCGGTAGAAGTCCGGCATTTCGGTGATGGGATGCCGCCCGTGGAACCGGAAATGCGCCTGCACGCCCAGCTCCTGCACGCATGCTTTCAGCGACTCCAAAGCGGAGCCGATGCCCACAATGTGGATGCAGAAGGGCTTATCGGTGCGCATCCTGCTCACAGCCCTGGCCACGGTTTCCAGATCCTGAGCCGCCCCCACATTTCCCAGGAACACAATGTCTGTGCACCCGTTGTCCCGGGCGGTCAGGTCCCCGGAGCGCATCATGTCCTCCCCGTGCTGGGGCAGGTAGGAGAGCTTTTCCATGGGCACCCGGCAGACCTGATGCAGGTACTCCCGGAAGGGCGGGGAGGTGACGCCGATGTGGTCGGCGCCGTTGTAAATTTTTACGCACCAGGCGCGCATCAGCCGGTAAATGGGAGATTTTGTGCTGGGCAGTACATCCCGGATGGAGTCCGGCCACAGGTCCAGGCAGTACAGGTACAGCGGCAGGCCGGTCTTTTTCTTGAATTTCAGCGCGGGCACCGCCATGGTCACGGGAGAGAGCTGGTAGACGTAGATCACGTCGAAGTCATGCTCCAGTTTTTTCACAGCCCGGTTGGCAGACAGCAGGAAGCTGAGATAATTCCGGGCCAGATTGACCGCGCCCTGCTTCCTGGGGCGTATCTTGCACCGGAGGATGCGAACCCCGTCGTGCACTTCCTCAAAGCGGTTTTCGTACCCCGGGAAGATCTCTCCTGCGGGGTAGTTGGGCTGACCGGTGAGTACGGTGACCTCGTGGCCCCGGCGCACCAGCTCCTGGCAGACCTCGTTGATGCGGAACTGCTCGGGGTAATAATACTGACAGACAACCAGAATTTTCAATGCCATGCCCTCATTTGTAGGAATCCCACTTGTCGCTGACATATTCCCAGGGGCCCATGTCGTTTTCGTTGTAGTAGTAGGTGCACTTTGCCTGCTTGAAATCGCTGAGCCACTGGGCCAGGGTGATTTTGCCGCTGTCCACCCGCTTGCCGTAGTCGATGATCTCGGACATGGAGGTGAAGGGGGCAAAGTCCTTGCGGTCGCTTTCGTCGATGCGGCCGTTCAGCATGCCCTTGGCCCACAGGTAGGACTCCGCCATGCCGGCAAAATTGGTGGTGTGATTCCAGGCGGAGGCCCGGAAGTTGATTTCCAGGAAGTAGGGGGTGTCGTCCTGGTCGATGAGGAATTCCACTTCGAAGACGCCCTCAAAGCCGATTTCCCGGAACATGGCCTGCAGCTTCCGCTCCAGATCGGGGTTGCGGAAGGGGTAGACATCGTGGTAGGGGCTGTAATAGCCTTCGATGAGGTATTTCCAGTTCATGGCGGTGATGATCTGCATTTCCTGCCCGTGGCGGATGGTGTAGCCCTGCAGCGCCAATTCGTTTTTCTTGTCCACGAACCGCTGCAGCATGACCACGGGGCTGGTGATCTGCTCGTAGGCCTTTTTCAGCGCTGCCTCGTCCCGGCAGATGAACACATCAGCCTTCCAGGAGCCGGAGTTGGGGGAGATGTCCTTGGTGATGACGGGGTATGTGAGTCCTTCGGGGATATCGCCCCGGTTCACCACATAGGAATCGAGAACCTTCAGCCCGTGCTTCTTTGCCAGCTGCTGCACCGCGTATTTGTCCATGAACTGATTGATGCGTCCGGGGGTCCGGGCGTTGTAGAGGATGAATTTGTCCTTGACTTCGTCGTAGTGCTCGTCGAAAAAGCCCATGGATTTGTCGTCGGAGAAAAAGAGAATGGGCCGGTGCTCCCAATCAAAATCACCGTACTCGCGCAGCAGGAGCCGGTAGCCGTCCTCGATGGTGTCCGCCCGGTGGAGCCTGGAGATGAAGCGGCTCTTGGTGGCCACTTCTCCCCGGCGCTTGATGGAGATATAGACGGGGTTAATGCCGTTTTCTCCCAGACCCCGGAGCATACCCAGGGGGTTATAGTGCTCCAGAGCAAATACGATGCAAAGATGTCCGCATAATGTGGAATTCATGCTTCCTGATCCCCTTCCTTGGTTTCGGATGCCGGCTCCTTATAGACATTGCTGCCGGAGACGACGGGTTTGATGGCTCCCAGGAAAATGCGGCAGTCCTCCCGGAAGGACATATTGCGCACGTATTCCTGATCCATCTGGAACTGGATTGTTCTGGTGGCGGTGGCACGGTAGTCAAGATCCACGGAGCAGAACAGTCCGGGCAGGACGCTGTAGCGATCCTGATACAGCTCGGGCTGGTCCACCTCGGCTTCCTCTTCCGCCAGGATTGGCCGGGGGCCGATGATGCTCATGTCGCCCTTGAGGATGTTCCACAGCTGGGGTGTCTCGTCCAGACTGGTTCTGCGCAGAAACGCGCCCACTCTGGTGATTCTCGGGTCATTTTCGTAGGTTCTGGTGCCGCCGATGGCGTAGGCATTGGGCACCATGGTTCTGAATTTATAGACGGTGATGATTTTTTTGTTCTTTCCCAGACGTTTCTGCTTGAAAATCGCACCGCCTTCACTGTCCAGCCGGATGGCTGCGGCGATGACCAGCATGGGAATCGCCAGCACCACCAGCCCGCACAGGCAGATCGTGAAATCCAGAATCCGTTTGATGAATCTGCGGTACACCCTGTCCACGCTCCTTTTTCTGTAGTTCGATTGGATTATGTGCATATCGGTTGATTTGACAACTTTGAAAATTGTAATTTTGCGGGCAGTGCCCGCGGACAATGGCGCACCGGGGCGGTCTGTATTCGCCACACTCCTGGGTACCGCCCGGTATCGTTACCGCGCAGTAAAAATAAATGCCCAGCCACTGTAGGGGAGGCTATAGATGCCCGCCAGGTTTCGGTTTCCGAGTGTTCGGTTGAATGGGAAAATGTTGGACATAGATACGAATTCGCCCAACGTGATTGCCTTTTGAGGGCTTACACTGCGCGGGAGGATGATATCCTCCCCTACAATGGCTGGGCAGTAATTTGCACCGCCAAATTACAATTTGCCGGGATAACAGCTTTTCAGCAAGTTCTGAACGCGGATTCAAAGGCCTCCGCGTAGCATAGTCCTGCCTGGGAGCCACGGAAGGCGGCAAGACCGGTGATGGCTTCCTCGCTTCTGGGGTGGGGGTAGGGGCGCATGACGCCCTTGTAGCAGGACAGCGCCCGGAGCTTCTGTTCAACGCCTTCCTTGCCCACCTCCACGAAGGTGTTGGGACGGAAATCGCTGACGGAGGTGTTCAGGGCCCACTCCGTGGAGGAGGAGACCTCCATATACAGCAGCTCCTTCAGCCTGGGCACATCCGTTCTCCTCTGGAACATCCGCACGGCGGCCTGACAGGCCACGGAGGTCTGGTGATGGTCGTTGTTCAGGTCGGAGGGGTGGTGGGTGATGACGTGATCCGCCCCGGTTTCCAGGATGGCTTTTTCAATGAACTGAACCAGATCCAGATGGGCGCTGGTGTTCATTTTGATGTTGGGGAAGTCCCCCACGAACACCCGGTTCACCCCCAGCATCCGAAGGCATTCGTGCATTTCTGCGCTCAGCTGGTGGGAAAGCCCCGCCCTTGCCTGGGCCTGGCCGCAGAGGACGCAGACATTGACTTCTTCACCCTGCTTTGTCAGCTTGTGGATGGTGGCCCCTGCGCCCAGGACTTCGTCGTCGGGGTGGGCGACTACGATCAGATAAGACATGGCGATGCTCTCCTTATTTTTGGGATGCTGTCAGCGTGTCCAGAAAGGCGAGAATTCGGCCACACTGGGCATCACAGCTTTTGTTGGTTTTGACAAAGTCTCTGGCGGCCATCCCGAAGCGGGTGCGCTGCGCTTCGCTTTGTCCGAAAATACCGGTGAGACTCCGGCAGATTCCCCCGGCAGTCTCTTCTTCAATGGTGTAAACGTAGTCAAAGTATTCCTTGGGCACGCCGGGCAGCCGGGTCATCAGCACCGGGGTGCCGGATGCCATGTACTCGATGGTCTTGGAGGGAAAGGAGTATTTGCAGAACGCTTCCCGGGAGGGGCGGGGATTCACCAGCAGCGCCGCCTCGATCTGCTTTTGGACGATCTCCTCATTGGTGACGCAGCCCATGTAGCGGATGGCGGGATTTTTGCGGCTCTGCTCCTCCAGCCAGGGCACCAGCTCGCCGGAGCCGTAGAAATGGAGCTCCGTGTTGGGGATTGCTGCCTGGCAGAAGCCCTCCGTGAGATACTCGATCCCCGCCAGCTCCTTCCAGAGGGAGCCGGTGTAGAGGATGATCTGCTTTTCGTCCTTTGCCCGAAGCTCCGGCAGCTGCATGGCGCTGAGTCCTTCCATCACCATGGCGGGGCGCTTTTTGGGGTTCACCAGCTCGTCCATCTGCCGGGTCAGCAGGATGTAGCCGTCAAAGCCCTGCATCCTGCGCAGGTCTGCGGAGATGGCGTTTTCCTCCTGGCCCATCATGCCGGGAATGTCGGTGATGATGCCCACCACCGGAATGCGGAACATAGTTCCCAGCAGACGGCTGATGAGGCAGGGGGAGGTGGCGATGGCATCGCAGAGAATGCAGCGGGGGCGGCTGCGGCGGATGATACCGATGCCTTCTTTGGTCAGCCGGAAAAGGTTGCCGAAGCGGTGCATAGCGCCTGCGGTGTTCTGAATGCACAGGTAGCGCACACCGTCGATGGTCTCGTCGATTCTCTCCGCCGGGACATCCTCATAGGGCAGGCAGGACAGTGCGGTGACCTCCTCCCGGGCGCCCAGGCCGGAGATGATGTTGCTGTTGAATTTCTGCACCTGATAGCCTGCCGCAATCTTCCCGCTGCGAAACTGGCGGTCGTAGATGGGGTAGGCGGTGGCGTTGCTGATGTATAGGATCATGGAAATTTCTCCGTTATTCGTCAGATAGGATCGGGGCGATGCTGCCCGGGCCGCTTTCGGGAGCGGTGACGGGTTCGCCGGCCTGAATCTGCCGGATGATCCGGATCAGGCATTCGGCGGCATGGGCGGCATTCCATTGCCCCTGCAGACGCTCATAGGCGTTTTTGCCCAGTCTACGGGCTTCCTCCGGGTGCTCCAGGAGGTTCTTTGTTTTTTTGTAGAGGGCGTCCCCATCCCCTTCGGGGTAGAGAAGGCCGTTTTCTCCGTCCTGCACCAGATAGGGCGCTGCTCCAATGGCGCGGCAGGCCACCACGGCGCAGCCGCTGTTCATGGATTCATTCAGGACGGCGCCCCAGCCCTCGCCCCGGTCAGCGGTGTAGAGGAACACAGCAGCTTCTTCCATTTCCCGGCGGACCTGGGAGGCGGGCATGGAGCCGGTGAGCTCCACGCAGTCCTCCAGCTGTTCCTTCTGAATCTGCTGCCGGAGGGATTCCTCCAGAGAGCCGCAGCCCACCATTTTCAGCCGGAAGGGCAGGCCGTCCTGTTTCAGCCTGCGGGCAGTTTCAATGGCAGCCTCGGGATGCTTGTAGGGGATCATTCTGCCCACCCAAAGCAGGGAATTGGGCTGCTTTGCCGAAATCAGCGCATCGGGGTCATAGGGGAGCACCTCAGGGAAATAGCCCCAGCGGAAGGAGCGCCCCCGGAACAGGCCCAGCAGATTGTAGTCCGCCGCCGCATAGGCGCTGCTGGCCAGCAGATAGTGATTCCGCCGGAAAAGCCCCAGCTTCAGCAGATACTTGACTGCTCGGCCCCAGAAGCCGAAGCCGGTTTTTCCCTCCTTGAAGATCCGCTCGGAGTAGAGGAAGGTGAGCTTGCCTGCCAGCAGCCGGGGCAGGATCATGGAGAAGGGGCAGCTGCCCCAGATCACGGCATCGGCATCCCGGATCAGCTCCCGGCAGCGCCTCGCCTGATTGGGCTCATAGGAGCGGATGACATAGTCGGGCTGGGTGTCCGATTTCCAGCCCAGCGCCCGCCGCTCATCATCCATGGGCGTGGTTTCCAGAAAGAAAAAGTGGTGATCGGTGAGCCGGTCCAGCTCCCGGGCCAGACAGGACTGGTGATGGTTATAGTAATTTGTGGCAAACACCACCGTCATCCCGATCCCTCCGTTTTCTGTAAGTTCATCTATATAGTATACCAATGTTCGCCCTCTTTTTCAATTGCCATTGTAAAAAAGAATGTGCAGATCGTCTGGATGCCGTAAGGCGGAAATTGTTATTTATCTGTGCGTTGCATGGAACCGAGTAACGAACAGCGTGCACCAAGGCTCCC